>DATEPG010000479.1:0-3642 GCA_035273265.1 Polyangiaceae bacterium
GGCGTAGTTGTCCGCCGGCAAGTGCCCTTGCTCGGTCGCTTCATCGCGGACTTCTTGGCGCCCGCGCAGCGGCTCGTCATTGAGGTCGATGGTGCGTATCACGGCGAGCGCGAGCGCGGGGATGCGCGCCGGGATGCGGCGCTCAAGCGCGCCGGGTACCGCGTCGTTCGCATCGCGTCATCCCTCGTCGTCGGCGACATCGAGAGCGCTCTCGAGAGCATCCGAGCGGCGCTCTTACGTTGAGCGCGTGCAGCGCTCAACAGGGGAGTGAATCAGCGCGCCCCAGTGGATTCGAACCACTGACCTACGGCTCCGGAGCAAGCAAGACGCGGTTGGGTGCGAGTAGCAAGCTTTCGCAAAGCGTTGGAAGTGCTCGGGTTGGGGGTGGGGGCCGAGTCCAGCCGTTACACGGAATAGCACCGGTTAGCTCGCCGTTTGCTGCACCGGTGCTGCAAGATCCGAGGGTCAGCCCGGTGGTTACGCACTCAGTGGAGCGGTGGCTGACCGTTGGCGAAGTTGCGGAGCGACTGCACGTGAGCACGGCCACCGTGTATTCGCTGTGCAAGCGGGGCGAACTCCAGCACTTGCGTGTGAGCAACGGCATCCGGGTGAGCGAGGCCATGTTGAGGGCGCTCATCAAGAACTAGAGAGCGCGAAAGGCCGAGTCGACACACGCGCTTCTGGCGAACCGACTACTCTGCATCCAACGAAACGTAAATCATGCCGCTGTGACCGTGTCGATCGCCAATCCACCCGTTTCAACAAAGTCGATCGCCTCGGCTTTTCGCGCACCTTAGGCGCGTTCAGCCTGGGCCTCGTCACGCAATCGGCGCTCGCGCGCGTCGAGAGCGTTCTTCACCGTGCTGACATGGCTGCCCATGACGCGCTTTTGATGCTTGGTGAGCGCGTCGTTCAGGAGCGGTTCCATCTTCTCGACGACCCACTGGAGGTACGGATGGCTCTGCCCGCTAGCCTGCGCCCTCCGGATGACGTGGATGGCCTTGATGGCCAGCTCTATGCGGCTTTTGAGGTCCTTCGTCGGTCCATTCCACGCCGCCGCGTCGGCCATTTCGAGCTTGGGGCCGCACTCGGAGCCGATAAGCCAGATGCGTTTGCCGTGCAGCCGCTCAGCCACAACCGCCTCGTCGACCTCCGGCGCAATGGTGCAGGTCCAGACTTCCTTGTGCCACGTGTCGCAGCGGTCGCAGTGCCGCCACTCCCCGTGGTTTACCGGACCGATGAGCCACGGGCCGATCTGGACCATGGCGTTAATCGTGATGAGCGGTTCGTTTACATGCTTTGAGGCCATCCGATAAGTCTAGCAGCGTGTACGGATCATGCGAGTTGGGGACGGACAGTCTAGGTCCGCGGGGTCAGCTCTACGAGCGTGCACCGGTCCGTGGGCGAGTGAACGTAACGTTCGGCGACGTCGCGCGGCCGCAGACGAAACAACACCCGGCTACGACCACGTCGTCGTAAAATCACTGCGCACTGACATGATGTCCCTTTCCGTCCTGATCGTACAGCGACCCGTTCCCAGTCCGCGAGGCACAATGCGGCGTCGCCGCGGGTCACGCCGCGGCACCTGAGGAACGGTTAAGTCACCGTGCGGGCTCGGAGTGACTACGGCGACCGTGTACGCGTTATGCAAGGGTGCAAGCGCGGGGCGTGGAAGCATGTTCGCGTTGCCAACGCGCGGGCACCGGAGCGCGTTGAGGGCCACTTCTTGGCTAGCTACGGCAATTGGTCGCCAACCTGTTGGCGAACAGAGGCGAGGGCGAGTCGTGTAAGCTGACTCAGGGAGTCCGGCACAGTGAACCGATTCTCTAACGCGGGGCTGTGGCGGTTCTGGCCGGTTGGTCCTGTTTGCTCAGGTCGACGCCGAACGAGGTGGCAGCGGCCGAGAGGGCCGCGTTGACGCTGGCCATATCGGCTTTGAGCGCGTTGTCGTCGGGCGAGGGCTTGATGTTGCCGCTGGTCGTCGCGTATCGATACGTCGTCGCGTAGGCGGCGAGGTGCTCGATCTGTTTCAGAAGCGGCTTCAGCGGATTGGCGTCCGGGACCTGTTTCACCATGTCATCGAGCTGGTGCTTGATATTGGCGTGGACTCCCTCGGACGTGAGAACGGCCTTGATGATTTTCTCCGCGGCTTGCTCGCAGTGATAGACGGCGTACCGATTCTTTCCTGCGTGAAGCAGCTCGGCTGCATCCAGATCGGCCTGTGCGAGTCGAAGAGTGTTCGCGATCACGCGTTCAGCGCTCATACAGCGCGACCCCGGCCGAAGCCGCCTCGTACGCTAGGGTATTGGGCACATAGCGTTCTGCTTCGAACTCACGCGAGGAGTAGACGACTACGTCGGCACGGACGCCCGAGTCCCGCCGCAGTCGCCAGGGCACGAGGGGATCGGCTACTACCAACGAACCCTCGGGAACCACCACCAGGATGTCCCAGTCGCTGTCGGGATTAGCGTCTCCCCGAGCGCGGCTTCCGAAAAGTTGAATTCGCTCGGGGTCCCATTCGCGGAGTACTCGATCGAGCAACGGCCACGCTGGCGCCAAATCGACGCTGCGCCCTTTGCGATCGACTGCGTGAAGCGTCGCAAGTGGCTCAACCTTGGCGGCAACCTCGCCGGACATCGAGTTGAAGGGTAGCACGCAAACGCTGGTTCGCGGCAGCTTCTGCGATTTTCGCAATGCGCGTTCGGGCGGGGGATGGGTATTTTTTTGGCGATTTACCGCCAAGCCCTCCGCTTTTTGGGCGCGGGAGCAACTGGGCTTGCGGCGGCACAGTCGCTAAAATACACGTGGCCTCCAACCGCCATGTACCTCCTCACTTGGAACCCCACCCGATGGGCCTGGGACGAACTCTCCGATGACCTCGATACTTTGAGAGAACGAGGTTCAGTTGCGATGACTTGGAGTTGTGGCAGGACGAGACGAATCCAGACGGGTGAGCGAGTTTTCTTGATGCGTTTGGGAAGTGAACCCAAGGGCATCGTCGGCTCAGGGATTGTGGTTGTTCCCCCATTCGAGTCTGAGCATTGGGATCCGATTCGAAGCGCCGAGGGGGAGACCGGCCTCTTCATCGAAGCGGCCTTCGACCATCTCGCAGTTCAACCAGTCATCACGTTCGACGAGCTTGCGCGGACACCGTTCGGTTCAATGAACTGGACACCCCAAGCGTCCGGAACGCGTATCCCGGCTGAGATTGGCGACGCCCTGGAACAGCTTTGGTCACGGCGCACCGGTGCGGGCGCTGGATGTGGCCCTGACGAAATGCTGGGCGACGTGGAACTACTTGAGGGCGCATCGAAGACCGTCGTGGTGAACGCATATGAACGGAATCCCGTCGCGCGTCGACGTTGCCTCGAGCACTACGGCAACGCATGCTTCGCGTGTGGGATGTCCTTCCGCGAAACCTATGGGAGTTTTGCGGCCAACTATATTCACGTGCACCACGTTCGGCAGCTGAGCACGATTGGGCGTGAGTATACCGTCGATCCGATCGCAGATCTTCGTCCGCTATGTCCCAATTGTCATGCCGCCATCCATCTGTCCTCGCCGATGGGGTCAACCGAGCAACTGCGGGATCTGATCCACGCGGCGCGGTCGGGTGGCTAATCCACGACTTGGTGACTCTAG
>DATEPG010000480.1:0-5360 GCA_035273265.1 Polyangiaceae bacterium
GCGGCAGGACCACGCAAGACTCGCTTGCCAGCTGGTGGCCAACCTTTGCTGCGCGGGACTGGTTACCCGCCGGGTTACTTTCGAGGTTTCAACTCATGTTTCCTCCTCGGCCAAGCTTGCCTGGCGCAATGACCATCAAAAAAACTCCCGAACTGGACTGCGGGACCGTCGCTCAGCCGGCCGGGTCGTAGTTGAGGTTCGGGCCGAGCCAGCGTTCGACTTCGGCCACGGTCATGCCCTTGCGGGTGTGGTAGTCAGCCACTTGATCGCGGTCGATCTTGCCGAGCGTAAAGTAGCGCGCTTCGGGATGCGCGAAGTACAGGCCGCTCACGCTCGAACCGGGCCACATGGCGTAGGACTCGGTGATCAGCATGCCGGTGTTCTTCTCGACCTCGAGCAGCCGCCAAAGCGTGCCTTTTTCCGTGTGATCCGGGCACGCGGGGTAGCCGGCCGCGGGACGAATGCCGCGGTATTCTTCTTGGATTAGTTGATCCTTGGTCAGGTCTTCGGCCTTGCCGTAGCCCCACTCTTCGCGCACCCTTTGGTGCAAGCACTCGGCAAATGCTTCGGCCAAGCGATCGGCGATCGCCTCGGCCATGATCGCGTTGTAGTCGTCTTGCTTGGCCCGGAAGCCGTCGCACAGTTCTTTCAAGCCGATGCCGGTAGTGACCGCGAACGCGCCGATGTGATCGGGTAGGCCGCCAGAG
Source organism: Polyangiaceae bacterium (assembly GCA_035273265.1). Lineage (GTDB taxonomy): Bacteria > Myxococcota_A > Polyangia > Polyangiales > Polyangiaceae > PMG-095. Next base: position 708 of record DATEPG010000480.1, read on the forward strand.
AGAGGCGCGATGAAGTCACTCAGGGAGCGGCAAGTGTCGCCGGGGTTCTTCTGCGCTTGCTGACGGAGGAAGTGAAAGCGGTCCAACACCTGCGTGCGCGCGGTATCCGCGTACAACTCGACGTCGTCTCCGACGGCGTTGGCCGGGAACAGCCCATACACGCCACGCGCGGTGATCAGCTTCTTTTCGATGATCAGGTCCAAGAGCGCGTTGGCTTCGGCGAAGATCTGCCGCGCTTGCTCACCGTATTTTTCGTGTTCGAGGATCTTCGGGTAGACGCCGCGCAGCTCCCAAGTGTGGAAAAATGGCGTCCAATCGATGTAATCGCGCAGGGTCGCCAGCGGAAAATCGTTCAGCACGCGAACGCCGGTGAACTCCGGTCGGGACACGTCTTGGGGCTTCCAATCGATCGGCGTGCGATGGCTGCGCGCCTGTTCGATGGGCACCAGCTTTTGCTTGGGAGAAGCGTGCGTGCGGCGCAGCTTTTCGTACTCGACGCGATGCGCGTCCACGAAGGCCGCTTTGCCGTCGTCACTGAGCAGGCTGGTGGTGACGGGCACCGCGCGGCTGGCGTCCAACACGTGCACGACCGGCTCACTGTAGTGCGGCGCGATCTTGATCGCGGTGTGCGCTTTGCTGGTCGTGGCGCCGCCGATGAGCAGCGGCAGCTTGAAGCCCTGACGCTCCATTTCGCGCGCAACGTGGGTCATCTCGTCGAGCGAGGGTGTGATCAGGCCACTCAAGCCGATCATGTCCGCCTTCTCCAACTTGGCGCGCTCCAAGATCTTTTCACACGGGACCATCACGCCCATGTCGATCACTTCGTAGTTGTTGCAGGCGAGCACCACGCCCACGATGTTCTTGCCGATGTCGTGCACGTCACCCTTCACCGTCGCCAGCACGATCTTGCCCTGCGTCTTCACGACTTGCCCGGACGCCGCCATTTCGGCCTTTTCGGCCTCCATGAACGGGAACAAGTAGGCCACGGCCTTCTTCATCACACGCGCCGATTTGACCACCTGCGGCAGGAACATCTTGCCCGCGCCGAATAGGTCACCCACCACACTCATGCCGTCCATCAGCGGACCTTCGATCACCAGTAGCGGGCGGCCGAGCTTGGCGCGCGCCTCTTCGGTGTCCGCGTCGATGTAGTTATCGATGCCCTTGACCAGCGCATGCGCGAGCCGCGCTTCGACCGTGCCATTGCGCCATTCTTCGGCTTCTTTTTTGGTGGTCACCGTGCCGGCGCTCTCCGCCTTCAGCTTCTCGCCGAAATCGACCAGGCGCTCGGTCGCGTCCGGACGGCGATTGAGCAGCACGTCCTCGACCAGCACCTTGAGCTCGGGCTCGATCTCTTCGTACACCTCGAGCATGCCCGCGTTGACGATGCCCATGTCCATACCCGCTTGAATGGCGTGGTACAGGAAGGCGGAGTGCATCGCCTCGCGCACTTTGTTGTTGCCGCGGAAACTGAAGGAGACGTTCGACACACCGCCGCTGACCTTGGCGTGCAGCAAATTCTGCTTGATCCAGCGGGTCGCCTTGATGAAATCGACCGCGTAGTTGTTGTGCTCCTCCATGCCCGTGGCCACGGTCAGGATGTTCGGATCGAAGATGATGTCTTCCGGCGGAAAGCCGAGTTCGTCGACCAAAATCCGGTACGCGCGCTCGCAGATGCGGATCTTGTCTTCGTAGGTCGCGGCTTGGCCTTGTTCGTCGAACGCCATCACCACCACGGCCGCGCCGTACTTGAGCACCGTGCGCGCGTTCTGACGGAACTTGTCCTCACCCTCTTTGAGCGAGATCGAGTTCACGATCCCCTTCCCTTGCAGACATTTGAGCCCGGCCTCGATCACCTCCCATTTCGAGGAGTCGACCATGAACGGCACCTTCGCCACCTCCGGCTCGCTGCCGAGTAGCTGCAGGTAACGAGTCATGGCGAAGACGCCATCGATCATGCCTTCGTCCATGCAGATGTCGATCACGTTGGCGCCGTTTTCGACCTGCTGACGGGCGACGCTGACCGCTTCTTCGTACTTGCCCTCTTTGATGAGCTTGGCGAACTTCGGCGAGCCAGCCACGTTGGTTCGCTCACCGAGCATCATGTACACGCCAATTTGCTGGGTAAACGGCTGCGATCCGGACAGCCTGAGCGGGCGCTCGGCTTCGCGCGACGGCGCCGCTTCGGGTGCCTCCAGCGCTTCCGGAACGCTGAAATAGGCACGCGGGGGTTTGCTCTCCAACGCCTGTGCGATTGCCGCAATGTGCTCGGGCGTGTTGCCGCAGCAACCACCGGCAATGTTGATTAGCCCGTTCTTGGCGAAATCACCCAAGTAGCGCGCCATGTCCGGCGGCTCGAGGTCGAAACCCGTGACCGACAGTGGGTTGGGCAAACCCGCGTTCGGGTAGCAAGAGATGGCCGTGTTCGACTTCTCGGACAGCTCGGCCAAGAACGGGTACATCAGATCCGGACCGAGCGAGCAGTTCAAGCCGATCGAGATCGGGTTTACGTGCTTGACGGCGTTCCAGTAGGCCTCGATGGTCTGCGCGGAAATCATCGTCTCTCCACCGCGCCCGACGGCGGCGGAGATCATGATCGGCAGCTGTTTGCCATCTTGGTCGTACACCTCACGGATCGCCACCAGGGCCGCCTTGGCGTTCAGTGAATCGAAGATGGTCTCGACCAAAAGCACGTCCGAGCCGCCCGCAATCAGCGCGCGGATCTGCTGAACGTACGCGGTCTTCACCTGATCGAAGGTGCAAACGCGGAAACCCGCGTCGTCCGCGTCCGGCGAGTTGGACAGCGAGACCGTGAGCGGTCCGATCGCCCCCGCCACGAAGCGCTGCTTGCCATCCGCATTCGCAACGCGATCGGCCCACTCACGACACTGGCGCGCCGATTGCTCGTTGATCTCCCAGGCTAGATCGCCGAGGAACTTGTCCTCGATGATCTTTTGGTAAAACTCGGGGTCCTTGCGGCCGCCGTGTTCACGCGGATCATCGACGAAGAACTCGCTCTGCGTGATGCTGGTGGCACCGAAGGTATTGGTCTCGATGATGTCCGAGCCGGCTTCCAAGAAACGACGGTGGATGTCGCAGATCATCTTGGGCTGCGTGAGCGAGAACAAGTCACCGTTGTTCAACAAATCTTTGGTCGAGCCCTTGAAACGCTCACTGCGGATGTCTGCCTCGGTCATGCCGTAGGTGCGAATGGTCGTACCCATTGCGCCGTCGATGATGGCGATGCGGTTCTGAAGCAGCGTTTGGATTGGATGCAGATTCGACATGTTCGAGACGGGTCCGGCTCAGCTGAGCTTTTGACTGGGGCGTTTGGCGGGCCGTTTGGAGCCTGGGCCCCAAACTCGGGGTTGAGGCCCCGCTGAATTCAGTTCAGCGGGTGCGGGAGCGAAGTCCCCGACGACGGCCTTTTCGCCGATCGCCAGCACGACTTCAAGGTGCGGCTTTTTGGCTTCACGAGCCGCAATTTCCGAGGATTTGACGTCGAGACCGGCGGCGCCGAGCAAATTGCGGACCGCACGCGGGGAAAATCCGGGGTGCCGCTCGCCGTAGCGCGCGGTCACCTCGTGTTGTTGATGCTGATTGAGACAGAGCAAAACCAAGCGCCCCCCAGGGCGCAGTACGCGCGAACACTCGGCCAGAGCGCGCGCCGGATTCTCGGCATAGGTCAGCGTGTGGAACATCATCACTTCGTCGAACGAGGCGTCCGCGAAGGTCAGCGAGTGGACGTCGGCGACTTGCGCGGTTACCTGCGGGAAGCGCGCTAGGCGATCCTTCGCGACCTCGATCAGGCGCGCGTTGGTATCGATACAGGTGAGCGAGCGCGAGTGCGGCGCGAGCGAAGCGGCGGCTGCGCCGTCCCCAGAGCCGACGTCGAGAACATCACCCAGTTTGAGCAGCGCAGCGATGCCAAGCGCGAGCGATTGCCAGCTGCGGCCCGGTGAATAGTAGCGCTCGAGTTCGTCGGCCGCGGATTCGGGCAAGCCACCGCGGCGCTCGGCTTCGAGCTCTTGCAGGCGCTTTCGATCGCCGAGCAGCGTCGGATCGTCGGAAGCCTCGGCTTCGTCGAGCACCGCTTTGGCGGTGCCGGGTAGCGTCTCCAGCGCTAAGCCGTAGAAGCACTGCGTGCCTTGCCGGCGATCCCAGACGAAGCCCGCCTCTCGCAAGCGGCCGAGGTGCGTCGAGACGCGCGATTGCGCCATGCCGGTCACGCGGACGAGATCAGAGACGCACAACTCTCGCTCGCGCAGCAGCGCGCACAGCCGGATTCGGCTTTCGTCGCCCAACAGGTTGAGCGTTTCGACGTAGTGCGAGAGGGCCATCAATCCTGATATCTAGATGTGCGGATGTACTGGTCCTTTCTGCCAAAGCTGTCAAGCCGCAGACAAACATCTAGTAGATACATACACTTACAAGACAGACGCCGTGCTGCCAGACTACGCGCGGGCCGGCTTTGGGCTATTCACGACCTGGCGCAATTCATCGATGCTGATTGGTTTGGTGAGGTGCCGGTCGAAGCCCGCGCTTTGGGCCTTGGCTCGGTCCTCGGCTCCACCGTAACCGGTCAACGCAACCAAGTAGAGTTCCGCGCCCTCTGGCGCAGCGCGGACGCGCCGCGCCACTTCATAACCGTCG
>DATEPG010000481.1:0-2684 GCA_035273265.1 Polyangiaceae bacterium
CCCCCCCCGCCCAGCCGCGCCCGCCGAGCCTACCCGCCGCGAAACCGTTGCCCACGACGTCCGCGGCAGTCGCGCCCACCGCGACGGTGAAACCATGAGCACTGCCCAAGAAATCATGGCCACCGTCGCTGAACGCTTGGCCGCCAATCCAGAGAGCGCCTCGGCGATCGGCGCGATCTACAAGTTCGTCCTCGAGGGGGAAGGCGGCGGCACTTGGATCATGAACCTGAAGGGAGCCGCGACGCTCACTCCCGGAGATGGGCCTTCCGATTGTACGCTGGCCATGTCTGCCGAAAACGGCGTAGCGCTGTTCGAGGGCAAGGTCAGCGGCGAGCAGCTGTTCTTCGGCAATCAACTACGCGTCGAAGGCGACATGAGCTTGGCGCTTCGGCTGCAGAGCCTGCTCGCGATCGTGCGCTGAGCGATGAGCGGACCAAGTAAAAAGAATCCGGATCTGGCCGGGACTTGGCCGCTCTTCGATGACGGTCAGCCCGGCCACTTTCCCGCGGATCCGAAGCAATCCTTGAGCTCCTCGTCACCTGGGGAATTGGAGCTTGCGGCGCTCGATCGGCACGATGAATTCAACGACGCTCCCGACAGCCGTCAAAAGAACACTCGTCGTGCGCGTGAGTCGCTGCCGCCGCTTTCCCCCGAATGGATGCGCGCGGCCCGGGCGCTCGCGGATTGGCTCGAAGAGCGGATCCGTGTCGGCAGCGTCGACGCTGTGGAACAAGCAGCGATTGCTCGAACTTGGGCGGCTTGGTCGATGAGTGGGGCGAGCGAGGCGCATATCTTGCGAGTCGCGCATTTGGTGGGCCGAGCGCACGGAGCGATTCGCGGAACGCCTCGCCAAAACCATCAGCTGCAAGCGGCCTATCACGCCTGCGCCGGTGTTTTGCACAGCAGCTTACCCACCGGGATCCGCGAGCGTATGCCATTCGAACGAGCCTTGTTCGTCGTCCGCAAGCTTCACGACGAGGCCGACCACTGGGCAGCGATCGTCGACGGCACGGCGGAGCTGCTCGGCTGGAAGGACTACGCGCGAGTGCACGCCGCATCCGTGCTGCGCGCGATGATCGAGAGGAGTCGCTAGTGACGGTCGGCCCGATCGCGTTCTTTGGCCAGTTTGGCGCGTGGACGCACGCCGCGGCACGCCATGCCTTCGGTTTGACCGCGGATTATCGAGAAAGCGCTACGATCTCCCACGTCTTCGAGGAAGTGGCCAGTGGCGCTGCCGCGTTCGGTGTGGTTCCGATCGAGAACTCGACCGAGGGCGGCGTCAACCAAACCGTAGACGAACTTCTGACGCGCAAGCTCTGGATCCGAGGCGAGGTCGTGCTCGGGATCGCGCAGTGTTTGCTCGGTCTGGCCAACGATCTCGGCGAGATCGAGCGCGTGGCATCGCACCCGCAGGGGCTCGCGCAGTGTCGACGCTGGCTCGCCGAGCACTTGCCCAACGCCGACCAAGTCGCAACGCTCTCCACCACCGCCGCTGCGCGCGACGCAGCAAGCAATCCCAAGTTGGCCGCCATTTCCAGCCCCTTGGCGGCAGAGCTCAATGGGCTGCGCGTGTTGGTCGATGGCATTCAAGACAACGCCGAGAACGCCACACGATTCATCGTGATCGCCAACAGCGATGCTCAGCGGACCGGGCATGACAAGACCAGCCTGGTATTTTCGACCGCGCACAGCCGCGGTGCGTTGCGCCGCGCACTAGAAATCTTCGACCGTGCCGAGATCAACCTGAGCCGAATCGAGTCGCGCCCCGCACCGACTCGGCGCTGGGAATACGTATTTCTCACCGACCTCGAGGGTCACCGCGAGGACGAAGCGATCGCCAGCGCGCTTCTCGAGCTCGAGCGCCATTGCTCGACCGTCCGGGTACTCGGCAGCTACCCACGAGCCACCTAGCCGAATCACCGCCGAGTCGCGCACGAAACGAAACGCAAGCGATGTAGGCAATTGTAGACATGGGTGCGCCGGTTCGCTAATCTCTTCGCTAAGTGGCTCAGCAGCAAACAAGCGACGCGAGCGAGACGAGTGAGGCGAGCGGCAGCGGGCTGCATGCGCTCACGCTGACGAGCTATGCGTTGCGCGAAGGTGCAATCGACCACCCGCTGAACAAGAGCCCGCTGGTCGTCGGCCGTGGTTCCGACGCGGACATCGTGCTCTCCGGCTCGCTGGTCTCGCGCCGACACGCCGAGTTCCACGAGACCGAGGCTGGCCTCGTGGTCATCGATCTCGACAGCTGCAACGGAGTGCTGGTGAACGATGTTCGGATTGCCAGCCCCACGGCGCTGCTCATCGGCGACAAACTGACCATTGGCGAGACCGAGCTCGTGCTGACGGAAGTGCTCAAAGCGCGAGCGGGGCAGACGGTCGAGCCGCAGCTCCGCGCGCTGCGTGAGTCGTCGCGCGTGCCAGTTGGTACCTATTCGAACTCGAGCGCGAACGAGGACGCTGCCGTCGCCACCCGACGTGCGGACGCCCTGCGCTTGCTGGGCAGCGTTGCCGACAAGGCACTGGCACTCGGTCGCGGGCAGGAAGCCGAGCACATCCTCGGCACGCACCTGGTCGCCGCGCTGAGCGACGCGGCCGCCGGCCGCGCCGTTGCACCCGAGGTCGCGCGCACTTCCGCGCAATACGCGGTTAAACTCGCCACCGCTACCGGCAAGGCGACTTGG
>DATEPG010000482.1:0-16001 GCA_035273265.1 Polyangiaceae bacterium
ATGCCATCGTCGCTTCGCCTTCGTACCTGAAGCAGCACGGTCGTCCGCGCGTCCCGCCGGACCTCCTCCGTCATCGGTGTGTTCGCGTCCGCCTGCCAAACGGGAGCCTCTTCCGCTGGGAGCTCCGTAAGCGGGGGCAGACCGCCCTGATCGATGTGACGGGTCCCATCACGCTCGACGAGGCCAGCCTCTCGCGGATCGCGGTCCTCGACGGCATCGGGCTCGGCTTCTTCATGGAGCCGGACGTGCACGACGACATCGAAGCAGGACGCCTCGTTCGCGTGCTCGAGGACTGGACACCGGATCTCACTCGGCTCTGCCTTTACTACCCTGGGCGGCGCAATGCCTCGGCCGCTCACAAGGCATTCGTCGCACTCTCGCGCGAAGTCGCGATCGCTAGGAAATGAGCCGGTCCAACTTTTAATGCGGCAGCTCGCGCCGCCCGCCTCACGCGGCGACCCTCATCGTCGCAAACTCGTGAAGCGCGCGCGCAGGCCGTTTCGGAGCCGGTCGCATGGATTCCGCTCGTGGGACGGCTTCTTGGTCACGACTTGGGAAGCGATCTGGCATACCAAGACTGATGGCACGCCCACGTTGGTCGCGCGCTTGCCGAGCGTCATTCGGTACCCGAACTCATTGGCCCGCGCTTCGGACGGCACCCTCTACGTGGGCACACTCGGCGGAATCCTTCGCCTGACACCCACGTTGCCTGACCAGCCGAGTTACGCCGCCGACTAGCTCTGGCCCGCACGTCCGGAATTGCCTGACTGCTCGGCGTACGAGGAAAGCGATCAGTAAGCTCGCCGCGGTCTCGGTGCTGCGTCGGCGTACCGCTAACGGTTTCGGCTGAAAAGCTGCTCGATCGAGCGGCCTGCCCGGTGAAGCCGCGGTAGGGCCAACGCGGGTCCGAGGGCGCGCGGGGTCGGCTAGAGCCGGGTGCCGCTCACGAGCATGAGCTGGACGCCGTTGATGGGCGCAATGAGGTACTTGCTGCCGAGCCCGAGCTCGAAGCTGCCGTGCTGCCAAACCAGCTCGATTGCCGGCGCGATGTAGAACCACGGGGCGTACGCATACCAGAACCCTCCTTCGAGCGAGCTTCGAAATCGGAAGGAGGAAAACAAGACGTCGCTAGCCCGCAACACGTTGGAAGAGCGCATCGCGCGACTGCGAGACCAAGAGCGGCAATTGGCCGCCGTCAAGGGGACGAGCGAGCATTTGCCCGCAAGTTCAAGCGTGATGATTTGGCGTCGTTGCTCGGATCTCACACACGCTCGTAAGTGTTCATCATGACGCCAGACGTAAAGGTGCGGCTTGCTCCCAGCCGAAACGCGCGCGGCCGGTACGCATCGGATTCGAACACACGGATACCGGCGCCGAGCAAGATCGGATTCACCTTCAACACGAGCTGATCAATCTCCGGTGCGAGCGCCGCGGCGAGGCGTCCGCCGCCGCACAACCAGATATCGCGTGTGGACGGCTCGGCCTTGAGGCGTCGCACCACGTCGCACGGTGGCTCTCCCGTGATCGAGACGTCGTGCGGGGACGCAGGGCCGCCAAGGCTGCGGCGGAACACGTATTGCCGCAGGTGTGCGTAAGGGGAGGTCAGCCCGACGCGGAAGCCGAGATCGTACGTGCCCCAACCCATGACCACGGTATCGAACGTGCTAGTCGTCGCGGGAACACCAGCCGCAGCGAGCACGGGCGTCGGCAAAGTTTCGGGGAGTTCGCGGAACAGGTAGTCGATGTGATCGCCCTGCACTGGGAAGGCGTCGATGACGCCATCAGGGCCGGCGATGTAGCCATCGAGGGAGGTCGCGACGAGATAGATGAGGCGGCGCATCACTTTTTTTACCACAACAAGTGTTGTGGTTCCGATTTACAGCACCTACTGTGATTGCTCAAGCTAGATAGCGCACGTGGCACGAAATCCGGAGCGTCGTCGGCACCTGCTCGACGCGTCGATCCGCGTGCTCGCCGAGCAGGGCGCGCGCGGCCTCACCCACCGCGCAGTCGACGCCGAGGCCCAGGCTCCGGTCGGCACCGCCGCAAACTACTTCCGCACGCGCGAAGAGCTCGTCAGACAAATTTTCGAGCGGATCAGCGAACGCCTCCGACCTGACCTGGCGGTCCATGCCACCCTCGCGCGACGCCGCCCGTCGCGCGCCCTCTTCGCCGCCTACGTCCGCGACATCGTCGCGCGTCTGACCTCCGAGCGTGTCGTGACGCTCGCGCTGTTCGAGCTGCGCCTCGAGTCCACCCGCAATCCAGAGATCGCCACGCGCCTCGGCCACTGGCTGCGCAGCAATTTCGCCGCCGATGTCGCGTTCAACAGGGCGGCGAAGCTCCCCGGCGGCGCCCGCGAGATCGCCTTGTTCCACTACGCGCTCGACGGCTTGCTACTCGATCGCCTCACGCTGTCGATCGACCCGGACACGCCGACCGGCGACGTCGTCGACGCCTTGGTCAACGGCCTGCTGCCGCCACGGTAGGCGCGTGAAGAAGAAGGTGTCCTGCTCGCTCACGACGGCCCCTCAGCGGCCTCGCTGAAGGCCATTCCTGAAGCGGCGCGTCAACGTTCACCGCACCCCGTCGATTGTGGCCACGCAAGTGTCTGATAAAAATACGTCGATCTCCAAATTCCTGAGCCTTGTCCTGCGCCACGAGCCGGGAACACTCGGACTCGCCCTCGACCAAAATGGCTGGGTTTCCGTGGATGCTCTTCTCCGTGCACTCGCCAGCCACGGCAAGCCACTGGCTCCAGCGGATCTCCACGCAATTGTCGCAACCAGCGACAAGCGCCGTTTCGCACTGAGTCCCGACGGCTCGATGATTCGGGCCAACCAAGGGCACTCTGTGCCGGTGGACCTCGCGCTGCCACCTACCATACCGCCCGACGTCCTGTTCCATGGCACGGTCGAGCGGTACCTGCCGTCGATACGCGCGCAAGGCCTGATGAAGGGGAACCGGCATCACGTGCATCTGTCCGCCACGCGTGGGCTGGCGGTAGTCGTTGGGAAGCGGCGCGGTGCGCCCTATGTGCTCGAAGTCGACGCGCGCGGCATGGTGACCTCAGGGCTTGTCTTCTACCGCTCAGAGAACGGTGTCTGGTTAACCGATCACGTGCCGGCTCGTTTCCTCAGTGAGGGCTCTAGAGCTGATTGAGAATTAGGCTGCGCGCCTGTGACCAGTCGCGAACGGGCTGTGCCCAAGCGGGAGGGGTGAGCGCGCCTGTCTGGTGCCCAAACCAATACAAGCGCGGCACGAGCCCGCCGAGATGCTCGAGCACGTCGAGGCGATCGTCTACGAAATGGGTCGCGCAGATCGCGGCGCAGTGCTCACGCTTCTCTGGTCGTTTGAGGCAGAACCGAACGCGGTCCTGTCTCACACCAGTTCGCTCGTAAAACGACTGGCGCTGCAGCCAGCGGCGCGTCAGTTGCTGGATGCGTGGGCCGCACTTAGAGACGAGCCACACCCGGCCAGCGAAGGCGCTGGTGAGCTCGGCGATGGCGTCGAAGGCACCCTCGCTGGCGGGCGTACACAGCGCGGCTTCGTCGCTGCCGCTGAGAAAGGAGGTATCTGCCTTTCCGGAAGCATCGGCAGCACCGATGATCACTCGGCCAATGTCGATGCCGAGAACAGGTTGTGAATGCTTTGTCATGTCGGACAGCATGCCGTCCGCGAGCATCCGTTCCCACTATTGCTTAGTTATCGACTATAGTTCCAAGTTATGGTCAATGCCGAATGGGTTCGCGCCTTCGTGACGTTCGCGGAGACGCTGAACTTCACGCACGCAGCCGCCCGGCTGCACATCTCCCAGCCCGCGTTACACGTGCAGATTCGTAAGCTCGGCGAATCGCTACAGGCACCCCTCTACGTCCGACACGGCCGAAGTCTTGCCTTGACCGCGGAAGGACGAAAGGTGCTCGCCTTCGGTCGCGAGCAGGAGGAACGCACCGCGCAGCTGATTGACGAGGTCAAAGGCGGCACGCCGCGCGACACGGGCGTCGTGCTCGCTGCCGGGGAAGGAACGTTCCTGCACTTGCTCAGCGAGCCACTGCGGGCATTTCAGCGGGGCAAGCGTAGTAAGCTCCGAGTGCTGACACGCGATCGCGAGCAGGCGCTGAGCGCAGTTCAGTTGGGCGAGGCTCATTTGGCTGTCACCGTCATCGACGACATCCCCCTCAACGTCATCTCGAGGCGTGTGGCGAAAGTCGGCGCGGCAGTCGTGATGCCGAGGAACCATCCACTTGCTCGCAAGCGCTCCATAGCCATTCGCGACCTACGCGACGAGCCCTTGATCGCACCACCTGCGGGGCGCCCGCTGAGGGCCGCACTGGCGCAAGCTTGGGCCGCAGTCGACCAACCGTGGGCGCCCGCGGTAGAAGCCAATGGTTGGGAGCTCATGATGCGCTTCGCCGAGCTCGGACTGGGGGTGGCGATCGTCAACGACTTCTGCTCGCCACCCCGTGGCACCGTTCGACGCCCGCTGTCGGGTCTTCCCTCGCTGCAGTACCAGCTGCTCCGCCTACGCGATCGCCCACAGAGCTCAGCGGCTCTTGCGCTGGAAGCCGCGATAATTGCTTGCAGCCACCCGTCAAAATCCCAATGACCATGGGGTTCGGTCTCTTTTGCGGTCCCGGCTCCTCTTCGTCGTTCACCTCGAGCGCGGCGAGAAGGTTCGAATCATCAGCGCCAGACGAGCCAGCCGTTCCGAAAGAAGGACCTATGAACAACGCCGAAAGGACCCAGGTTGAACCTTCCGACGCTTCGCTCGCAGAAATGTTAGCTAGCTCGACCGGGCTCACCACTGGTTGATGTCCGGAATCATGTCCTGGTCGCGTCGCGACCCGGCCGGCACAATCTGGGTATGAGTTACATAATGGTCGATGTGGAATCGGATGGTCCGATCCCTGGTGATTTTTCGATGGTTTGCTTTGGCGCGGTCGTGGTCGAGCCTGGGCTGCAGCGCACGTTTTACGGGTCTCTCAGGCCCATCTCGGAGCGGTGGCAGCCCGAAGCGCTGAAGGTAAGCGGTTTCACGCGCGAGCAGGTTTTGAATTTCGACGAGCCCGGGCGAGTGATGGGTCAGTTCGCTGCCTGGCTTTCGGAGCTACGCAGCAAGCGGCTGATCTTCGTTTCCGACAACAACGGATACGACTGGCAGTTCATCAACTGGTACTTTCACCACTTCTTGCACAAAAATCCGTTTGGATTCAGCTCGCAAAACCTTGGCTCTCTTTACAAGGGGCTAGTGAAGGACACGTTCGCGTCGTTCAAGCATTTGAGGCGAACCGCGCATACCCACCATCCGGTCGATGATGCGCGTGGCAACGCAGAGGCTTTGCTACACATGAAGGAGCGCTTGGCGCTCAAGATCTCCCTAGACTAGGTTTAGCCGCGAATTGCCCCGGCGCGATGCGCGCGAGCAGCAATTCGTCTTCCAAGCGTTTCGACATTGCCACTGCGCGCTCGTGACTCGCTGCCTCACGTGGATCGATGCGCGCAAGCAGACTCAGTGCCATGATGCGCAGTCGAACGTGTCCACCGTCGCCAGCGTGACGTGCCGCTTCGCGCGCCAAGCCCGCCGCTTCATCGGCGTGCCCCTGTTTCCAACGCGCGTACGCGAGCCCGTTGGCTCGCCGACAGAGTACGAAGGGAGGCACATGGGCGGTTGGCACGCGAAGGTACAGAGCTTCGGCGGCGGATGGGTTGGGTGGCACGCTCCTTCCCTTGTTCAGGTCATAGGCCTGTTGGTCGATCCAGCGGACATGCAGGCAGGCACGGTCGTCCGCGTCTTGCACCGCATCGAGCTTCGGCTGGACGCTCGCCAACAGTTCGGGGACGCACGCCGGCTGGTGCTTGCTCGCGATGAACGCGCGGACCAGCAACGTCTCGATCTGCGCCTCGACGACAGCAGTGGACCCAAGCTCGTTCTGTGCTTGCTCGAGCGACGTGCTGGCGGTCTGGTGGTCGTTTCGCCGCAGGGCAATCGACGCTCGCGCGAGCGCCAACCAGGCGCGATTCTCGCGGCGCTCCGTGGTGGGAGGATGGTCCCAGAGGCGTACGAGATCTTCGCAAAGATCGACCGGCAGGTCAGTGAAGCGCGAGTGGTACGCCGCCATCCAGCGCAAACGCGCTTGGACGCTCGTTGGCAGGCCAAAGGCCGTCAGCAATGCTTGCCCCCACTTGCCTCCGGGCTGCAAACCACGACCGCGCAGTCGCCGCAGCGCGCGCTCGATCGAAGCCACGTCGTCCTTGAACGAGCGGGTCGCCGCGAGTCTCTCCGCGACAGCAGTGAGCGATCCTGTCTGAGAGACGAGTTCCTCGATGTAGTCACTCCACGTAAAGCCGACGGGAGCCTCGCGTGTCATATCCGGTCAGCATACCGCCAGACCGCCTCGTCAGCGTGTGGATTGAAGCGCCCAAGGGAGCTCGGAGCGAGCTAAGGGGTGGTACGCACCGGGTGGACTGACATGGGGCTTCCCGCGACGTGCCGCTCGAAAGCACTGCGTCTTCGCTTCCACCCCAACGCAAAAAGGCCAACTCTCGTTGGCCTTTCGTCTTCGTTGCGCACCCGGGCAGATGAATTTAGAACTTCGCTCGTGTCGGTCGCATGAGCTAACAGCCTGCAAAGACGCCGAACTTCGCGCGCGCGTTCCCGCATCGCCTGCTTTGCTTGCTGTTCCGACGTCTTCGCAGGCGCCGTTCCGCTGAGCGCCGCACTGTTGCTGGCTCAGCTAGACCCGGGATGCGCCATCGCGGTGCCGCTCTCGTTTTGGCTCCGCCTTCTCGGTTGTCATTGGCGGCGCCCGCCGGTGTCGTGGTCGCTTCGTGAACGCACTCGCGGATCTTTTCCGGGCCCGCTGGATCGGAACCGCCCATCGACGCCAAAGTTAAATTCGATAAGCGGATTTAACTTTAGGACGCCAGTTTTTAAAGTCCTCGAGCTACAGGCGCATCCCAAGGCTTCTAAATTAAATTTCGCCCACCTATTTAAATTTGAAATTGTGGAAGTTAAACTCGCCGACCTATGCGCGCCCTCACGTCCTCTAGAAGCGGCCGAGTGGCCGACTCGCGCCATGACGGCGTTCGAATCCAAGCGTACGTCCCTCACGAGTTACCGCCATCGCCCCCGCTCTCGCTCGGTGCAGAAGACGAAGAACTGATCGCACGCGCAAACCAAGCCATTGGTCGACTCGAGGGGATTCGCACTGTCTTGCCTAACCCCAGACTCTTTACCTACTTCTATGTTCGCAAGGAAGCGGTGCTGTCCGCGCAAATTGAGGGCACACAGTCGTCGCTCTCCGACTTCCTGCGATTCGAGAGCGGCGCAACGCCAGGAGGTCCGCTCGCAGATGTCGAAGACGTGTCCGACTACATAGCCGCCATGCAACTCGGCCTAGATGCGCTGTCACGGGGCAAGCGAATCGACATCGAGCTGATCCAAAGTATTCATTGGACTCTGATGAAGACCGGGCGCGGATCTCACCTCGCTCCGGGGAGACTGCGCACGGAACAAAACTGGGTGGGTGGCGCGTCGCCATTGCTCGCTGAATACGTTGGCCCCCCTGCGGATCTCGTTCCCAAATTGTTGGAGTCGCTCTGTAGCTACGTCACCGAAGCAAGAGCACCGACGCTATTCAAGGCGGCGTTCGCACACGCACAATTCGAGACGATCCATCCGTTCTTCGATGGTAATGGCAGACTCGGCCGGCTGCTGATCACACTGATTCTCCAGGCCGATCAGGTGATGACCGAGCCGTTTCTGTACCTGAGCCTCTACTTCAAGCAGCACCGATCAGAGTACTACGAATGCTTGCAACGCGTTCGCTTCGAAGGTGATTGGGAATATTGGGTCAGGTTCTTTGCGCGCGGTGTGCTCGAGGTATCCAACCAGGCGGTCGAGACTGCCAGAGCACTGATTGCGCTGGCGGAAAGCGACCGCACACGGATTCGCGCTGAGCTCAAGGTATCGTCGAGCTCGGCGCTACGGGTACTGGATGCGCTCGCCAAGCGACCCATAACCACTGCGAAAGATCTCGCGAAGGAAAGTGCCGTTTCGATTCCGACCGCGCTCTCGACCTTGAGCGCTCTTCGAGAGCAGGGCATCGTTGCCGAGCTGACAGGGCGCAAGAAGAACATGCTCTTTGGGTACTCGGCCTACATCGAGCTGCTGAATCGGGGAACCGAGCTTCCCGCGGTCAACGACCCCCGTCTGTCCTCCGCTGGGGCAACGGTTTCTGCTGCGACCCGAAGCGGCTCCAAGCCGTAACGAAGCGAGCACGAGAGCTTCCACCCCAAAGCAAAAAAGCCAACTCTCGTTGGCCTTTGGTCTCTCAGCGCACCCGGGAAGATTCGAACTTCCGACCCTCGGATTCGTAGTCCGATGCTCTATCCAGCTGAGCTACGGGTGCGTAGGGGGCGAGTGCATAGCACGGGTTCTTGAAACCGATAGCGGAAAATGCTGAACGGCGAACCGGCCCGCGGGTGGGCCGCTGGCGGTGAATGTGGGTGAGGTCTGAAAAGATTTCACAGCGGGGCAATGACCATGACAGCCAAGCCAGGTCAGACCTCTTACAACGCAGGGCTGCAACAGGGCTGGTGACCTTATGTCTCCAGATTGATTCGGATTTTCAAGCTCGGCCCGGACATGGCACAGAAGCTGCTTAACAACAGTTTCGAAACGCCCCGAGGGTCCAGCCTCGAGACGTTCCTTAGGTTGCTTTGCTTCTTCTTCAGCCGCTCGACGGCGCTTGAGCTTCGCTTCCGCTTCCTTAGATTTTTTAGCTTAACGCTTTGCTCTTGGAATTTTTAGCTTAACGCTTCGCTGCTTCGCTGCTTCGCTGCTTCGCTCTTAGAGGCACGAGACCCGAGGAAGGTGACTTCGCTCGGGTCTTTGCTCATTTTGCGTCCGATTTCACGAAATGCACGCGCATTCGTGAGCTCCCCTTCAGAACGCAGGCCGGCCCAGAAAGATTCCTGAGTCGCGGGTGATTCAGGGCACGCGGGGCAAGCCGAAGACGCGGTCGCCGGATGCCTGGGCATGGCAACCCGCACACAGCGCGAGCGCACCGCTTTCGAGCGCCATGCCCTGCGGGTCGAGCTCGAAATAGCTCCAAACGCCCGCGCTTTTGCGCATGACGTAGCCATTGCTGGACGCGCTGGGTGAGATCTCGGCCAGCAGCGAGCCGTCGGCGAACACCGTGTCCGTGACGAGTGCCGTGTAGCTCGCGCGAGCTAGGTCGTTTACCCGGACCTCGACCTGGCGCGCGAGTGGGTGACCGCGGGAGGTGAACGGCGCCGGAGTGACGGCGGGCGAGCGTAACACTTCACCGTAACCCTCCCAGGCAGCGGGGGGAGCGCTGACCGAGGAGGCCAATGTCGGTTCGGGTGCGCGGGCCCAGGCGTCGGAAGCACCGGGGAGTGGCCCGTGCACGGTCTCGGCGCACGCCAGCGTCAGGGCGAGCGGTAAGACGAGCGCGGCAAGCGCAACAAGCGCGGGAACAGGAGCACGGGCTGCGCGCACTAGACGGGCATGGTACCACGACTAGGTGCGGTTCAACTTCGCTGACTGGGGAGCGTGGGCTGCGCTGGTGAGTGTTGCTGCGTGCAACCACGCGAGCGCCACGCCGACGACGGTGCCTGTCGCGCAGCTGGCAGCGCGAGCGCCGTCCACGTCGCCCGGTTCGTCCACGTCGTCCGGTTCGTCCACGTCGTCCGGTTCGTCCAGTTCCTCGCGGCCGAGCGCAAGTGTCGAGCTCGAGGCCGTTTCGCCGGCCGGAGCGGAATCGGCGCAACGCCCGCTTGCACCGCGGCCCGCGTCGGAACGCGGTTGGCTGGGGGTCGAGCTTTCGATGCGCCAAGCCGACGAGCCTGGAGTGCTGGTGCGCGATGTCGTGCGTGGCTCACCGGCTGCCAGTTCTGGCGTGCTCGCGGGCGACGTGATCTTGAGCATCGATGGCGAAAATGTCGTGCGCCCCGACGATGTGAGTCGGTTGGTTGCAGTGCGCGGTGCCGGCCAACGTTTGCGCGTGGGTCTCGTGCGCGCAAATGTCACGCGCTTGTTGGCCGTCGAGCTCGAGCGTTTCCCGAGTGGCGATGAGATCATGCGCCGTCAGTACGTGGGCATGCAGGCGCCCGAGTTCGATGCGCTCGAGACCGCGCAAGGCAGCGTCGAGCCTCGCTTGGCGACCTTGCGCGGCAAAGTCGTGGTGCTGGAGTTTTGGGCTTCTTGGTGTGGGCCGTGTCACTTGCTGAGCCCAGTGCTCGGGGGCTGGCACGAGCGCTTTACCCCACAGGGTGTGGTGGTGGCGGGCGTCGCGGCCGAGACGATGCCCGTGGTCACGCGCTCGGCGTCCCAGATGGGCATTGCTTACCCGCTCTTTGCCGATCCCAGCGGCGCGACCACCAAGGCTTACCGCGCCATGGCGCTGCCGACGGTGTTCGTGCTCGACCGGGGCGGCCGGGTGCGGGATGTCATGGTTGGCTATTCGTCGCCCGGGCTCGCGCGCCTAGAAGCGCTGGTAAAGCGGTTGATCGAAGAGTCTTGAGCCAAGCCTTCTGCCTCCTCCTATACTGGTAAGGATGGATGAACGAGACCTCGAGCGCGCACGGGCTCGCGCGCTAGCGGGTGGGGCGCCGAAGTATCACGAGAAGAATGCCGAGCAGGGCAAGCTGTTCGCACGCGAACGTATCGCCCACTTGGTTGACCCGGACTCATTCTGTGAGGATGGCCTGTTGGCGAACACTAGCGCCGCCGATCTGCCCGCCGACGGCGTGATCACCGGCACCGCGCGGATCGCCGGGCGGCCGGTAGCAATCATGGCCAACGACTCGACGGTCAAGGCGGGCTCGTGGGGCAAGCGTACGGTCGAGAAGATCTTGCGCATTCAGGAGACCGCGCAGCACCTGCTGTGCCCGCTCTTGTATCTGGTCGACTCGGCGGGTGCGCGCATCACCGATCAAGTCGAGATGTTCCCCGGACGCCGCGGTGCGGGTCGCATTTTCTACAATCAGGTCGGACTGAGCGGTTTGCTGCCGCAGGTCTGTTTGTTGTTCGGGCCCTCGGCGGCGGGCGGCGCGTACATCCCGGCGTTTTGCGACGTGGTGGTGATGGTCGACGGCAACGCCAGCATGTATTTGGGCTCGCCGCGCATGGCCGAGATGGTCATCGGCGAGCAGGTCACGCTCGAAGAAATGGGCGGCGCCAAGATGCACACCTCGGTGTCTGGCTGCGGGGATGTGCTGGTGCAGAACGAGCTGGAGGCGATTGCGTTCGCCAAATCCTACCTCGCCCTCTTGCCCTCGAACCACGAGCAGCCCGCGCCGCGCATCGAAGGCCGCGCGCCCAAGAGTGGGCTCCAGCCGCTCAGTGAGATCATCGTCCGGGACGAGAACAAGTCGTTCGATATGCGGCGCGTGATCGAGCACATCATCGACGAGGGCAGCTTGCTCGAGATCAAGGCGCGCTTTGCCAAAGAGATGATCACGGCCTTCGCGCGGATCGACGGGCGCGTGGTGGGTATCGTCGCCAATCAGCCGAAACATCTGGGCGGCGTGCTGTTCGTGGATAGCGCGGACAAGGCGGCGCGCTTCATTTGGTTGTGCGATGCGTTCAATGTGCCGCTGTTGTTTCTGGCAGACGTCCCGGGCTTCATGATCGGCACCAAAGTGGAGCGCCAGGGCATCATCCGCGCGGGCGCCAAGATGATCGCCGCGGTCAGTGAGGCCACGGTCGCGAAAGTTAGCGTGATCGTGCGCAAGGCGTACGGCGCAGGCTTGTACGCGATGTGTGGACCCGCGTTCGAGCCGGACGCGTGTTTGGCGTTGCCCAGCGCGTCGATCGCCGTGATGGGTCCTCAAGCGGCGGTCAATGCCGTGTACTTCAACAAAATTCAAGAGCTGCCGCCGGGCCCGGACCGCGACGCGTTCGTCGGCAAGCTGCGTGACGAGTACCGCGCGGACGTCGACCTGGAGAAGCTTGCGAGCGAGCTCGTGATCGACGGCATCGTGCCCTTCGCTGAATTGCGCAGCGAACTCGCTGCGCGTTTTCAGCGCTATCGAAACAAGCAACGCCCACGCACGAACAAGCGGCATCTGGTCCCACCGGTTTGAGCGCGTAGGCATGAGCATGCATCGTCACGCGCTCGCGAGCCTGCTCGCGCTGGGCTGTTTATTGGCCAGCGCGCAGGCCTCCGCGCAGGTCGATCTACGCGCGTTCACGCAGCGTTCGTTGCCCAGGTCGTTCTCTCGTGGTCGCGCTGGAGGCGTGCCCTTGATCGTGCACGCCCCGGGTGGCGTCACGGCGCCCGAGCTGGTTTCGATCGGGGATTTCGCGGTCGGTGAATTGCCCGTGGCTCGTTTGCTTCAGCTCTCGGCGGCACACCCGAGTTGGAAGTTCGATTGGGCGCCGCCCCGTCACGTGCTACTCGATCGCATCGAAGGCTGGGTGCACGCGGCGAGCGTGCGTGAGCAAACTCAGACCTCGGGCAAAGGCGTGGTCGTGGGCATCGTCGACACCGGAGTCGAACTCAGCCACCGCGATCTGCGCACCGACGCAGGCAAGACGCGTGTCGCCTGGTTGCTCGATGTCTCGCGTAGTCCGCAGCACCTTCACGACCAGCTGGAAGCGGCGTACGGCTGCGATCTGGAACCAGGCTGCGCGGTGTACGCGGCGGCCGATCTCGACGCGCTCGGCTCGAACGGTATTGCCGGCGATGAACCGACCGATCCTTTCGGGCACGGCACGCACGTGGCTTCGCTCGCGGCCGGCAATGGGCTTTCGAGTCCCACGCCGCGCTACATCGGCGTGGCGCCGGAGGCGACCTACGTCGTCGCGCGCGTGGCTCTGGACAACGGCACCATCCAAGACTCGGACGTGCTGAAGGCCGTCAAATTCGTGTTCGATCGCGCGGAAGCGCTAGGCATGCCGGCGGTCGTGAACCTCAGTTTGGGCAGTGATTTCGGCGCGCACGATGGTAGCTCCGCGCTGGAAACTGGCCTCAGCAGCTTCGTAGGACCGAACTTTCCGGGGCGCGCGATCGTGGTTGCCGCGGGCAACAGCGCCGGGCTGTACAACGGCTTGGCGAGCGCGTACCCGGGCCCGTTCGGGATCCACACCGAGGTCCACGTGCCGCGCGCTTCGGTGTCGCGCGTGCCGGTGATCACTCCCGCGCGGACGGGCAAGACCGTGAACGGTTCGGCCTTCGTCTGGATCGCTTTCCGCGACGGGGACGAGGTGAGCGTGGGCGTCGATAGCAAGGACAGCGCCCTCCTCGCGCCGGTCGGTATCGGAAAAAGCGCGGGCGCCGACTTGGGTAGCTTCGAAATCGCGGTGCTCAACGGCACCGAAGGCGCGGCGGACGACTCGTCAATCACGCCCGGCAAGCACAATGCGTTGGTCGTGATCGATGGCAGCTGGCCCGAGGACAGCGATTTTGCGATCCATCTCGAAGGTCACGGCAGCGCGCAGCTTTGGCTGCAAGGCCTGGGTGACTTGGACCCGTCGGTCGCGCTGGGCGCGCTATTTCCGCGCGGTCTGAAAGAAGGCACGATCAACGTACCGGCGAGCGCGTCCGGTTTGATCGCCGTCGGGGCGACCCTCAATCGCACGACTTGGACCGACGTTGCTGGCAATGACATCGACCTGCCGAACCTGGGCTCGCTCGAGCAAGCCCCGCTCGATAGCGTCGCCTACTTCAGTGCTGCAGGTCCGAACGCGCTGGGCGCGGTGAAGCCAGACATCGTCGCGCCTGGCGTCTATCTCGCGGGCGCCATGGCGCGCTCGGCGGATCCGCGTAGAACCGACAATGCATTGTTCGCCAGCTTGGGGCGCTGCCCGACTGAAGATCAGTGCTTCGTGGTCGACGAAACGCACGCCATCACCAGCGGTACGTCGATGTCTGCGCCGATCGTGTCGGGCGCGATTGCGCTGCTTTTCGAGCTCGATCCCAGGCTCGACCAGGACGCGACGCGGGCCATTCTTCAGGCCGGTGCGCGTCCGCTCGAGGGCATCGTGATCGACCCGCGCCAAATCGGACCTGGCGCGCTCGATCTAGCCGGGGCGCTGGGCGTGCTCAGCGCTGGCGAGTCGCCCGCCCTGCGCACGCCCAGCGTGCACAGTTGGCTCACGCTGTCTGGTTCATTCGCACATCCGGATCCGAATTGGCTGCTGAGCGGCTACATCAATCTGCGTGACGACGCGGACGAGATCGCAGATGGCTTCGACCCGCAACGCTTGCAGCTGACGGCGGAGCCCGCGCTCATTCACGAAGCTCTGACGCGGGTTGCGCCGGGCTTTTACCGATTCGTATTGAGCGCCAAGGCCAACAGCGGCGGCGAAGATTTGCGCATCGCAGTGAGCTTCGACGGCCGCGTGATCGCCTCGAAAGAGCTGCGGATTGCGGTGGATCGCTGGGTGGCGAGTGACGGAGTGTCGGCGCGCGGGGGATGCAGTGTGGCGGCGGGCACGGGCACGGGCATGGGCATGGGCACGGGCACGGGCGGGCTGGCGTTGATCGTGCTGTTTACATGCGCGCGAAGTAGGCGGTGCATGACTGTGGTTCGAAGGGGTCTTGATCGGGGTCGAAGGGGTGGGCGAGATCGACACCGCCCATGTTGATGCCGATGGCTAGCACCGCGCGCACGCCGGTCAGGTTCACCACACGGCCCTCGGAGGAGCGGCCGCGCTCTTGGAAGGGCACGTCCACGCGCGCCATCTCGCGTCCCTGATCGTCGACGCTGATCAAGCGCCACTTGAAGCTGACTGGAGCTTCCCATTCGCTCTCGAAGCCGAGTGAGACACCGATTGGAACCTCGTCCATATCCACCCAGATCAGCTCGATGCCGGTAGGCTCGATTGGTCGTGAGGCGCGCACGCGGCGCGGAAGCGAAGAGAACTTGATCGTCCAGTCGTAGCGCGGCCGCGCAAATGCTCCCGCCCACTCCAAAAACGGCGGGTGCGTGCCGTCATCGCGGTCGCCCAAAAATGCCCGAGAAACGGCGTAGTCACTGAGCAGCGTCGCGAATTTGCCGGTGTCCTCGTCCAGACTGTGACGAAGCACGTCGAACACGTCGGGTTCGTTGTTCCACTCGAACGCGCCGGCCGGCGTACTACTCGCGGCGGCTGCGAGCAACGAGGTCACGAGCGCGCCAGAAGGCTGCGAAGAGCGGGCGCTCTCCAAGAATTCGAACAGCAACGTGGCTGCTGCGCTGGGTTCCGCGGAGCGTGCCGCGATGGCTCGCTCGGGGTGCGCCTGCGCGTCGTCTACGGCTTGTACGTCGAGTGAGCCGATGCTGCCCGTCGAGAGCCACAGCTCGCTCGCAAAAGCGCGCTGAATGGCCGGGGCTTCGCCCGGGTCCAAGCGCTTTGCGATGGCTTCTGCGACGCACAGCGTGGCGCTCCGCTCGAGCGACCAAGCGTCGTCGCTCTCGCCCGACGAGCAAAACGCTGCCGCGCGGTCCAGCGTGCCCAAGCTCAGCGCGTCGCGCTCGGTCGAGAGCTCCCGGGCGTCGGCGCTCAGGTACCAATCGAGTGCGTCACTGCCGCCGTGTCCGTCGTCCGGGATTGGAGCGGGTAGTCGGGAGGCCAGCACGAGGCGCTCGTAAGCAAGCTCGAGCGCCTGCAGCGCGCGCAGCGCTTGGGCCGCCGAGCTACCCGGACCGCGCTGAGCACACACTGGCAGCCTCGCCGAACACGCGGCGCCGATGCTGTGCGGACGTTCACGCTGCGCAGCAATCGCTGCACCCTTCGGCAGCTGCGGATCGATCTCGACCGGTGGCCGGATGGTGCGCGGGCCTCCACCGAACAGGAGCGGCGGATCTCGCCGAATTCGGTTGTCGGCGCGTAGCGGAGGCGCCGCAAACAGTGCTCCCGCTGCCCAGCCGAGTGCCACGCCGATCCAGGTCCTGCTGCGCATTGCCCAGGCCACTTTAACCCGGAACTGGCGGCCGCCCGCCCCTCGCAGCAAAGCCGGCGCGGCGTCCGGAGATCCACGGATTGG
>DATEPG010000483.1:0-30911 GCA_035273265.1 Polyangiaceae bacterium
CGCGCTTGCCGAGGGGTTCACGACCAGCAATTGCATGCTGGCAGAAACACCGCAACTCGGCAACGCCATGCAGTTCTTGATCGAAGAGGTGTCGACGAACCATTCGTCTTTGCGCTCGTGCATGACGAGCGCCAACCTGCTGGAGTGTCGCGGGTCCACGCCGACGCAGATCGTCGATGCCTTGCGCGCTGCGCGCGTCACCAAGTTTCGTTGCGTGGATGGCGGCGCAAGCTATGGCAGCGCCGGCCCCAATACCTGGGGTGCTTGCGCAGAGAGCGGCGACCACACGGTCGTGGACATCGTGTCCGGCACGGTTCGAGGCAGCAGCACCGAGGGACTGGCTGCCATGATCGCACACGAGAGCATGCATCAGAAGGACTACAACCATCAGGTCGACAATTGAGGGACGACAGCAACAACAACGTGCTCGCCTCGTACGACGACGGTACGGTCAGCATGGGCACGACGGACAATCTGTCGTCCAAGCGCGCGCCCTACGGCTATCAGCTGCCCGGTGGATACAGCACTTCGCAAATCGTGGAGACGAGCGCCGATCTAGCCTCGACTGCGCGTTCTACAGCAACAAGACCGTGAGCTGCGGCGCGAGCAACGTGCTCGATTCGACGCGCGCGCCCTACGCTCTGTGCTTTTCCGGACCGCGCCCTGCGGCATTGCTGCAGCGGGCGCTGAGCGACCCATGCATGTGGGTGTGCCTTCGCGGTCGAGGCGTTGTCGGCGAGCGCGCGTTTTTGTCAAATCCAACAGCAAATTGCGACCGCGCGCTTCGGTCGAGCGCCGAGCGAGCCTTCGATCCGTAAGGCCGTCGTCGGCGAGAGCGCTTTCTTGTGCGTCATGACAAGCGGGCTCCAGTTTGCGCCTCGAGTTCGCGCGCTGCATGAGTCTTGCGTTAAAAACGCATTGTCAAAAACGCATTAGAGATCGGAAGAAGCGTCTGAGCTTTCGCGCGCGCATCTGCTTGTGGAATCGGTCGTCGATGCTACGTTCGGCGGCATGAAGCTGCCTCTCGGCCACTTCCTCCCTTCTATTATCTACGCCCTCACCCTCGCGGGTTGTTCGGCGGAGAGCGCGCCCAGCCAAGCGGGGCCGTGCAATGAGCTCGTTCACGATGGGTCGACTCATAGCGTCGCCCTCGCGAGTAACCCACCGTCACCGCCGCTCGGTGGCACGATCAGCGAAGGAAACTACGTTCTAACATCGGCTCGTCTGTTCAGCGTCCCTAGGGACGTGAACATTACGCGACGGCTTGGCGCCTCGCTCCAGATCCGGGGAGATGTCATCGCGCAAGTGACTGAGCTCGACGGCGCGCTCGAGCGCAACACCTTCAAGTACACGGCCGCGAACAACATGCTCTCCTTGGTCGATAGCTGCGCCGCGTCCAGCACGAAGACCCACGGGTACAGCGCCACGTCGGCGGGGCTCGAAATATTCGTTCAAGAACCAGGCACTGGTTACACGCTGCAACAAATTTTCAGCAAACGCTGAGTGGCGGCGACGGGGCGGCAGAGGGTCGAGCACGGCCTTCTGAGCAGCGTAAGGCAGCAGGTCAGCTTGGCCTGCGAACGAGGGTCTCGTCCGCTCACCGTCACTTGGCGTCAACGGCGAGGCACTTCCCGTTCACACAGGCAGCGACCACGCTGATGCACTTGGGTTGCGGCTGCTCGGCGCAAGTTGCGCAGCCGCTCGCAGCGTTGTTCAAATTGGAAAGGTAATTGTCGACCGATTGAGCTGGCAGAACGAGCGGGCAGCTCCGCGAGCAAGCGTTGTCTTCGATCGCGAGCTCGCACTCGGCGCTGTTCTTGCAGCCACTGGAGCTGTACTTCTCGTACAACTGGCTGCGCATCGTTTCATACTGCTCTTGACCTTTTGCGCAGGCATCCGGCGGATCGGCGATACACGTTGCGCAGCAGTCGCCAGCGATGACTTCGGCGTGAGTCCCTGGTTCACAGTTCGGTTCCTGACACAGGTCGCAGCCCGTATCCGGACACGTCGGACAGCAATCGTTCGGGCCCTGAACGATCTTCGTGCACGTGGCCGGGATCGCTGCGCAGAGCACCCCTTCACAGCGTGACGCCTGACCTGCGCCACCGCTGGTAGCTGCGCCCTTGCCCGCGTTTGCGCTCGCGCCACCGTCACTGATCGCGCCACCGCTCGCACTCGCGCCGCCGTCACTCGCGCCGCCCGCGGCTGAACCGTTGCCGCTCTGTCCGCCATCCGACACTGACGACTTGCCGGCACAAGCGTTGGCCAGCACAGCGGCACAAACGATTGCCCAGCCCAACCCATGCCCATTCTGCCTCAGAACCATGCGCCGATTTTAGGCCGCGAAGCACGAAGCGTCCAGCGAGACCAACTGGGTTGCCATGTTTCTCTCGGACCAAGCCGCAGGAGAGTCGGCACGGGAGCCTCGGGTATACCGCTAGCTAGCGCAGCGCATCCGCGGGGGAGCGCGGCACGCTGGCTCGCCTTTCGGGGGGCAGCCGCCGCTCGTTGGCTTGTTTGCGCTCTTCACTGATCGCGGACAGGACTTCCAGAAGCGGGGGGTGAGTCATGATCACGTCGCGAAAGGCCTCGGCCGGAAGCATCAGGGCAAACCCTGGAGTGCTACTCCGGACGTCGGCTTCGGCAAGCGAGTGACCGAGCAGCGAGATCTCGCCGAACACGCCGCCGCGCTCGAGCGTCGCCAGCCAATGCTCGCGATCGTCGTCACGACGAACTACGTCGACTGCCCCACTCAGTAATACGAATAGCCCGGGCGAGCGGGTGCCCTGTCGAATCAGGAGCGCGCCTTCCGATACTTCGATGAACTCGAATTTGCGGCTCAGCGCGCGCCGCGCCGCGGTGTCCAGGTGCGCGAACAGGGGACTCGTGCGAACCAAATGCTCGAGCATGCGCCCACGCAGAAATCGCAGCAGCACCGGCACTACGCTCGGATTGTTGGCGATGCAATCACGCATGGCTTTCCGGTCGAAAGCGATCAGGTCGCAGTCTTGGGTCGCTCGCACGGTCGTCGCTTGCGGGTCGTTGCTCATTAGCGAGCTTTCGCCGAAAAATTCATTCTCGCCGACCCGATACAACTCGAGTCCCGCCTCCGCTTCATCGAACATGGCGACGCCTCCGTTCACCACGACGTACAAGCTGTCCGGCGGATCGTCTTGCTTGAACACGACGTCACCGCCTCGCACGTGCAACAGTCGGCTCTGCCTGACCAAACTGTCCAAGCTGTTGGGATCGATCTCCGAGAAGAGCGGAATGGCGGGCAAGATGCCTCGCGCCTGACTGAGCGCCTGCTCGCCGGCCGTGGGTTCCACGTCGTCGATTGCAAGCTTGAACATCCTCGATGGGGTCCCGTGGTCTTCCGGCCACGCGCAAGAACCTGGCACGAGCTGGCGCAGGTCAGCCTCCACTGCGAGCGGAGGGGGCAAGCCGATCACGTTGGTCGCAGTGACCTCGCGAGTGGCAGGCTCGGGCGACTCGAACGACACCGGCTGCGGCGACAGCACCGGCTGCGGCGACAGCACCGGCTCGAGCGACGCCGGCTGCGGCGATACCGCCGGCTGCGGCGACAGCACCGGCTCGAGCGACAGCACCGGCTGCGGCGACGCCAATGGCTCAGCAGGGGCGGCCAGATGCGGGCTTGCGCTGGCGCGCGCGCTTGGTGGCGTCGACGGGGCTTCGATAGCGATGCTCTGGACCTTGGGCGGGTTTCGCGCGGCCTTGTGGGCCATCATGCGGGCCACCGCCACTAGCCCTTTTTGGGCAACTAGGCGCCGGGCTGCGCTCACCGGTATCGGTACTGTGTCTGCCTGGGGCTCAGCGGCGGCTAGTGACGTTTTCTTGGTTGAGAGCGGCTGTCGTGCCGGCGCTGCCGCTTGCACGCCGAGCGCGCCATGCAACTGACTCATCCAGCCCAGCGCCGCGGGATGCTGCGAATCGACAGACAACATCATCCTGCAGATCGCGATCGCCTTCACGACGAAGCCGGCTTCCACATACGCTTTGGCAGCGCGAGCCAGCGCCTCCAAGTGCAGCTCGCGTTCACCCAGACGCCGGTGGCATTCCGCCGCACGGCGCGGCCAGTCTGGTTGTCGAGGCTCGAGCGCCTCGAGCTGCGCGAACTTCTCGAGGGCACGTTGCGGTTCACCGGCTTGAGTGAGCGCAAGCGCGTCCTCCTGCAGCCGTTTGATTTTGCGTGCCTGCGAACTCACGGCTTTACCCCTGCGCGGACGTCAGCCAACGCGGTGTGACAGGGTGGTCAGAGGTGTTCGGTCGCAAGAGCTAAGCAACGGCGCCAGCATCAACCTGGCAGTATACCGCGCGCCTTCCGATCGCGCCCGTCTTCAGCCGAAATCGAGCCAACCCGTTTTTGCGCTAGCTAATCGTGCTCGAAGATAGGTGTTCGACCTCAGACGCGCCCGACATGAACAGTCGAAGATACTCAGGCCAATGGTGCGTGAACGTGGTTTGAGCCGGTGGCGCTTTTCGGGTGCCTACGGATTTCCGCTTTCACGAGCGCCTGTTTCAGTAATCTCGCGCTAAAAGCCCAAGGCTGCCGTAGCGATGCGCGCAGCTGGTGCCGCAATCGGCTAGAACCGCGCCAATGCAGACGCTTCCGTTCACCCTTGCCGAGCTCGAGCGCGTGCTCTCGCCGCTCGAGCCCTGCGGCCTGCCCCGCGCGGCTTACACGGACGAAGCGGTGCACGAGTTCGAGCTCGAGCGCATCTTCGGGCGCAGCTGGTCGTGTGTGGGGCGGGAGCAAGAGCTGGCGGGGCCAGGGGAGTTCTTGCGCGCGCGCGTGGCGGGCCAGGAGCTGCTGATCGTGCGCGGGGTCGATCTGGAGCTACGTGCGTTCCACAATGTGTGTCGTCACCGAGGACTGCTCTTGGTCGAGCCGGAAAGGGGCCGCTCGCTCGAGTTGAGTTGCGACTACCACGGCTGGATCTACGAGCCGTCCGGCGCGCTGCGACTTGCGCCCTACATGCCGCCCGGATTTCGGCGCGATTGCCACGGACTTGCCCCGGTGCGGCTCGACGTGCTGCACGGCTTCGTGTTCGTCTGCCTGGATCCTGAGGCGCTGCCGCTGGCAAAAGCGCTGAGCGGCGCGCCTGAGTGGCTCACGAGACCCGAGCTCGAGCACCTGCGGCTCGGCCGCACGTTGAGCCAAGACGTGGCCGCAAATTGGAAGCTTTTGGTCGAAAACTTTCAAGAATCGCACCATTTTCAACGCGTTCATCCGGCCCTCGAGCAGCAAACGCCCAGCGCGAGCGCAACCACTTGGACGGGCGGAGGGGCGTGGCTCGGTGGGTTGATGGAGCTAGCGCCAGAGTTGCGCACCGTCGCGACGCCCGGCTCAGCGGAAAGGCCGTTCATCGTGCCCGAGCCAGCACGCCGTCGAGTCGCGGATGCGTTGGCATTGCCAGCGCTACTCACCAGCTTGCAACCAGACTACTTACTCACGTACCGCATGGAACCGCTCGCCGCCGCTCGCACGCGTGTGACCGCCAACATCTACTTTCACGCAGCAGCCTTTGCGCCTGAGCTGGAGGCGGAAGACGTATTCGGCTTCTGGGACCAAGTCAACGCGGAGGACCGGCAGATCTGCGAGCGGCAACAGCTCGGACTCTGCTCGCGTAGCTTTCAGCGCGCGGCTTACTCGTTGTTGGAAGAGGGCACGCACGCCTTCGATCAATGGCTCGCTCGCCGCTACTTGGAGACCATTCGATGAGCGGTTTGTGCGGAATTTGGGGCCAGCCGTACTTGGATCTGCGAGAGCACATCGACACTTCGAGCTTCGGCGCACTCGACCGCGAGATCTCGCTCGGCTTGTGTGAGCTTTCGCCCATGTACACGGGTGGCAGCTTGAAATGGATGGGCGTGGTCGCGCCGTGGGTGGACGCCGATCCGTACGCGGATTTGGGGCGCGTGATCTCCGCCTTTTCGCCCGAGGAGTTTGCTGACTTCGTGGCGCTGGCGGACGAGCCGGGCAATTTCGAGCTTTCGCGCCAGGCGGACTACCACTTCGGGGATGAGACCGAGAACCCGCTTTCGCGGCGGCAAATGCTGTTCTTGAAGTATCGCCACGGCATCTACTTCCCCTGGCAAGTCTGTTACCATTTCTTGGAAAACCAGAGCTGGGACGACAAGCACAGCGGCGAAGGCAAGGCGTTCGAGCCCGAAGCCGAGCAGCTGTTCCCGCAAACCGTGGCGTTCATTCGCAGCCTGCCGTTCACGGAGATTGGGCGGGCCGTGTTGTTCGGGCTGGACCCGAACGATCACGCGCCTGCGCACCGCGATAGCGAGCCCGGCAGCAGTCTGGAGGTCGCGCAATCCATCTCGTTCGCGCCGCGTGGCAATAAGCGCTTTTACGTGTGCGATCCTGGAAACGAGCGGCACACCATCGTCCAATCGCCCATCTACTGGTTCAACGACATGGATTATCACGGCGTGGAGCCGGATCCGTTCTTCCGCTACTCAATTCGCGTGGACGGCGTGTTCGAGCGCTCGTTCGTGAAGCGGCTGCAGCAAGCGCGCAGGCGCTGAATCACTCGGCAATCAAGGTCGGTACGCTGAGCGCGTTGCCGTCCGTCGGTCCGACTTGCACGCGCGCGTAGAGCCCGGAAGCTTGACCTGCGATCAGGTAAACGCCGTAGTTCACGCTCTCGTGCTCGGGATTTTCGAGCGCCTCGAAGTAGCGCTGCGCGATCCAGCGCCCGGGCCGCGCTTTCTCCAAACAGGTGCGAAACAGCTCGTCCGTCACCAACCGGCCGATGATGACCTCTTCGCCCTCTGCGCCGTAGTCACTCTTCAAGACCCAATCAGCGCGTTCGGCCAGCAGCAGCTCGGGGTGCAGCACCTCCAATCGGGATGTGACTGGCAGGTAACGCTGAATGGTCGTCTGCGCCTGCGGCGAAAAGCGATGAATGTGCTCCCACATGAAGGCCATGGAACGCTTGTTTTGGGGCACGACCGCCGCCAATGGATTCACGACCGCGATTTCCCCATCCGCAGCGGCATTCAGCAGCGCGGCTAGTGGTTCGATCAACGGTTCGGGATCCGGAATTTCTTCGTCGGTCCACACACTCCCGCGTTCTCCCCACCAATCGGTCTTGTAGTGGCGCACGAGCACCGAGACTCGCCGCCCGAACAGCGACAAGCCGGCTTCGCTCTGCGAAAGGTTGTAGGGGGATCCGAGCACGACCGAGTAGCCTCGCTCGTGCAGCCATTGTCGGTACAGGCGCACCAGCGGCAAGTCTTCCGTAAACTCCGTGGGGTAGACCAAGCCCACCACTTGCGTCTGGTCAGGCTCCGGTAACCGCGCTGAAAGCGTCGCGATCAGCGCGCAGAAGCGCGGACCCAGCTCGACGTTCGGATCGCGCGCGCCCGCATGCTCCAGCGCGGCCAAGCCGCTCTGTACGACGGCCTCGGCTTCACCGGTGGGCGTGTCGCAGTTCAATTCAGCCAGCACCGGGCCCTCGGCGGTCATGAACAAATCGGCGCGCGCGATGCCGTGCCAGAGCGGTTGCGACGAATGCCACATGGCTTTTTGACATCGCGTGAGCGCAAAGAAGCTATCTAGCAGCGTTGGGTCGTCCCGCACGATGCGGCACAGTTCGTCGTACACCGCGACCATCTCTTCCGCGACGCGGTACAGCGTGCGCTGTTCGCTCGGAGCGAGCACGAGCGGTTTTTGGCGCAAACGCGCTTGCCCATCCAGCCATGGGTCGCTCAAAATGCCGCTCTCGACGACGCGCGTGGCGTAAGCTTCGTAGCTCATAGCAGCTGTGAGATGGCGAGCGCGGTCGATAGATACGTGCCTGCCTCTAGCGCGGCCATGCCTTCGTTCCGCTCGCCCGCGATGCCGTGGTCCAGCCTGCCGCCGCGCAACGACGGCCGCCCGCCCAGCAGCAAACTTTGGATCAGCAGTTGCCGCACCGGGTAGAAGGCGAACAAGAAGCCGAGCACCGCCGCGTAGCCGCGCAAAGAAACCAACCAGCCTTCGAACTCACCGTCGAGCGCGCGTGCGATGACCATGGCGATGGCTACCGTTACCCCGGAGTAGCTCAACGCCGCCGCCAAGTTCTCTCCTTGGATTTGCTCGGCGTCGTCGTAAGTCGTGAGTGCGCGAAAAAGCACCACGAACAGGTGCAAGGTGAGCTGCGCCAGCACGAAGAAGCCGACCGAGAGCAAAAGCTCCTTCAAGCTATGACCGGAGAGCGCGCGGGACGTGATGATGCCGGTTGCCACGTAGTGCGCGCCAGCGGCCAGTCCCGCGGCGGTGTTGCCGCGCTCGACCTCGCCGCGCAAGCGTGAGCGCAGGAGCACACTGCAACCGACGCGCCCGGTGATCACCACGATCAAGAGGCCGGAAACAGCGAAGGCGCCGACCCAGAGCACGTCACTCTGCACGCTCTGGCCCAAAAGGCAGTTGCGCACGGAGCTCACGGCGACCAAAAACACCGCCAGCACCTCACCCACGGTCAGCAAGCGCCGCGCGGTGTTCGCGTCCGCCATGTCCCGGGCTATGCCGTGGGTTGGCGAAAGCAGGCGCTCCCCCAAGCGGAGCAGCAAAAGCAAGGAAACGATCGTCCCCAGCGCGAAGCTCATCACGTAGCCGACTGGCATTCGGGGGAAGCTACAACACGCGGCAGGCTTCTGATAGAGTCCCTCGTTCGGGATGAGCCAAGGCACGAGCGGCGCGATTGCGGGCATCTTTGGGAAGCCCTACCTGGACCTGGAGCCGTTCTTGGACTTGAGCTCGTTGCCGGAGCTGCACGAGGAGATTTGCCTGGGCCTCACGCGAGTACCGTTGGATTACACGGGTGGCAGCCACCGCACGCTCGGGATCGTCCCCGAATCCCAACAGGACCCCCGCTACGCGGACTACGGGGAGGTCTTGCGCGCGCTCTCACCGGCCGAGCTTTCGACCTTCACGGCGCTTTCAGACGCCGCAACGGACGAGCCTCCGCCCACGGATCCGGGCATCGCCTATGGCGAGGAGCGCGAGATCCCGCTGTCCCGTCGGCAAATGCTCTGGCTCAAATTTCGCCACGGCGTCTACTTTCCCTGGCAGGCGTATTTCGAGCTCATCCCCAACCGCTATTGGAGCGAGAAGAGCGAGCCAAAGCACTTTACGCGGGTGGCCCGCGCCATTTTCCCGAAGACGGTCGCGTTCGTGGAGCGGCTGCCGTTCGCCTCGGTGGGTCGCTGCAACATCATGGGCTTGGAAGCGAGCCACCACGGGACCGTGCATCGCGATGGCGAGCGCGAGCAGCCGGAGCCCGCGCACTTCATTACGCTCTGCCCCGCCGCCAACAAGAGCTTGTTCTTGTGGGACGAGCCAGGAAAACAGAAACTTCCGGTAGCCTCCCGCGCCTACTGGTTCAATGACAACGACTACCACGGGGTGGAAGCAGCGCCGTTCTTCCGCTACTCGCTGCGGGTAGATGGCCGCTTTCAGCCAGAATTTTTGGAGCGCGTGCGCCAAGGGGCAAGCTCGTGACTAGCGACCAAGAGCCGTTCAAACAAACCGACGTCATCAGTCAGCCGGGTATCATCGGCGCCAGCTGGTGGCGGGAGAGCCTGGCCAACACGCAAGATCCGGTCAGCCGCCGCAGCGCCATCAAGCTCGCGCTCGGGGTAACGGGCAGCGTCGTGGGTTTGGGCGCGCTGCTCGCGCTCGCCCACAGCTGCTCGGACGACGGCGTGGCGCACAGCGTGGAGCGCAAGAGCTCGCTCGAGATGCAGCGTAGCTACGGTTGGAGCTTCGGCGCCGCTTCGGAGACGGTCACCTTCGACGGCGCCAGTACACGGCCCTTCGAGCGCAGTGCGTTGACGCGGCTAGCGACCGATCTCCGCCCGAGCTCGCCCGACGGCATCCCGTATTACGCAGCCACCCTGTTCGAGTCGCTCGGCGCGGTACCGCTGCTCAAGGCCGAATCCGATCCCGAGAACATTGCCCCGCTCGAGCAGGTGGTCACCCCCATTCACACGCCGGAGATGGATCGCGCCTACGCGCAGGGGCGCGCCCTCGCAAAACTGCTGAGTGAGACGCCGCACGACCCGCTGCTGGTGATCGTGGATCTGGACGGGCCAAGCTCAGTCGCGTTCGCGGCTGGCGCTAGCGTTGGGCTCTCGGCGGTGTTCGCGTTCGGCAATTGGCCGCACCCACGGGGCGTGGTCAAAGCGCACCGCACGTTGGCGGCTGCGGTCTACTATCAGCCGCTTTTTGCGCAGCTCACGCCCAGCAAGCGCCCGCTGCTCATGGTCTTGGATCGCCAGCGACTGGCGACCTACTCGGACGACGCGACGCAGTTCGACAATCGCTACACGGCGCGCGTGCCGGACGCTTCGGTGCTCGCCAACTGGGGCGTGCGTCGCGTGCTGTACGTCACGCCCTCTGCGTCGGATGTAGAAGAAGCTTGGGATCTCACGGCGGACTTCTCGGCCTACGTCGCCTCCGACCTCGACGTGAAGCTGATCTCCGCCGACGCTTTTTCGCCGGACCGGTCGACTGCCGCAGTCGTCGACAAAGCCGAGCAGCCGTATTACTACGGAGGCCGCCCCCAAACGCACGGCTGGTTTTGGCGTGATTACCCCTGGGCGCGCAGCGCACCAACCAAAGCCGAGGACCCGGGCTTCGCGCGGCCAGGCACCCGGTATCGCGCGCCGGCTCAGCCGTCCAGGCCGGCTCCGCTAGCATCCGCAGCCAAGCTCGGCACCGTGCCGGTGGGCGTCTCACTGGCGACGGGCGCCGTGCTGGGCGCCATGCTCAGTCCGCGCAGCGGCTCGTGGAATCGTTCGGACGGAAGCGGCGGCGGCTGAAGATGGATTACTCGATCTTCGCCATGGAATTGTGCCTGAGGCTGGACGCCGCTTGCCACGCCCAGCAGCACCTGCGCGCTTCCTTGCCGGTGCAAAATAATTGGCTCGGAGTCGGCCAGAAATGGCAGTATTATCGGCACATTGCGCAGGTTTTGCACGCCAACCTGCACCTGGCGGAGAGCGGTTGTTGGGACTACTTCGACGATCCAGAGCGCGCGCTCGAGGATTTCGAAATGTGGAAGAACGGCATGCTCACGGCCGAAGGCGCGCGCCCGGAGCAGCGCGTGCTGTCGCCCTACGAGCCGCGCTACATCACCTTCACCATGGCTTTCTTGCTCGTCAAAGACTCGCCTTCGGACCTGATGCTGCGCAAAAGTTGTGACGTGCCGCAGGCTTCAATCTGGAATCGCGCCGTGTTCGCGCGCCTTCTGAGCGACTTCGGCCACGTCAGCTTTGCCAGCGTGTTTGCCGACGTGTCGTATCTCATTCCGCGGGATCCGCCCTGGGCGCTCACGGCGGAGGACTTGAGCCAGCCCAAGTTCCACTACCTGCGTCGCTTGCAGTGAGCGCGAGCCAGGCTCCTAGAACCACGTCTCCCAGCGCCCCGGATCCACCTCCGCCGCGTGCACCGTCGCGGAGATGCGATCCCGCTTGCCAGTAAACGGCTGGATCTGGTGCAGGCGATAGCTATCGATTACTAGCGCGCCCCCCACCTCGTAGCGCGCCTCGCACGCGGCGCCCCGCTGCTCCTCGTCAGCAACGACGTCAGAGCCAGCGTAGCGCGCGTTCCACAGCTTCAGGCCGCCCCCGCTCTCGGGTAGAGCCAACATCAGCACCACCGTCAGCGCGCGTTTTCGCTGCCGCGCGTGCTGCTCTGGCAGACCCTCGGTATCGAAGTGAATCACGCCGCCCTCGCGCGCAACCTTTTCGCCCGCGGGAAACACGTGCACGCCGGGCCCACAAAATCCACGTCGCGCAAAGCACGCGCCACCTGTCAGCCGCTCCACCAAGCCCAACATGCGTCCCGAAAGCCCCGGCAGCGTGCGCTCCACGCGCGCATTGGACGCCGCCGCGTCCGCAAAGTACTCGCGGCAGCGATCTTGCTCGAAATGCGTATAAAACGCGCGCCCCAAGCTGAACTGCTCGCCATCGAAATCGGTCACCCATTCGTCGCGCGCGGCGTACAGCGCAGCCACGTACTCCGCGCACTCCGCGGTTGAGAGCACTCCGCCAACGGCCAAGCCAAAGCAGTGCTCGAGCGCGCCCAGCACACCGCCCGAAGCCGCGAGCTGTTCAGCTTGGAAGCTGTGAATCAAACCCTCGTTTGGCATCGAGCCCGCATCCACGGTACACGACGCGGCTGCCGCGTGATACGACCGTGTCGCGATGCCGGGTCGGAAGAGCCGCGCACGCCGTTCATGCAGGTCGTGCTCGGGCCGCGCCGGCTCAAGTCACCTGAGTGAGGGGCGGTCGCGTCGGAAGCTGCCCGGGGCGGCTCCGAACTCGCGGCTGAAGGCACGTGAAAAGGCCGCCTCCGATTGGTAGCCGAAGCGCGCAGCCAAAGCTGCCAGCGGCTCGGAGGACTTCTGCAGTTCGAGCCGCGCGAGCTGCAGGCGCCACTCGGTGAGATAGCGAACGGGTGGGCTGCCGACCAGCTCCGTGAAGCGCGCCGAGAAAGCGGAGCGCGACATGCCTACCTCGGATGCCAGCGCGTCGACCGTCCAGGGACGCTGCGGAGCCCGATGCATGGCGGCCAAGCTGCTGCCGATTTGCGGATCGCGCAGCGCCGAGAACCAGCCGCGCTGGGCTTCGGGGGCGGAGTCGAGCCAGGCGCGGATCGCTTGAATGATGATGACGTCGGCCAAGCGCGTGATCACCGTTTCACCGCCGGGTCGCAGGGCGCTGGCCTCGCGGGTGATGAGCTGCAACAGGCTCTGCAGCCCGCCGTCGCCCGTGCCCCAAGCATCGAGCCACAGGACCTTGGGCAACGCCGAGATCAACCGCTCAGCGGCCACCTGATCGAAGCGCACCACGCCGCAGGTGATCTGAGTCGGCGCGCCCCCCCCGCCGTAGCGCATGATTTCGTAGCGCTCGCTCACGTGCTCGACGGGAATGTCGAACAGCGGTTCGGCCCGCGCATTGGGCGCGCTCGTGAGGGTATAGGGAGTGCCGTGAGCGATCAGGATCAGGTTGCCTGGGCGGAGCTGACGCGGCTCCTGCCCTTGGAGCTCGAGCCAGCAGCTGCCCTCGGTAATGACCTGGAAGGTCATCAAGCCGTCAAGCTGTGGAAACTGGACGCCCCAGGGCGCCGTCAGCTCGGCGCGACAGTAGAGAGTGCCGGTAAGTTGAAGCAGGTGCAGTGTCTCAGCCAAAGGATCGGCAGACAGCGTTGGGCGACGGGGAGCGCTCAGCATGGCACTGCCAATCGTCTCAGGTTCCTGGACGCGCAGCAATGATTTGGCGATTTCGAGTGATTGTCGGTTCTTTCTGACGTCGCATGTTGGACGAACGTCACGCAACCCCGTCTACCTGGAGCTCTATCAATGTCTACCATTTGCCCCCATTCTCGTCCTCGGTTCCAGCGGCAAAACCGGTCGTCGCATCGTTCAACGCCTGCGCGCGCGCGGGCTAGCAGTTCGTGAGGGCTCGCGCCAGGCTAGCGTCCGCTTCGATTGGGACGCCCCCGACACCTGGTCGCTCGCGCTCGCCGGCGTCGAGCGCGTCTACATCTCGTTCTACCCCGATCTCTCCGTGCCAACGGCCGAGCCGACCATTGCGGCGTTCACTGCCGCGGCGGCTCGCGCCGGAGTGAAGCACCTCGTCTTGCTCTCAGGGCGCGGGGAGTACCACGCCGAGCGCTGCGAGATCGTGGTGCGCAACTCCGGCCTCGATTTTACGCTGCTGCGGGCCAGTTGGTTTGCGCAGAACTTCAGTGAAGGTCAGCTGCTCGGCTCGGTGCTGAGCGGTGTGCTGGCGCTACCGGCCGGCTACGTGCGTGAGCCCTTCGTCGATGTAGACGACATCGCCGACGTCGCAACCGCAGCATTGACGGAATCAGGCCACTCCGGGCGACTCTACGATTTGACCGGGCCACGGCTGTTGAATTTTGCGGAAGCCGCGCGCGAAATCAGCCAAGCGTGTGGGAGACCGCTCGGCTACCAGCCGCTGTCACTCGAGCACTTCCACGCTGGCATGGAGCAAGAGGCGGGCCCCGAGTTCGCGCGCATGCTGACCGATTTGTGCGCCGAAGTTTTCGACGGCCGCAACGCCAGGCTCGGCGACGGCGTCCAGCAGGCGCTGGGTCGTCCGCCGCGCGACTTCACCAGCTTCTGCCAGGAGTCTGCCGCACGTGGCGTCTGGAGCGCGAGCGCTTCGGGGGCGACGTCATGAGCCTTTCGCTCGCGGCCCGACTGATCCTCGGCTTGGCGGGAATCGTCGCCTGCGCCATCGGCAGCGCCATCCTGCTGTTCCCGCTCCACTTCTACGCCGAGGTTCTGCCGACCGGCGCTACAAGTCCCAGCCTGCTCAGCGATCTGCGCGCCGCGGGCGCGGTCGTGCTGGCGGGGGGATTGGTCACACTGGTCGGGGCCTTCTCCGACAGGTTCAGCGTCGTTGCGGCGTGGAGCAGCAGCAGCCTCTACCTGTCCTATGGCGCTGCGCGGCTCCTCGGCTGGCTCCTCGATGGCCCGCCCACGCCCACCTGGATGTGGGCCGCTGCAGTCGAACTCGCGCTCGGTTTAGCCTGCGTTTGGGTGCTCAGCCGCTCGCTGCGCGGGCGCTCCTTCCCGTCGAACTCCGACGCCGAAGGCTGAGCCGCCCCGCGAAGTGGCGCTTGACCATCAACCCATCCAAAAAACCTGTTCGTGCACGAACACGTTTTCTCGGAGTTCTGAGGCGCAAACGAAGACCTGGCCAGCCGAGTTCCCTCGAATGGCCGCTCGTTCGGGGCGATCGCTGGCCAGCAGCGCACCTCGCAACGCGCTGTGTTCCCGCACTCGGACACCCAAGGCTTCGGCGCAGCCGAACAGGGATCTCGGGCCAGCGGGTTTATTTTGCGCAACTGAGGCGGGCAGCGGCCGACCCGGAAATCATGCGCAAACCGCACCCAACCCCAGCTGACGACCGCATCGACGCCAAAATTTCCCAGCTCCGGAAGCTGCTCCTGAGCGCTAAGGATCTCGACGAGGTGTCCGAATATTTCCACAACGTGCTCGTGCCGGACGATGCTTTCATCGTGGCTGGCGCGCGCGGGTCCAATGCACGACTGCTCACCGCGCTTCAGGCGGTGCTGGAGAGAGTCGCGCCAGAAGGCAAGCTCGGCACGCCGCTGAGCATCCGCCTGCAACAACAGGCCTTCTGTCACGGCTACACGACTTGGGGTGCCGGACACGCCGTGTTCTTCTACTTCGAGCAGCTCGACCTTGGCTTTTGCAGCTATTCGCGCAGCTTGAGTTCTGCCGAGGTCACCTTCCTGCGCTTCAATCTGACGAACGCTGCGGGCGCCGCCACTTGGGCTACCTGGCCAACCGTCAACCCAGCAGTGCGCAAGACCCCTCAGTAGGGGAGCGGGTCAACGGCGCAGGGGCAACCGTCGCGACTCAGTCTTCCTTCATTTCAGGAAGTCCGCACCCCGCGTGGAGGTGCCAACGGAACACGAGGGGAGGCCCGCGCGGCGCTTCCGCTCGAACGGCGAGCTCAAGAACGCTCGTCTCGTCCGCAGAGTCTTCGCGGTGTTCCCGAAGGTACGCTTGAACTCGATCGCGGTAGCTGGACGCTGGCAAGTGCGCGCACAAGCGCGCGCAGCTCAGATTGCCCTGCGCGTCGAAGCTCAGACCGTTGGGGGCGCCGAATGAAAGCTGTCCTTGCCCGACCAATGAAAACAGACCCGCTGCGATTTCCACGCGTGAGATCGTATGCGTAGCGCCAGGTCCGGGAGATATGCGAAGCGCAACCGCACCGGAGCGACCCGTCAACAGCCGTGCTTCAGGCCAGCTAGGGAGATGCCAATTATCGATCGTGAAGCGGAAATCGGCGCGCGTGCTGAGCGTTGGCGAGTCCGGCGCGATCAATGATCCGGTTCCCACGAAGAGGGCCTCGGCCCAGGTCTGGTCGATTTCTAGGCCAATCCGCTTTGCCCATTCCGAAAAGGGCTGACTCGGGATGTCGAGGGCCCATTCGACGCCTTCCCCCGGACTGCGCGTGACGTGCAGCTTTGGAGCTTTGGAGTCTTCGCCCTCGCGCGCGAGCAGAATCTCGAGCACCGTATTGGGTCGACTCGCCCACAGGTGCACGTCGCGAAATGTCGTGCCGAAGGCATGGAGCGACCGAACATGGAGGTGATCGCGCCCTGTGCCCGGTTCGAAGGATATGTCGTTGGCAATGAGCTTGCCGCGTGAGGCGTCCGCGTACTCGAGATCGGCGTTCACCACTTCGAGATCGGACGGAACGGCGAGGCGTCGAGCTTCCTCCCAGAAGGTGTCGAGCGGTGCCTGGGATCGGATGACGACCCCATGGGCTCGGCTCACGCGTTGCCAGGGAAAGAATCCGAGCTCCACGCGTGCGACGTCGACGCTCAAGTTCGGCGAGACGTCGAGCTCGACATGGTTCATGCGCGTCGGCCAGAGCAGTCCCTCGGTGCTCTCGACCCGCAAGGAACCGCGCGACTTCCACGTCGAAATCGCGCGCAGCCGTTCGCCTCGGAGCCAAGCCGCGCCCACCGACACGCTTGCGATCATCAGCAGCGCGATGAGGAACGGCCAGAGCGTCGCTTTC
The DNA here is from genome assembly GCA_035273265.1 of Polyangiaceae bacterium. Lineage (GTDB taxonomy): Bacteria > Myxococcota_A > Polyangia > Polyangiales > Polyangiaceae > PMG-095. The sequence continues at coordinate 16,612 of DATEPG010000483.1, forward strand.
GGGTTCGAGCGAGCCGCGAATCCTCGAAAAGGGCGGATCACTCGCTCAGGGCTAGACAATAAATTGCGCCGTACCCACCGCCGTCGCCTACAGAGCCGTTCCCAGTGGCCATCGGGCCGCCGTTCTGCACCAAATTGTAGCCGGGGGCGCACCCGGTCTCGGTCAGTCGACTGATCCAATCGTCCGTGCCGCCAGTCATCGTCGGCCAAGTGTGACCGCAGCGCGGAGCGATCCCCGCCGTCGCGGTGCCGAGCGTCCAGTCCTTGCACGTCCAGTCGGTGATGTTCCCGCCGCCCATGCCCATGCCGATGCCGCCGATGCCGGCGCAGGTCGTGGCAGTACAGGCCTTCCCGTCCGAATCAGAACCGGTGAGCACGTCGTGGTTGTCCGCGCACGAGTTGGCGTTCGTGCAGCCTGCCTCTTCGTTGTGATGAGGCGTGCCGTCTTCGTTTGGGAGGTTGTTGAGGATGGTCGAAACGGTGATCCCACCTGGGCGAGTGCTAGCGAGCTCCGTTAGGTTCTTCGCGATCGTTCGGTTCAGGCGGTCGTACCAAGGCCCGCTTCCGACGCGGGTGATCGCGTTGACCTTCGACGTGGTCAGGAAGGCCCGCCAGGTGCGGCAATTCCCGGGCAGGCTCTCCTCGGCGACCTGCGTACAGAGCTTGTCCGCTCCGGTTAAGCCGTCCGCGGTCCCGTACCGGAAATCACCGCCCCAGCCCTTGGTGCTGCCGTTGAACGCTTGCGCCAATTTGAACATGCGCGCGCGGCTGGCGACGAAGAAGCTGAAGCAGTTGCTCTCGCCCGCGGTGCAGGTGGCCTTGGAGATCGGCGTCGCCCCGGCGCAAACCCCCGAGCCACCAGCAGTCGAAGAACCGCCGACGCTCGAGCTCCCTGCGCTTCCGCCGGTACTCGAGCCACCGGTGCCGCCGCTGATCGTCGTGCCGCTCCCCGCAGTTCCGCCGCCCGGCTGGCCGCCGGTGCTCGCCGTGACTCCCCCGCTGCCCGGGAGGCCAGCGACCCCCGTCGCTCCGCCGCTGCCAATCGCCGAACCGCCCGTGCTCGACGCGCCAGCGGCGGGCGCTGCCGCGCCTGCCGTACCGCCCTTGGCCTCGGAGCCCGAATCACTACCGCCGCAAGCCGTAACCAGTAGCGTCACCGCCATACAACCACTGACGAAGAACGCCGCGCTGGTTCTGGTTGCGATACAGTCCCTGCTGTCTGTCGAGCTCATGGAGTTTTACAAAGCCTTTTGAGTGAGTCGCAGGACGTCTTCGTCTTGTCCGTGCAAGAGCCACAGTCCGAGTTGTTGAAGCATGAACAGTACCCTTCGATGTTCAAAGCAGGCTTCGCCACCGCTTGAACTTCGAGCGCGATCTTGCCGGCCGTCACGGTTGCCTCGCCGTGCGTCCTGCGGATGAGGAGCAGCTCGGGAAAGCCACCGACCCCTAGTTCCACCAGCTTTTTGAGTACGTTCGCTGCGATGGTCAGCGTGCCGGAGTCTGTGGTCGTGCAGTGCATGTAGCCAGCGCTGCCGCCATGCTTGCTGATGTTGAGCGTAGCGGTGACTTCGGCATCAACGCTCGAAGCTCCGGGAGTCCAATTCAGTGTGAGCGGCTGATCGTTGGAGACTAGGTAGCTCGATTCGGACGTTGCGATCGGCGCCACCCCCTTGGCGGAGACCGTGAATGCCGACAATGCTCCCCCAGATCCGGTGAGGGTCACCGGTTGTCCTTCGGTCGTGCCGGGGTACGGCAGGTCCAGCGGGTATTGATAGTTGTAGTTGGTGGCGGTGAGCTTCAGCGAGGAGGGACCGACGCCTTCCACGCTGACGTCCCCGACGCTCACCGGCGAGGGCTTCGCCTCACACACGTTCTCCGCGACACAGGTTTGATCGCCCGTGCAACTCGGGTCGTAGCAAGCCTGTATCGAGTACTTGTAGACCTTGCAGCTGCTGTCGCTGGCTACGACAGTCTCGATGATCTCGGTCGGGTATGGACCGCCGTACACTTTCCCAAAAATCGACGTGTACGCCGGCGCGTCCTCGACCGCCGGGTTCAGAGCGATCGTAAAAGTGCCGAGCGGTCCCTTGGCTGAGCTGCCAGCGACGGGGGCCGCGCCGCCCGCACTCGCTCCACCCGCAGCGCTGCCACCTGCGACGGAGGAGGCGCCGCTCTGCGCGCCATCGCTGCCCTTATCCGATGAGCAGGCGATCAGCCCGACGAGCAGGACGCCGCTCGCAAGCGCGCCAACTGCAGCCGACCAACCGCGCGGCGATGTTCGGGGGCGGGGGCCCTGGCCTGGTGAATCCTTGGGCGCATAGAAGGGGTACATTCAGAATGGGCTGTGCCAAAGCCCGCCCCACTCCGATCACCGATTCGTTACAAAATCGTCCGCCGGTCGGCACGGGGCAGCCATCCGCCTTCGGCTTGGTCCAGGGCAAGCACCCCGCCAATCGGCGATTGCGCTGCAGTATCACTGGCTTAGATGTGCTCGCACGGGCTTCGCAGCAAACCACGATCGCAGCCATGGCCCGCGACTCGATCTTTGCCGGGCGCTCGAACCCGGATCATCCGCTGGCACGGGCCATCCCGCCCCGACCGGTCCCTCAAACCAGGAAATATTCAGCCATGCTGTGGCGGCGGGACGGGCGGGTGAGCAAGCCTTCTCGACGATTCAGCGAACGATCCCCAAACCATCGATGCAGAAGTCGAACGCCACGGCGCCAACTTTGACGGCAGCGATCTTGAATTGAAGCGCGTGCACGTTCGCCGGATCGAACGTGTACGGCTCGCCAGAACCGCCCCAGTCGTCCTTAATCATGTTGTCGAAAGCAAGCTCGCCATCGAGCAATGCGGGAGCGACGCCGTCCGGAGGTCCGTCGATTTCGCAACTCACGGCGTTACACTGACCTTGCCAGCTGGATGCCATGTTCAGCACCCATACTTGCAGCTTGGGAGCCGTGCCTCGTATCCGCCACGCCACGCCGAGCGCTCCGAAGTCATTGGGATCCCAGGTCAGTGTCGTGTCGGGGGGCATGCCCGCGGGGCCCGTGTCGCGAAAGTCGAAGCCGATGGCAATGCCCCAATTGTCGAGACTCAGCGCTGGATCACAGAGCGTTCCGGACGCACAGCGCCCGACGTCGTCCCAAGCCAACGTCGAGCAGCCGTCACCGTAGGCATAAAACGAGCCCTCGATACCCAGGGCCGCGTTGGTCGTGGAGTTCGACGGCGCGGTGCTTCCGCTGAGCTCCAGCCAGGTGACGTGAGGCGTTCCGCTGCTGCCAGCCTGGCCCGTCTTTCCAGCGGTTCCGCCATGGTTGCTCGCGCCGCTTGCGCTTGCGCCGCCGCCCCCATCCGGCTTCGACCCGCCATCTGCGTGCGTCGCACCTGAGCTTGCGGGCTGCCCACCACCTGCTGCACCGGCACCCGTGCCACCGCTGCCCGCACCCGCACGCGCATCCGTGCCGCCGCTGGTTGGCTGTGCGCCTGCGCTGCCACGGCCTGCCGAGCCGCCGACAGCGAGCGAGTCCTTCGGAATCAGTGGCATGTCGTAGCAGGCGCCGACGAGCGCGGCTGCCAGTGCGGTGATAACGAACCGGCCCGAGATCTTGCCCGATAATTGGCTCAAAATGTGCCCCGCAAGGTCATGAACGGACCACCCGCTCCGGTACTGCCGGCCGTCACGCTCGCGCTGCTCGTGAAGAGCAGCACCGCGCCCGTTCCGAGCGCGACCCCCGCGCCGATCGCTAAGCCGACCGTCACCGCGCTCGCGTTGGAGACCGACTGGGCCAAAGCGTTGGCAGACTCTCGATTCTGCTCCGTCGGGTCGTTGTAGTAAGCGCTGTAGCGCGCCTGCCAATCTTCGTAGCGTGCGCGATTCCACAAGAAGTGCGCCGCTGCCGCGCCGCTGAGGGCAATGCCTGCCGCTCCGACCACGTAGGCAAGCGTCTTTTGCGTCGAGTGATGGGCGGCCGTTGCCGGTGGCTCGCGCTGCGGATGTGATGCGGCGAGTGACACCGGCACGAGGACCGGCAGTGGTTCCCGCGCTGGACTGGCCGCGGGCACGCCCGCAACCGCTCCGCCAAATTCGAGCCGCGTCCGCGTTACCTGGCCGGCTTTGGCCTCGACTTTCGCTTCGCGGCGCTCGCCCGAGTCGAGAGCAGCGAGCACGCGGTGAGCGCCGCTGTCCACGCGAATGGGTGTAGCTAGCGGCGAGCGAGCGATCGCTTGGTCATCGATGCTGACGAGCGCGCCGGCAACGTCGACAGTGACTTCGATGCTGCCCGTCTTTGCCAACTCGCTGGCGATGGCAGCGTCTACCTCCAGCCGCCTGCGTGGTTCGATGTTTGCGCCTCCTTCCTCGACGTAGCGCGTCAGGGCCCCGACGGCTTCCGTGGGACGGCCGAGCGCGATCAACGCCTGGCCAATATTGTAGAGTACGCCGAAGTGCGGAAACAGCTGGTACGCGCGTTGAAACTCGCCCAATGCTTCAGCGTAGGCGTGTCGACGCGCCAAGCTGACGCCTTGGTCGAAATGGCTTCGGGCCTCCGCGCGGGCTTCGACCGTTTCGGCCGAGGCCTGTGCCGGCGCCAATGCCGTCACGAATGCGAGGCTCATGCCGATACAGTGGCAGGCGGCCGCGCACTCAATACGGATTCTTCTCATCGAACCGGACCTCGGGTTTTTGCGCTCTCGGTTCAACCGTGCCCGTTGAGTGCGTGCTCGGCGTTTGCCGGGGAGTAACCTTTAGCGAACGCTCCACGGGCGGCTTTGCCTGCGCAGGCGGCGCCGTGAGCGAACTCGACGGAGCGCTGAGTGCGGCATTGCTGGGTGCGCTTGCTTCGGTGGCGGAAGCGACGGTCGCAGGCTCAGGCGAGGCTTTGGCTTCGAGCGCGGGCTCGATCGGGGCGCTCGCTGCCCGAACAGGGCCCGCTGCCTCCTGCACGGGAGGCGCGCGGTTCAACACCCTCAGGAGTAGCAGCACACCCGCGGCCGCGGCCAGCGCGATCACCGCCCAGCGGGCTCGCTGCGGACGTTCGCGGCTCGACGACCCGAGTTCCACGTCCCCGATCGCAGATTGCAAGGTTCCGTCGTGCGTGGAGGTGGGCGCAGCAATCGTCGCTTGCTTCGAAGCGTCGGCAGCGGTGGCCGTGGGCGGGCGAAGATCGAAGTGGGTTTCGCCGGACGGCAGCGCGCGCCCTGCGAAAGGCATGAACTCGTTGCTCAGCTCGGCAATCGAACCTTGGCGGCGCGCGGGATCGCTCGCTAGGGCTCGCTCGATGACTGCTACCAGGCCAGGCTGCAAACCCGGGCGAAGTAGGGCCAAGGGGGCGATCGGCTGCGTCAGAATGTGCGCTAGGATCGCGTTGTAACCGTCTCCGGGGTGCGGCTTCGCGCCGGATAAAAGCTCGTAGGCAATGACACCGAGCGCGTGAATATCCGCCCGAAAGTCCAACGACTTCTCGCCCCGGGCTTGCTCGGGTGCCATGTAGAACGGGGTGCCCAGAATCGCCCCGCTGCTGGTGATTGACCCGTCCGAACCGCTGTCGATCAGCTTGGCGATACCGAAATCCAAGATCTTGATCAGCTCCGAGCCACTCGGCGGTCGTGTCACGAACAAATTGTCGGGCTTGAGATCGCGATGCACGATGCCCGCCCGGTGCGCGACCTCCAAGCCGCTGCACACTTGCAACAAGATCCCGATCGCCCGCGTGACCGGCAGTGGCCCCTCGCGCGTCAGCAGGGTGGCCAGGCTCTCGCCGGCCAGGTACTCCATGACCAAGAAGGGTGAGCCGTCGGCGGCCTTATCGAAGTCGAGCACTGCCGCGATATGCTCGCTGTCCAACGCGCCAGCGGCTTGTGCTTCACGCAGAAAGCGCGAGAGTGAGTCGCTCCCTCGCGCCAAGTGCTCGTGCAAGAACTTGAGCGCGAAGCGTCGGCCCACCACTACGTGGCGAGCTTCGTAAACTTCTCCCATCCCACCCTGGCCAAGTAGCCGCAAAATGCGATATTTATCGGCGATTACCTGGCCGACACGCGACTCGGCGGCAGACGCGCTAGGCGCCTCCGAGGCACCGGGGCGTTCGCTCATGATTCACTGCCTGGCACGCGCAGGGCGTCGAGATCGAGATCCGCTCGGCCTTGCATCATGCGGTACGCGCGCTGCCGCGATATCCCGAGCGACTGCGCCGCCCGCGCCACGTTGCCAGCGGACGCGCGGAGCGCCTCCAAGAGTTCGGCGAAATCCGGCGCGTCCGCGTCCAACCGTTCGGGCGTGCGTTCGAGCGGCGAGCCAGCCAGTCGTGGCTCAGGCTCGGTCTGAAAGCGCTCGGGCAAGTGCTGCAACTTCAGCATTGGCTCGGCGCCGTGAAGCACGAGCAGTCGTCTGACGAGCAACCCGAGCTCGCGCACGTTGAACGGCCAATCGTACAAGCACAGCCGCTCCACCACGCGGACATCGACGGCGGGCGGCCGCGCGCCCGATCCCTCGACGAGCAGCCGCGTGAACAGATAGGGGATCTCGGCGCGGCGTTCGCGTAGCGGTGGGAGGCGCACGCTGAGCCCGTCGAGTCTCGCGTATAGATCGGCGCGGAAGCGCCCCTGCGCGACCGCTGCGGCGAGCGGCTCTTGCGCGGCCGCGAGCACGCGGACGTTGAGCTTGATCGGCTTGGCCTCGCCGAGCGGCTGCACTTCTTGCTGTTCGATCACGCGCAGCAGCTTTGCCTGCAACAAAAGCGGCAGCTCGCACACCTCGTCGAGCAGGAGCGTGCCAGCCTGCGCGGCTCGAAAGTAGCCCGTGCTCGCCTGCTCGGCGCCAGTGAACGCCCCGCGCCGGTAGCCGAACAGCTCGCCCTCGGCCAAGGCTTGTGGCAGCGCCGCGCAGTTGACCGCGACGAACGGCCCAGGGCGCCCGCTCCAAAGATGGATCGCGCGTGACACCGCCTCTTTGCCTGTGCCAGTTTCGCCCTCCAAGACGATCGGCAGATCGCTGTTCGCTGCTCGTTCGACCGGCGCCAGGGCTGCCCGGAGCGCGTGTCCGCCGTACAGGCCGGGCGCCAAGGCTCCCAGCACCCCCGACTCTTGGGTGACGACGCCGACCCAGCCGCCGACTCGCACCACGTCGTGAACGCTCAGCAGCGTTGCCTGGATCGACCGGCCGTTGACCCAGGTGCCGTTCCTACTCGTGAGGTCGAGCAGGACGCAATGCGGTCCCTGTGCACGCAGGACCGCGTGCCGACGGGAAACGTCCTGGCCCGAGAGCACGGACGCGCAATCGTCGTCACGACCAATGAACGCGTCCGGACTGCCTGCCGAGGGCAGCAGCGTCATCGGCCCGTTGGTTTGGGGAAACAACCAGGCGAGACGTAGCGGCGACGGCTCCGAGGCGCCCACGCTCAGGCTCAATGAGGGCGCGGTGGTCTGACCTGAGCTTCGGAGCGGCATGCGTGGGCCAATGGCAAGCGGGAAGCCCTAACCGCTCGCCCGCCCTGCCAGTATAGCCCCGAACCTCGGGATGAGTCACTCGAGAGGCTTACCGCCGACCTCCCAGCGCCCGAAGCGGCCGCTCCGCGAACGGGTTCAGACGACGCTAGGGCGCGTATTGCACCGAGTTGACATTGAGTGCCGCCCGGCCCGAGGACAGCGATCGGACTCGAACTTCGATTTGGTCCGCCGGCAGCGCTGCGTACGGACCTGCGCCGAGCCCCCAACACGAGGAAGGAACGCTCGAAAGCGAGCCGCCCAGGACCGGATAGATGCAACCATCTTTGCCATTGGCGCGAACGAGCGCAATCTCGAGCGCCCCGCCGACAGCGAGCCCCGCAATGCTCAGCGCGCCGATGTCCTGGGGTGTCGAGAAATGAAAGAAGATCGCTCCGACCTCATCGCTGGTCGTGAAGTTGAACTCCGCGGTAGCCGCGCTCGCGCTCACGTCGAACGCCGTCACGTACTTGCTGGTCGCGTCGAGGGCGAGCGAGTTGAGCGCGAACACTCCGCTGGTTTCGCAGCAAGTCGGGCAGCTCGTGACCCGAGCGCATCCGGCTGGGTTTGGCGGGAACACCTGGCCGGCGCCGCCCGCGCCTGCGGTTCCGCTCGAACCTGCGGTGCTGATCGAACCTCCGCTACTGATCGAACCTCCGTTACTGATCGAACCTCCGGTGCTGATCGAACCTCCGGTGCTGATCGAACCTCCGACGCCGCCCGCGCTGATCGATCCACCTGCGCTCGCCCCCGCGCCACTGGAAGCGCCAGCCTCGCCCGGGTCTCGCGCGCCACTTGCGCCGCTGGTTGCGGCTTCGCCGCCGCCGCCGAGCACGGGCCCGGAGCCAGCGATCCCCGATAAGTCCATGCACAGGGTGCCAAAGCAGCTGAGCCCGTCATCGCAGGTCTTATTGGCGTAGCACTGACAAGCCTCCGCGCCGGTTTTGCACGGGCTCTCTTTGCTCGCGTCGCTGCCGCAGGCGCAGGCCAAGATCCCGAGTGCCGCGAACGCCAAATAGCCAAATGCCGACTTCATCATAAAAATAGATCCTCCAGGCGTGCGGCGAGGAAACGGTCCACGCGCGACGCCAACTTCGAACAGTTGCGGTCCCTGCTGCACGCCGCGTGCCCGCCTGCCGGATCACGGATCAGCCGCAAATATCCGTGCTTGTCCGGCGCTCACCCGGCCCGCGGACATGTTCGGCCCGAGGCCTGGACACTCGGCGGACGTCCGCGCCGCTACCCTTCACCCCAGCTTCGAACGCGGCGATCGCTTCAGGGGGCGATCGCGATCCCGCATCGCACCTCAGATCACGCAGGGTTCCGCGCACTGATCGACTCTAATGCTCTCGTCGACCTACTTGAGTCATCGACAATCGCGCTTGCGATCCGCTAGACTCGGACAATGACGGGTCGTTGCTTGTGTGGGGCCGTGACGTTTTCAGCTCAGCAGGTCGAACTGCAGCACCACGCGTGTCACTGTGGGATGTGTCGCCGGTGGTCCGGTGGGTCGGGGTTTCTCGGCAGTCCGTGTGCGGGGGTTACCTTCGGAGGCTCCGAGCACCTGCAGCGCTTCATGAGCTCGGACTGGGCCGAACGGGGGTTCTGCAAGGCTTGCGGAACGACGCTTTTCTACTACCTGAAGCCGACGCAGGCCTACACGATGAGCGTGGGCGCATTCGACGATCAGACGCTATTCCAGCTGGTGCGTGAGATCTGCATCGACCGAAAGCCCTCGGGATACGCGTTCGCGGGCGACCACGAACGCTGGACCGAAGCCGAGACGTTCGAGCGCTTGACGCCAGCGTAGGGCCGGCTCTTGAATGGACTCGCCGCGAGTCAGAAGACGTCCGCATGGTTGCCAAAAAATCGCCCAAAAAAAACGCAAAAGCGCCGGCGAAAGGCGAGAAACCTGCGGTCAAGGCGGAGCTGCCCGTGGAACACTTTGCGAGCGTCGCCGCGTTCGAGCGCTGGCTGCTGGCGAACCACGACAAGTCCGCCGGCATCTGGCTGCGGTTGATGAAGAAATCCTCCGATCAGCCAGGCATCAATTACGCTCAGGCGCTAGATATTGCACTCTCGTTTGGTTGGATCGATGGCCAGACCAAAGTGTACGACGCCCATTCCTGGCTCCGTAAGTTCGTGCCTCGTGGGGCGCGCAGCACTTGGTCCAAGATCAATCGCGCCAAGGCCTTGACGCTGATCGCCGAAAAACGCATGCATCCCGCCGGCCTCGCGCAAGTCGAACGCGCAAAAAAGGACGGTCGCTGGCAGGCGGCTTATGACTCGCCGAGCAACGCCAAGCCGTCTGCGGATTTTGCAGCCGCGCTGGCGGGCTCACCGCGAGCAGCCGCATTCTTTGCGACGCTGAACGGTGCCAATCGCTACGCGGTGCTGTTTCGCGAACAGGCGCCCAAGAAGCCCGAAACGCGCGCAAGAAAGATCCGCGAATTGGTGGCCATGCTCGAGCGGGGCGAGAAGATCCATGGCTGAAGTGCCGGAGCGGCCGATCAGCGCTGGGTCAGCTCCAATTACAGCCTTTTTTTGAACGTGCAACAACGGCCACGCGCCAATCGAACGCTAGACGGAAGAGCCTAGCCAAGCGTGGCTGGTCGCGCGTGAATGTGCGGCCCGGACGCGCTAAGCTGAGCGGCCAAATGGAGCATGAAAGCGCAAAAGCCAACGCTTGTTTGACCTGTTATGGACAAGGGGAGGTCGTGAGCGAGTACGGTTCCGCGTCCTGTCCAGACTGCGGTGGAGCGGGCACCTTGCCGCCGCAAAATGTGCTCGCTGATTGGCGCATCAGCGCGATCGAACAGCACTACAATGGCGACTCGTCGCAGGCGGCTCAAGACATCGGTTGGCTGGCATTCGAGCTCCGTCGTACGCGCCATGCGCTGATGCAAGTTTTGGCCTTGGCACAAGACGCCGCGCAAGATTCGGCAGTCGCGCAGCGCATTCAATTTCTGGCCAACGATGCACTCGGCGTGTACCGACCCGAAACCAGTGATTGAGAGGGGTTGACGGCCGCCGGCGCGCTGCCTCGTCTGCGCAACCGGCCGTCGCCATCACGAGGTCGGCGTCGATCTGAAAGTTTTTTCGATCGGCGTTGAACGGAGCCCGCGCGACCGGGCACGCAGTGGCGAACCGATTCACCGGGTGTGTCCACCTTCGTTTGCCATTGCAGGCGGAGGTGCGTCCTCGAAATAGCGTGAAAACGCGAGGGAAAGCTATGAATACGTCCATCCTTTTTGCAGTGGTGTGTGCGGCGTCGAGCGTTGCCTGTGAGATCAGTTGCCTGGAAGGCGACTGCGACTGGGACGACGAATGTTCGGAAGAGCATCCGAACCAAGGAGGTAGCGGCAACGCCAGCGGAGCTAGTGGAGGCAGGGACGCTTCCGGCGGGAACCAACCCGGCAGCAGCGGGAACTCCGGTGACGCCGGTGGTACCGCGAACGCCGCGGGTAAGAGTGGCGGCTCGAGGCCGGTACCCAGCTCATGCAGCAAAGAAAGCGATTGCGAGCGCGGATTCAACTGCGACTACGAACGTAGGGAGTGCGTGCCGGCCGGCGCCGAGACTTGTCCTGAGCTTTCGATCGAAGCCGATTGCGACAACCGCAACGATTGCAAGTCCATTTACGCGGGCACCAACTGCAGCTGCGGGGCGGAATGCACTTGCATTGGCGGTGAACCAGGCTGCGTGTGTCAGAGCTTCTCGTTCTTTACCTGTGAGCCACTCGAGGGGTAGTGAAAACGAACGAAGCTTCGTCCGACCCCCTCGCTGAAGAGAGCCCTCACTGAACGCGGAAGCTTGTCCGGCCACGGGCGGGGTTCGTTTCTGACGGACAATGCCACTGGCCGGACGATCCTCGCTTCTCTGAATTCGCCCGCCTGGGCGAGGGCATTCCGCGACCGGTCGCGTGGCGGAATTCGCTTCGAACGGACGCTGCCGGCCTCCGCTGCATTGTGCCACGTATTTCGCTGGCGGTTGACTGGAGTAGGGTTTGCCGCGAGGCGGGATGCGCTCGCCGTCAAAACTCGGAGAAGCGATGAAAAATCATCATTGGCTCGCGCTCGGTCTGGTCGCGCTCAGCGCCATGCCGGCGACGGTCTGGGCAGACGACAAGCCACCCGCGGCAGACAAGAAGTCCGACTCGAAGCCTGGAAAGCCCGGACACGACGGGACACCCGGAATGCCTGGCATGCGGGGACGCGACGGGATGCCAGCCATGCGCAACGGCGGCCCTGGACACGCTGAAAAGCGCGACGGCGGTGCCGCACCCGGCGCGCATGAGGATGCGCGTGACGGTGCTCGTGACGGAGGAGCGCCCGGTCGCGGCGCGTACAAGAACGCGGTCAATGAACTGTTCCAGGAGTTGAAAGCAGGCAAGCTAAAGAAGGACGAGCTGAAGCAAAAGCTATCCCAGCTGCGCGACACGAGCGGCGAACGGAAGAAAGAGCATCGCGAAGAGCTGGGCAAGCGCTGGGGAGCGGTGCTCGCGAAGCCGCCCGCTCGCGAGGAACTCAAAGTTCATGCTCGGCGGATGGCATTTTTGAATCGGGCCCTGCTGCTCGCGCAAGGCGACACCAAACCCGACAAAGACAAGACCGTCGAGCGCATCACGAAGTTGATCGACAAGGAAAACTCGCGTCACGATCGGGCGATGGCCCGCATTCAGTCGCAACCGTCGCCAGCTGCTTCGGCGCAGCCGACGGTCGCCGCGCCCGCAGCAAGTGACGTTACCGGAGGTAGCAAATGAAGCGCGCGTTGATCGTAGGTTTCTTGATCTTGGCCGCGTGCGACAAGAAAGAAGCGCCAGTAGCCAGCGACTCAGCGGTCGTGGCGGCGAGCGCACCGACGCCGGCACCTCCCACTCCGGTGGCGACAGTGGCCCCCGTGATCGACATCGACTCGCTCCCGGTCGAGGAAGACTTCGAAAGCGAGGCTGAAAAGGAGCTCACGCTTGCAAGTCTGAACACCCAGCTGGACGCGCTGGACAAAGAGATTAGCGCACCGTAGCCAGTCGTCGAACGCCGCTGGCGAGCACGACCACGGCGACCACGGCAGTTGTACGAGAATTGCTGTGGTCGCGCGTGGTACGCGTGGAACTCGAGTGGCAGTCTACGAATCAGAACGCCGCTTGTGCAGCAATGATCAGCTCGCCCCGGTTCGGTTCGCTCTTGTAGACGTACTTGGACCAGGCGACCTGCACTTTGGCGTTGTCGCTGCGCAGGTAGTAGTTGAGACCCAGGTCGTAGGTCGTCACTTCGTCGCCCGTCGGAAGCGTCGTGCGCTCACCGACCTTGCCCTGCAGGTCCTGGTGTACGTCGGGATCGTAGTGACCGATGCGGAACACCGGCTGCAGCTTGTTCATGAAGGTATACCCGAGCATCGCATAAACGCCCGCCGATTCGCCACGCGGCATCGCCTGGCCGGTCGCGCCGTCCCAACCGTGGATGTACTCCGCTTGCAGCAGCACGTTGGCCAAGTCGAGCCTAAAGTCGGCCTCCAGGCGGTCCTTGGTCGGTGACGTGCCGCGGCTGGTAATCCCCGTGTAGCCCACGAGGCCGACCATCACGCCATCGACCGGGTAGATCTCGAAGCGAGCTGCGAGGTCCTTCTGCGTATTGCTGTCGGTTTTGTTTTGTCCTTCACCGTTGAAGACTGCAGCTTGATAGTAGAAGTGCTTGCCGATCTTCTTTTCGACCTTGATCCCGATGTCGCGCTGATCGCCGAAGCGACGCGAGACCACGGCGCGCTCGGGAAATAATAGCTTGGTAGAGCTGCTGGAGCCTTCGTAGCTGACCGGGATCTTGAATTGCCCCACGGTCACATCGGCGTACTCGGACATGAGAGTGACGCCAAAATCTTGCAGGATAGTGATGTTGCCCTGGTTGTTCACTGATACGCTACCAGTGGTGCTACCGTCGCTCCCGGTCACGCTGAGCGTGCTCCGATTGTTTTCGAGCGCGCGCGCTGGATCGATCATCACGTTGAAGCCGAGCAGCTTGGGGATGACTTCACCCTTGATCTTCAACTCTGCGCGACGGAGACGAAGCGTGGTCTGCGTGTCGCCGCCCTGATTGGCGCCGAAGGCCCAAAATTGCAGGGTCGCACCGGGCTGCCACCAACCGTCCTTCAGGATGCCGAGCTTGGGGGCGAGCACGATCTCGGGCACCGTAGGCGGTGGCAGGACCTCTACGGGTGCGGCCACCGGTGCGGGGGCCGTCGCGTCGACCGCCGCAGGCGCCGCGGGAGCAGGAGCGGCAACGGGAGCAGGAGCGGCAACGGGAGCAGGAGCGGGGTTGACGGCTGGCGCCTGCGCGAACGCAGCAGAACTGGCGAGTAGCAGCACGGGAGCAGCGGACAACGGGGAGAGCTTCATGGGGTGTGTTCCTTCCGGGCGTCAGATAGTCCGGGGAGTGTGGCGATTGCGAGGCGAACCGGTGAAATGCGCGAAAATAGGCGGCAACTCAGGGACGAATTTTGACGATTCAGTGAACGCTCGCGTCGCAAAGACAGACCGCGCTCAGCGTTCGGCCCTGGCCGCTCGGCTATGAAACGCCCATAGCTCACTGCGCGTGACGGCTCAAACCGTCGCTTTCAGCGCTTATTGGTGGCGCGATCTGCCACATTGTCTGGGTTTTGAGCCGGAAGTAGCGTCCGTCAGTGATCGGCGAAACTGCTCAGAATCAGAGGCTGCTGGCACAACGCTTGATGATCGCAGTGGTGGCCCCCATCGGGCTGCTCTTGCTGGTGGGCTTGGTTTTGGCGTTTCAGATCGTCAAGCTGACGGACACGGCGCACTGGGTCGATCACAC
>DATEPG010000484.1:0-2922 GCA_035273265.1 Polyangiaceae bacterium
CTGGCCGTCGCTGAGACCATGGCTGCGCCTTCATTCGCGTCGCCCGCGCCGTTCGAGCCGGCAGCTCAGCCTTCTTCGCCGACCTCGGCGAGATCGAGGCCCGGGCACGCGGCCCCGGTGTCGGCAGGGTTTTACTCGAACACTGGCGCGACCTTGTCGGATGCGGGGCTCGTGCTCGAACACTTGTCGCGCGTCGGCGTGTACGAACCGGGGGGCGGCGCGCCGCCCGCGTGGGAGACGCCCGGCCGCCAAAAGACGCGCGGCACCTGGGCAATTTCGGTCGCGATCGTGCTGATCGCCGCGGTCGGCGCCGGATCCTGGCAGTACTCGAAGAAGATCCGCGCCGAGCGCGCTCAGCATGCCCTCGCGCTCAATGAAGAAGTCAAAAAGCTGCTCCAGACCGGGGCCGTGTCCGACCTGCGCAAGACCGATCAAAAACTCAACGAGGCCTTCGAGCTCGATTCGCTGAGCAAGCAAGCGGCCCGGCTCTGGCTGCAAAATCGCGTGCTGTACGAGATCTTGACCGCCGAAGAAGTGCGCGGCATCGACTCCGCGGTTCATCGCGGCAAGACCGTGGAGCTGCCGGAAAAAGACACGGCTTTTGGGCGCATCGCCTCGTTCATGGCCGAGGGCGATCTGGCGGGCGGCGCGGCGATTTTGGCGCGCTGGGACTCTGCCAGCGCTCGCGACCCGTATTACCAACTGGCTGCGGGCGCTGTGCTCGAGCGCGCCGGTGATCTGCGCGCGCTCGAACGCTACGACGCGGCTCGTCAGCTCGATCCTGAATTCATCCCGGCGCAGCTGCTCTTGGCCCGCTTGCTCTTGCTCGAGTTCGGCGGCGAGCGAGCCAAGCCCGTGCTCGACGGGCTACGCCAGAAGCTCGGCAATGCGCCGATCACGCGCGCGCTGTCGGCCTTGGCCTGGGTCGTGGATTCCGAGCGCGCGGAATCGTTGCCGGACGACGCCAAGCTCGAGCCGGGCGACGCTGAAAAACTCCCCGCGCCACTCAACGGCGTGCCGGCCATGGTCGAAGCCGTGCAAGCCATGCGCGCCGGTGACCTGCCCAAGGTCTCGCACGCCATCGATTCCGCAGTGGCGGGCGCGATGACCCCCTCACTCGCGACTGGCCTCGGCTTTCTGGCGATCGAGGCTGGCGACGAGCAATTGGCGCGCAAGGCCGCCTTGCGGGCGCTGCAATTTGCGGCGGTCTACCCGCGCGCGCGCACCTTGGCGGCGCGCGTGGCGTTGCTCGGTGGGCGCTTGGATGAAGCCCAAAAAGCCATCGAAGAGCTGGATCCATCCGCTTCGGACGTGGCCGTGGTGCGCGGCGTGGTGGCCTACGAAGCGCTCGAGCCCGCGGATCTGCAAGGCGCGCTGCGCTCGCTCGGTGAGGCGGCGCACACGCGCCAAGCCTACACCGCGCTCGCCGCCGGACCGGGTGTGCTCATGGGCAGCGCTTACCCATCGCCCGAAAAGCTCGAAGCCATGGCCACACCCGCAACTCCCTGGGGTGAACTCGTGGCCGCCGACGCCGCGCTCGATGTCGGCAATCTGCCCCTAGCCGCCAAAATTTTGAACCGACGCCAGGGCGACGCCGTGCGCCCCGTGCATCACCTGCGTCTAGCGCGCCTCTATCGCTACCAAAAGAAGATCGACGACGCCCTCAAATCCGCCGTCGCCGCGCGCGAGGGTTCGACCACCAGCGCCGTGCTGATCGAATCGCTGTACGGCTTCCTAAAGAAAGACGACACCGCCGCAGCGCGCAACTTGGTCGCCAAGCACCCCACGGTGCTAGGCCCACTCACCGCCTGGCTCGGCGTGCTGGTCGACGTAGCCAACAAGCAAAAGGCTCAAGCCGCGGCACGCACCGCCAAGCTCGATCTGCCTCCGGCCGAAACCCCACTCACGCTCCGGATCCTGGTCGCGCGGGCCCTGACCGCAGCCGAGGACAAGCGGGCGCGTCCGTACGTTCTGGCCTTGTCGAAGCAGGTGCCGAAGCACCCCGATCTGATCGAGGTCGCGCTCGAGCTCAACGAGTGAGCCCGAGCGCGCCTGATTGCGGTCGCTAGGCCAGGCTCTCAGAAGTAGTAGGCCGCGCTGAATGCGAGCGAAGACTGGGTCTTCTTGCCGCCCCAGAGCACTTCTTCGTTGGCGCCATCCACGCGGAACTCCGTGCGCAGGAGCAGAGCGTTGGCAATGGTGTAGCCGGGGGCGATACCGAGGGTCCAGAGGCTGACCTTGTTCTTTGTGTTGCTCGGATCTTCCAGAGTGCCATCGCCGGCCTTCGGATTGATCACCGAGCTGAACCCGTAGGTGCGCGACAACCCCTTGTCTTGAAAGATCTCGAAGCGGGCGCCGATTTGGAAAGCGTTGATCTTGAGCACCGGCTGCAGGCCAAAGCCAAGCCAGGATGCCGACTTGGCACCATCCACCCAGTCGAGCTTCTTCTCACTGCCGTAGTTGCCTTGGAAGTTGATGACTAGGTTGGGCAGAGGCGTGACGGCGCCGGTAAGGTCCATCGACAGACGTGGGTCCACGCTGCTCGAAAATTTCTCCACACCGTAGGTGCCGGAGAATGCGGCGAAGAATTGCGGCACCGGGGTAACGGCGGCGCGCCAAATCAACGTCTTCTGTGGGTTGTTGTCGCCGGTGGTGAAGTAGCCGTTGTTCGTGTCCCAGCCGTTGACCACGCCCACGCCGACGTCGAACATGTTGGTCGTGTAGTGCAGCTTGGCGCCCACGTGCGTAACGGGCTCCGCCAGGTAGTACAAGTAGCCGCGGGTGATGGTCGGGTTCAACCAGCCGTCGACGACCTCGATGCCTTGGTAGGTCGTGAACTTACCAGCGGTGAACGTGAAGCCGGAACCTTGCGCTACGGCGTACGCCTCACGCACGTCGAAGAGTTTGCTGTAGCCGAAGGAA
>DATEPG010000485.1:0-3148 GCA_035273265.1 Polyangiaceae bacterium
GCTGCCGGCGATCGCTCCGCCGCCGCCGGCGATCGCTCCGCCGCCGCCGGTGCTTGCCCCGCCTCCCGCGCTCGTTCCCGCGGTCACGAGCTCCCCCGCCTGCCCCGCTTCGTCACCGGTCGCCCCCGCCGTGGCGCTGCCGCCTTCACCGGTCCCCGCCTCACCGGGCGACCCCCCGCTCGACTTGCCGGCGGATCCCGCGACGCTGCTAGCACCGGACGAGCTCCGACCCGCCGCGTTGCCTCCCCCGCTGCCGTTCGACGAATCGTCATTCGAACTGCAGCTCGCACCGACGAACAAAACCGACGGAACCAATAGCAGCCAACGCAAATTACTCATCTATCTAAGCCCTTCTTGCTAAGCCCTTCTTGTGATTGAGAGACAGGGGCAATCCCCGTCCTAGGAAAAACCAGAACGTGCCCGCGATGTCGCAGGAGCGTGCCGGAAAAATCGATCGACAACGCGAACTGCGCGTTGCGCTTGGAGTTAGGGGCGATGTTCTCGCTAGGGGCGCACCGCGGGTGATTCCACAGTGGCCGCTGCCCCTGGGTCATTGCCGTCAGCGATCTGCGGCGCGGCGGCTTGTGTGGTGAGAGCTTTGAGTTCCAGCGCAAGAAGCACGACCGTTGCGCAAAAGATGGTCGCGAACAAAAGCCGCGCTGATCCGATACGCAAAAGCGAGGGGGCCGGGCCCACGGGCGCAGGCGCTATCGACTGCAAATTGGTGACCGAATATCTCGGCGGAGTGTCCCAGAAATGGTGCTCGCCAGTTTCGGACAGCTCCGACGTGGGCGTGATCCGTTGTCCGCCGTCAGCATCGCAGCGCCAGGTCGACACTGGCGCAATCGGACACACACGTGAGTTTGTCGGCTCCCCCGAGGTTTCGTCAGCTTCAGCTTCCCCGGACCATCGGGGCCGAGTTACTGGACCTGATATGACTGCGCCACGTAAGTTTGGCATTTGAATCCACACAGTCAGTGGCAAGCAGAGCCAATTCTTATGACCTTCCGCAGAAGAATTTGAACTTCACACAGGTGGGCAGTTCTCGCACCGTTGCGGCTGAGTTCTCGTCGCCGTCGCTGATCAAGCTAGTTCAAGAGCGACGAAATCAGCTCGAGCTGGAACTGCGACTCGCGCGGGCAACCGAACATCGCTAACATGGCGCGCGAGTTTCGTCATGACGCCAGCAATCGTCCCTTTTGCGATCCGGCCGTTCGAGTTGCCAGACCAGCCGGCCCTCGAGAGCCTCTGGGGCCGGGTCTTCGCCGACGATCCGCCGTGGAACGCGCCAAGGGTGATGATCGCCAACAAGCTCAAGGTACAGCCCGAGTTGCTGCTCGTCGGCCTGCTCGATCATGCGCTCGTTGCGGCGGTGATGGCGGGCTTCGATGGCGTAAGGGGTTGGATCTACCATCTGGCAGTTGCCCCGGAAGCGCGGCGACGGGGGTTCGCCAGCCAAATGATGCGCGCCGCGGAGTTCGCCCTGCATCAGCGGGGCTGTCCGAAGGTCAACATTCAGGTCCGCGCGTCGAACGCGGAGGTGGTCCGGTTCTACCAGAGCCTCGGCTTCATCGTCGAGGAGCGGGTGAGCATGGGACGGCGCCTCGATGGTGCTGGGTGAGCCCGCCAGGCCGCTCGGATTGGCCCGTAAATCCCGCCTATTACCTCGTTCCCTAAAAAAGGCTCAGAGCGACGTATCCTTTGTTCGAGCTCGCCCGTTCTCCTGCCATGCCTTCTCAAGTCAGCCAGCCACTCGAGGAACTGTCCGGCGAAGCGCGCCGCACTTGGCACGGTTTCCTGTCGATTTACGAGCCGCTGCGGCCCGAACTGTACCGGTACTGCCGCTATCTGAGCCGCAGCCCGTGGGACGCCGAGGATTTGGCGCAGGACGCGCTGGCGCAGGCGTTCGCGACGTTGAGTCGCATGGGGCACGCGCCGCCGAATCCGCGCGCGTGGCTGTTTCGCGTAGCGTCGAATCTCTGGATCGATCGCGTGCGACGCGAGCGAAGCAGCGCGACGACGGAACGAGCAGCGGAGCCCAGCGTGGCGTCCCCCGACCCGCAGGCCACTCGCGAAGCCGCCAGCACCTTGGTCACACAGCTCGCTCCCCAAGAGCGGGCCGCGGTGCTGCTCAAGGACGTGTTCGAGCTCACGCTGGAGGAGATCGCCGAGGCGCTCTCGACGACCGTGGGCGCCGTCAAGGCGGCGATCCATCGCGGACGAAACAAGCTCGAGCAGCCAGAGCCGGATCCGACTAAACGCGCGGTACCGGAGGTGATCAGCGCTTTTTGCGTCGCGTTCAACGCACAAGATATCGGGCGCATGACCGAGCTGCTGCTCGACCACGCCGCGATCGAGGTCGTCAGCGCGACGCTCGAGGGCCCCGCGGCCGGCAACGTCCTGCGGGGGATGGTCTTCGGCAGTCAACGGATGGCGACCGCCGCAGAGCGCGGCGGCATGGAAGCGCGCTTCGTGGCAGGTGTGCAGCCCAGGCCCGCGCGCCTGGAACTGGTGATTTGTCGAGGGGAACCGCTCCTCCTCTCTTGGTATGCACACGACGATGGCGAGGCAGTGCGCGCAGTCACGCGACTCGAAGTCAGCGACGGGCGGATCAGCTTGCTCCGCAATTACTTTTTCACGCCCGACTTCATCGAAGAGGTTTGCCGCGAGCTCGGGCTGCCATTCCGCAGCAACGGTTACCGCTGGTGGTTACCCGCTCGTTGAGCCTGAGCAGCTTCGAACTCCACCTTCGACCTTCACCCTCACCTCGGCACCGCTCGCGGCCATTCGGGACCGCTGATGCCGCATGATTCAAAAAGAAAGCGACGAGTCCATGTCTTTCGAGCTCTACTACCACCCACTCGCTTCCTATTGTTGGAAGGCCCTGATCGCACTCTACGAAGCGGAGGTTTCCTTCGAGAAGCAGCTAGTCGACCTAGGCAACCCGGCGCAGCGTGCCGCGTTCCTCGAGCTCACGCCGCTCGGTAAATTTCCGCTGCTTCGTGATACCGAGCGGGATTGCTACATCCCGGAGTCGAGCATCGTCATCGAATACCTGGCCCTACGCACAGCCAGCGCCGCGCGCCTCTTGCCGAGCTCCCCGGAGCTTCTGCTCGAGGTGCGTGCCAGAGATCGCTTCTTCGATCTC
>DATEPG010000486.1:0-6846 GCA_035273265.1 Polyangiaceae bacterium
TGGCAGCTGCACGCCGGGCGTCCCGCCAACCTCGCAGATCCCGCGAATGAAGGGCGCCGCGTACAACGCCGTGATGAGAGACCTGCTGGGCGTGACGGCGGTGGCCGGGGACCCGCCATCCAAGGCGCTTGCCCCCGACTACGACGGCAGCATGACGGCCATCGCTTGGGACGGCTACCTGAAGACGGCGGAGAAGATCGCCGCGGACGTGATCGCGGGCAGCAACAGGTCCCAATTCATGGCTTGCGAGCCAGCCGTCGGCACGTGCCTGACCGACACCATCAAGAGCTTCGGTCGCAAGGCGTTTCGTCGGCCGCTGACACCTGCAGAGGTGACGAGCTTCGAGCGCTTCAAGAACGTCACTCCCGTGGGGACGCCCGCCGAGATCGCGGAGACGATCCTATTCGCGTTCCTCGCTTCGCCCTCGTTCATCATGTTGCCCGAGCTTTCAGCGGACAAAAGCCTGGACGGCACGGCCAATCAACTTACCAGCTTCGAGGCCGCGGCGCGACTTTCGTTCCTGCTCTGGGGCACCGTTCCGGACGACGAGCTCAACGCCGCCGCCGACAACGACCAGCTGACCAGCAAGGAACAAATCGCCGAGCAAGCGCGGCGCATGCTCAAGAGCGACAAGGTGGAGCCGGCCGTTGCTCGCTTCCACCAAGCTTACCTGGGCATCGAGACGTCTTCGCATTGGCTGAATAACAAGGAGCACGATCCGAAGTTCACGAAGTACACCGCCGCCACCTACGCGCCGCTGCTCGGAGAGATGGACTCGTTCTTCAAGGAGTTGGTGTTCAAGGGCGGCACCCTCAACGATCTCTTTCTCAGCAACGTGGCCTTCGTCACTCGAGACACAGCGGCGGTGTATGGGCTCGACCCTGCTGCCTACGGCGCGGAGCCAGTGCGGGTGGAGCTCGATCCCAAGCAGCGGCCGGGCTTCTTGACCCGCGCCGGGTTTCTAAGCACTTTCTCGAACTACGGCGCGACGAGCCCGATCTTACGGGGCGCGTTCATCAGCGGGCGAATCCTCGGCGTCCACCCCGGCGAGCCCACTGCCGACGCATTGAAGACCCCGATTCCGCCCGGTATGTACACGACTCGTCGTCAGCAAATCGAAGCTCTGACCGGTGTTCCGGCGTGTAAGTCCTGCCACGCTCTGTTCATCAATCCGGCCGGCTTCGTGCTCGAGCGCTACGACGCGATCGGCAGCTGGCAGGACACGGATCAGTTGACCGGACCGATCGACGGAACTGCCGACGTTTTCTTGGGCCCAGGGCAGAAGAAGACCATCTCGTCACCCCTCGACATGATGAAGGAGCTGGCGGCGCAAGCCACCGTTCAACGTCACTACGCCGAGCAGTTCGTCACCTTCGCCACGGGCCGGGCACCGAACGAGAACGACGCCTGCACCGTGAACCAGCTTGCTACCAACTTGGCTCGAGCCAACTACCCCGTCTTGAATTTGATGGCCGACTATACCGAAGCAGATTCGTTTCGTCTGCGCACCGTCGGTCCGTGAACCCGCAAGGAAAGATCAGCAGATGACCAAGAATCTCCTCAATCGCAGGCGGTTTCTGTACGGCCTGGGTGGCGCTGTCGTTGCTGCTCCCTTCCTCAGCTCGGTTGCCGAGCGCGAGGCCAAGGCGGATTCAGTCCCTGTCGCTGTGCCAAAGCGCCTGATCGTGTTCTTCACGCACTACGGCTGCTTGACCAACCGTTGGTTCCCTACGAAATCTCACGGCCCGCTCGGCAGCGCCGATTATTCCGCGCTGAAGACGCTCAAGCCGCTGGCACCCTACGCGGACAAATTGCTGATGGTGCGCGGGATCCGACAGATGAACGAGTGGAGCTTCGGAGGCGAGCTCGGGCAGACCACGGATCCGCACACCCAGGTGTGCGGCACGTTCTTCACCGGACATCCGGTAACCCCCGCGGACGGCAAGTTCACGGGTACGCCCACTGGTCGCTCGCTCGACCACATTTGCGCCGAGCAGGTCAACCCGATGGGCGGATCTCCGCTTTTCATGCAAATCGGCGGCGTGAGCGGCGGCACCACCAACACGCAGTCGATCATCTCGTACGACGCGCCTAACCGGATCTTCCCCGGTTTTGGCACGCCCTCGCAGATCTACAGCCAGCTGACCAACTTGTTCGGCAAGGGCGCGATGTCGGCGGACACGTACAGGTCCGTCCGGGGCAAGAGCGTCATCGATCTGGTGCGAGACGACCTGAGTTCTCTGCAGCGCATCGACATGAGCGGCTCTGACAAACAACGGCTGAGCGATTGGGTTCAGCTGCTGCACGAGACCAACACTTCCGTCTCGGCGCAGTGCAATCCCGCAATGGCGACGCAGCTCGGCCTGACTGACGCCGCGCTCAAGGGCGGCGGCGGCGACATCGCCAAGGCCGCGCCCGTGATGATGAACCTGGCTGTGCTCTCCGCCATCTGCGATTCCAATCGTGTCATTTTCATGAAGACGCCCGGGAATCACACGTATAACAACCTTGGCTTGACCGAGGAACATCACGGGCTTTCGCACCGCATTGGGGGTCCGAACATGGGTGGCCCGTGCGTTGACGATGTTTTCACCAAGATCGCCAAGGTTGACTCGTTCTTCGCCGCGCAGTTCGCCTTCCTGGTCAAACAGCTGGATAGCATCAACGAAGGCGACAAAAAGTTGCTCGACAACACCGCCACGGTCTGGTTTCAGGAGATGTCCGACGGCAACAGCCACAACCTGAACAACATGCCAATCCTCCAGGCTGGAAGCTGCGGCGGCTATTTCAAGACCGGGCAAGCCATCAACCTAGACGGTGGCAAGGCCGATCTGACGGTCGGACACAGCGAGGAGGATTGTGTCGACGGGCAGAGTCCGATCGGCAAGCTGGACAACGTCGGAACGCCCTCGGCGATGGCCTCGATGCCGATCAATAAGTACTTCTGCAACTTGATGAACGCGATTGGCGTGAAGGCCGATGCCAGCGGCTACGCCACCAAGGGCGGCACGGAGCCAGTGAGTCGCTTCGGCAAGTACGACGACACCAAGCTCTTCAAGACCAAAGATCCCTCGACGATCAAGCAGCCAGGCGAGTACGCAGAGTTGCGCGCAAACGCCTGAGCTGGCTCTCGGGCGCTAGGGCGCGCAGCTCGCGTCCTCGCAGGGTAGCCGGGATCGGACGCCGAAGGCTGAGACGGGCGCGACGGGCATTGTGCCCATCAATGAAAGCTCCCCGACCTCTGAAGGTTCTAAGGCTCGAGCTCGCAGATGGTGCGATAGCTATGCGTGTATCCGGAGCTGTGAGAGTACGAGGTTTTGTCGCAGTGGCGGTCGACCCAGCCCCAAATGGTCGTTTCGGGGTTGTAGCCGAGCGCCGCGCAACGGAAGCCACCGTTGGGGTTGCCGTTGACCCAGCCGAAGGTCGACGATGCGCCGTCGAGCCAAACCCAGGATAGTTGCTTTTCTGCGAGCATGGCTTTGCTGCAACCCGAGCAATAGCAATCGTTGATGTCCGGGCGATCGAGCTGGTTGCACGTGAGCGCGAGCCAAGCGTCGCTCACGTCGGTAAACGAAACCAGGACCCGCTTCAGCACGAAGGCCTGCTCCTCGGCCGAGTCGAGTACGAGCAAATGCCCGAACACCTGATGCTCTTTCGCCAGTTCGGCGCAGACCGCGACCGCCTGGGACGCCGAGTTGGATTCGACCGTGGCGTCGACATAGCAGTGCCCGCCGAACTCCTGGCCATGAACCGCGGCGCACTCGAATCCGCCCGGAAAGTTGCCCGCTCCCGCGTCGTTCGTGCCCGAAGCACCCGCGTCGTTCGTGCCCGAAGCACCCGCGTCGTTTGCGCCCGAAGCTCCGCCCAGGGCGGTCGATGTGCCGCTGGCGCCACCACCGGCCAGAAAGCCCTCCCCCGCGCTGCCTCCGAGCGCACCCAAACCATCCCCGGCCGCGCCACCGCTCGCCTGCGTGCTGGTGAACATTTTGTCATTGCACGATAGCGCAGCGAACGCGCACAAGGGCCAGACCAATGCGCGTGCCCAAGACAACCGAGGCCAAGCCATTGCGACTGGATACAGAAAAGCCAGGGCGGCGACAATGGCTAAACCTCTCCAGTGTCAGAACGTCCGCAGCCGAGCTGCAGTGGGGTAGGGACAATCTGCGGCGGCAAGGCCGCGGATGATGGTAGTGCGTTGCTAGCTACGCCAAAAGCTTCGGGAGGGGCGTCCAAAGCCTGTCCGCGGCGATCACTCAAGGAGTGGTGGTCAAACGCAGACTGTACAGCGTGCTCAGGTAGGCCGAATTGGAATAAAGGTTGGTTGCGAAACTGGTGTTGATGCCGCCAACGACGCCTGCAAACGGCAGCAGCGGCGGGCTCGCGACCGAGTCGTAGTAGAAGGCGTAGCCGCCGCCGCCAATGCTCACGCCGACGGCGTAGACGTTTTTGGCGGCGAGGGCGAATGAGATCGGCCCACTGCTCTGGAAGCCGGTGCCTGTGCCCGTGGTCGCCTTCTGGTACTTGAGCTCGTAGTAGCCGTTCGCGGGGTTCCGTTGATAGACGGTCCAAGTCAGGCTGCGTTGCGCTGGCAGTGAAAGGTAGGCCTCGAGCAAGGTCAGCTTGCGCGAGCTGTGCACGTCGAGGACGTCGAGGTAAACGTAATTGTTCGAGTAGTTGTTGGACCCCACCAAGTTCGCGGAGGCAAGCGTGTCGACGGCCGAAGGTGCGCAGCCCTCGGCGGTGCACACCTTGGCCGCCACAGCGCAGTCGGTGGCGCCTGTCCCGACGCTCAGACCGTCTGCGGCGCAGACACCGAACTTCTCAGCGGCGCAGCTCGCCGGTGCGTCGGGCAAACATGCCATGAGCGCGCATTCCGCGTTGCTCCCTTGTGCGCGACAGTAAGTGCCGTAGCTGCAGCTCTGTGATTGGTAGAAATTGAGCCCGGTCGAATCGCACTGCTGGACGTTACCGCTGCCGCAAAAACGGGCTTGCGGCGTGCATACCTTGGCTTTGCATTGCGCGCTCGAACACACGGCATTGGTTTGCCCGCAATCGGTGCCACCGGTGACCCAGCCGCTGCCGTCCGCCTTGCAAGTGGTGAGCAGGTTGCCGTTGCAACCGACGGCATTCGGTTGGCAATAGTAAGAGGTGCAGTAGGCGCCGAAGCTGTAATAGTCGTCGACGCAATGCGAGCCGACGTAACAGTTGCTACTGAACGATGACGTCGTGCCGTCCGCGCTGCACACGTTGACGGTGCCCGAGCCCTGGCAAATGTATTTGGAAGGCGTGCAGATGATCGGCTTGCACGATCCTGCTTGGCACAGGCTATTGCTCGCCGCGCAATCCGGCCCTGACTGCAGGAACGCGGTGCCTGACTCGTTACAAGTGACCACGCGCGTGCCGTCGCAGCTCAATTTCCCCGCTTCACAAATGCGCGCTCGACAGGCTCCCGTGACGGAGTCACACGCGGCAGTCGTGCCGCAGCTCGAGAGCAGGACCTTGTCGGTTCCGGCAGCACTACAGATGTAGAGATCGTCGTTGTCGCACAGCTTTTCTCCGGGCGTGCAGACCGGATCCCGGCATTCTCCCGAGTAGCACAGCTGTTTGGCGGCGCTGCAGTCAGTGCCTCCCGGCTTGGGACCCGAACCGTCGGGTTTGCAGCTCGTGGCCAGGTTGCCAACGCACAGCGCGTCTCCGGCGAAGCAAACCGTCGCGCTGCAAGTCGCGGTGTGGTCCTTCTCAAGGCAAAATTGTTGCGAAGCGCAGTGTTCGTCCAACTGCGAGGTGGTTCCGTCGGGTCCACATTCCCACACGTCCCCCGCATTGCAGAAGGTGGTTTGGGGAACGCACGAGATGTCTCGGCATTCGCCTTGCACGCAGGTTTGGGTGAGCGAACAGAGCTGCTTGGGTAGAGCCTCCGAACCTTGCTCGTTGCATTCCAGCACCTTGCCGCCGTCGCACGAGGCGGTTCCGGGCTTGCAAACTTGCGGTTCGCACTGAGCTCGTCGCTCGTCGCAATACTCACTCTTGGCGCACTCGCGACTGAATTCGAGCTCGCCTTCGGGCGAGCATTGATGCAGGGTGTTGCCGTCACAGCTATACGCGCCGATCGTGCAGGGTCTCGCGTTGACGCACTGGCCGCTCTTGCAGCGCTCGCCTTTGGCGCAGCTGGCATCGACCCGGCACTCGACGCACTCACGCCGGGTCGAGTCACAGACGCCAACCGAGCAATCCGCGTCCAGATTGCAACCGAGCCCCGAGTCGGCATCCGTACCCGCGTCCCCCACGGACGTTCGACCGGCGCTTGCGCCGATCGCGGGCTCGCCGCCGGTGCCCTGGCCGTTGGACGACTGGGTTTGCCCCGAGCAACCGATGAACGCGCCCGCGACCAGCAGCGTGCTGAACGCCAGAGCTCGCCATTGCCCAAGATTCGTCCCCGAAGGATGCATCCCTCACGATTAGAGCTTTGACGCCACGCCGTCAAAGCTATTCGTGTGCATCACCCTGGAGAGTAGGCACTGGCTATCACGAAAGGGAAAGCTGCACGAAGCGGGCGTCAAAGTGTTACTTGTGAGTTTCTAGATGCCATCGAAATAGAACTGAAACGTGTGCTGTGCAGGGTGCACACGCGCGTGGTCTCAACGATGGAAGCGCCGGCGCACGTCGCGCACCGCATTCGCGTCGAACGGCCGCTCGAGTTTGGGTACGCTCGCGCCGCGCGCACCCAGAAGCTCACGCAGGCGCACGAAATCCCGGGTTGAGTCGCGACACGGTCCTCCTGGTCGGACGCGGTCGCGCTTTTTGAGCGTATACGGCTGCAGCAGGCGTTGGTTCTCGACGTCCGGG
>DATEPG010000487.1:0-14813 GCA_035273265.1 Polyangiaceae bacterium
CGCTGGTGCCCGCGCCGCCGCCGATGCCTGCGCCGCCGATGCCTGCGCCGCCGGTGCCGCCTTTGCCGCTCGCGCCACCGCCGCCTGTACCGCCCTTGCCGCTCGTACCACCTCCGCCTGCAGCGCCGCTCGTGCCTCCGCCACCTGCACCACCGCCCCTGCCGGCAGCGCCACCTTGCGCACCCGAGTCCCCACCCGCGCCCGCTCTTCCGCCAACTTCGTAGCACTTCCAAGCGGTGGCCGTGCAGACGCAATTACCGCTAGCGGTCGGACAAACGGTCCCGACCGGAACCGTGCACGGCTGGCTCGCGACGGGCATCTGTTGGTTGCAGGTGGCGGGGTCAGGAACCGCGATCGAGCCTCCGGCTCCGCCCCGCCCCGTCCTGCCGCCCGCGGGCGTCTTTCCGCCCGAGCCAGCCCCTGAACCGCCGGCTGCGGCAGAGTCGTCGTTGTCCGCGCTCCCGCAGGCAGCTGCGAAAGCCGAACCAAGCGCAAGAAACGCAATCAGACCAGGGACACGGAGCAGGCGATGGATAGGCATCGGATTTTCTAGTCAATCAGCAAAAGCAGACCGAGCACACCGCAGCGACGCTCATTTGGGCACCCCGATGCTGCCCGATTGGCAGCCGAACAAGAGTTGAATCGAATCATTCTCGCGCTGCACGCGCGAGCACGTGCCTTCGCAGAGCACGACTTGATTGCCGGAAATGTGCCAACCCTCGGTGCAGTCGGCGCCGTCGTCGGGAAGCACGAGCTGAGTGCCCGCTGCGGTGGTGACGATCAGGTTGATCAAGTTGTGGTCGATCACTTGGCCCTGACCCGGATCGGGAATGTCGTAGGTACAAGCGATCGAACCGGTGACCTTGTTCAGACCCGCTTTCAACGCGGCACCAAAATCCGGAGATGTGGTCATGTCCAGGTGACAGAAGGGCGGTCCCATCAGCTTGCAGCCCGCAGCGGCCGTGCCGCCCACGATCGCGGCCTCCGACATCCACGCCCGTCCGCCCTCGCTACCGGGCGAACCGATCAAGAACGTGCGTACGCCTTGCCCCAAGGCCGCGGCGACATGATCGACGATCGGCTGCGATTCTACGGGAGTGATGCCGGCTCCGTTGCCGGCGCTGGTGCAGTCCCCGCGCAGGGTGGGCTGACCGTCGGTGATCAGCAGCATGTATTTGTCACCAGGAAGCCTGGTCGGCAAAATTGCCGACTGCAAAGCGTGCTGGTAGGCCGCGTCGGTCGGTGTCCAGCCCTCGGGGTCCGTCGCGTCGAGTGCAGCGATCAAGCTTGCCTTCTGCACGGCGGTCAGTGGTGCGGGTGCGGTACCCGCCATCGTGTTCACGCAACTGTCGGGAGCTGCGGGCCTCGAGCGCGCTTGACTGGCCATGTTGGGATAGAACAGCAAACCCACGGCTATCGAATCGGGCAACGTCGAGATCACGGCCTTGAGCGCGTCGCGTGTGGACTGCCATTTGGTGGGGCCGTTCGTCCCGCCGCCGCCGGGCCGTCCGGGTTGCTGCATGCCTGCGCCCGGCACCTCGTTCATGGACAAACTGGTGTCGACCACGAACTCGAGCACGGCCGGTTTCGTTTCTGGTTCGACCGACCACCCCTCGCACGCATTGTTGTTGATCGCGGTCACTTCATCTGCGGTCAAGGTGACGATCCCGCCCGTTTTCGCGCCGGGCGAGCCGCCACTGCCGGGCTCGTCGACCACGAGCGAAACCATGCCTCCCGCCGTTCCGGGGCTCCCGGGGGTACCGGCGGCTGCGCTCACGAGGCTACCGTCCGTGCTCGAACCGCAGGCAAAGCTGACGGCCAGGCCCGAAATGCAAATCAGGAGCGGAGTGGTTTTCATGGCATCGCTTTCGTGGGGCGGGGGACGTCGCGTGATTTGGAGGATCAGCGCCGTTCTTGCCGTGCTCGCCGATCGTCGCTGCTGACGTCGCGCTGAGTGTCGCAAGAACTCACACGAGTCCTAACCCCAAGGCTTGCATGTTTTTAGCCTCGATGCACCGTCGAGAATGCTCGCTGCCCGCGGCACAGCGACGATTCGAATCGGTCAAATAGAATTTTCCAGCGCGGACCGATGCAGGCACCGAACGGCGCTTGGCGCGCGTCCCGAGTTGCGCGAGTTGCGCGAGTTGCACAACTTGAGCGACTGCTGGATTTGCAGCCAGTGCGGCGGGCTCCGTCGCACGGAGAAATCCACCGAGCCCGTTCGCAGGCCGAGTCGCGCTTTCGGCTGCAGCCACTGTCCCGCAAGCGAACGGGCCGCCCGCGTGAGCGGCTACTTCTGGCTCTTGTCGAACCTGACGCCGTTCATCTGATCGACCACTTGATTATAGCAGTCGGTCACGTATCCCCAGTCACTCTTGGCCTGCGGCACTCGGTTTTTGGCGGTCTTGTTGTCCAGCGTCGCGATGTAGCGGCTGACCGACTTCTGAAAGCGTGGCATGGAATCAGACAGCATCAATGATAGGCCCGGGGGGTACGGCTGACCCTTCTTCGCCGCGCCGTCGCTCTGCAACAGCTGCTTCGACTCTTCGATCAACGCGTTGAAGGGCGTCAACTTGGCTACGATCGGTGCCGAACTCGGCTCTGGCTTGTGCGCTTCTGTTGCGATCGTGCGAAGCAGCGCTTTGCTCTCGTTCACGATCAGAGCGAAATGGTAGCGATAGCGTTTGCCATATTTCTTGGCGGTGGTCTCGACCTCGCGCAGATCACGTTCGTCCGTGAACTTGTCGACGAACGCGCTCATGATTTCGTGTCCTTCGAGATACTGGTTCCAGTTTGCCAAAAGCACGGGGAAGAGCTCTTTGGAACGTTTGCACTTTTCGGCCTTCAGCTCCGGATTCGAGAAGGTGCGTCGGTCGTCCTCGGCCGGCTTGCGTAGGGCTTGGAGAGCTTCGACCATTTTGAGCGCGGCTTCGTCGACCTCGAGCTTGGGCTTGGCGAGCACGGTCTTCTTGTAGCCGGCGTAACGGGCCTCGGCCCCAGAATCGATGCCATTCAATCCGAGCGACTGCTCTTTGCAGGTAGGCCCCTGCTTGGGGTCGATCTGTGAAAGCCAACTGGAACGCTCTTCGAAGAGCCGTGCTGATTCGCGATTCATCATTTGTATGTAGCCGTTCACCTTCGCGTTGCTCTTGGCGTCCGGAGGCGGTGCAAGTTTGGCGGCAGCCGTCACGGGCTTGGCGTCGCCCGCCGCGCCAGCGTCGGGCGCCACGGCGAGCGCGATTGAGAGCGTCAGGCAACCTAAAAATTGCCTATTGATTCGTGAGTTTTTCATGCGCATTCGTCCTCGGTTGCCAGGCAGACCTGCCATCATACGGCGCGTCCGGGCGTCAGCTTCCAGATCAGGCGCGGATCGATCTCTTTCATTGATCAGGATCCGCAGCAAGTGAGTTTGGAGCAGATTTCCTGGCACGAAATTGCAACTCGCGCGCTCTGCGAGCATCGATATCAACTGAGACCGCGGCTCGATCCCGCGCCAATGGTCGGCTGACGGGACGGCTTTCGAGCGCAGCGCGCGGCGGGTTTCTTTTTCGGACATGCACATTCCGCGATCCAGAGTCGAGGTTGGGTCCATTGGTGGTCGACGGTTCGTGCGTCTCTCCGCAACTCGCGCATTGCTCGCGAGCGGTCGGTCGCGACGAGCCGGCGTCAATCGCTCCACAACGGAAGGGCTCTACGATGAAAGCATTTCGATCCGCGTTTGTTTGCGCCAATATTTGCGGCGCGATCTGCTTGGTTGCCTGCGGTGATGTCGGTCCAACGAATACGGACCTCGCCTCCCAGAGTTTGGAGCTAGAGAGCGCCGAAGGGGCAGCGGCGGGTTCTGGCACACTCAGCACGGCCAGTGTGGACGTCGACGCGAGCTTGGGCGTCCTATCTTCGATCGCGGTGGGTGCGAACGCCGCCGCCTGGGACGGGGACTTGATCGATCGCCGTGTCCCGAGGCTGCTACGAGACGCCGGTATTCAGCTCATGCGCTATCCAGGAGGATCGCTCTCGGACAACTACCATTGGCTCTCCAACACCCCCGACGATCCGGCTGTCGGCGGCACGGATCCGGTCGCGAATTTCGACGCTTACATGGCGGTCGTCGAGCGCACCGGCGCGCAAGCCATGATCACCGTCAATTACGGTTCCGGCACGGCCGCTGAAGCCGCAGACTGGGTACGCTACGCCAATCGCGGTTGCCGCCGCTACGACGGTCCTGTTCCAACGTATGCGGGGGCAAGCGCCAGAGGCCATGACTACGGCATCCGCTACTGGGAGATCGGAAATGAAGTCTATGGCGACGGGACGTACGGCGCGACCTGGGAGGTCAACCACAAGCCCCACGATCCGACCACCTACGCAAACGGGGTGATCAGCTATAGCGCAGCGATGAAGGCGGCCGATCCAACCATTCGCGTCGGCGCGGTGCTCACGGCTCCGGGCAACTGGCCCGACGGGCAAGTCAATGCAGCGTCGCCGCAGGCCTGGAACGACACCGTGCTGTCCAGGGCCTGTGGGGCTCTCGATTTCGTGAGCATTCATTGGTACCCACAAGGGCCGACGGGTGAGTCCGACGCTGCTCTGCTCGCTTCGCCCCAGAACGGAGAGGAAACACCGGTCAGCTACACGCCGAGTATTCCCAGCATGATCGCTACCCTGAAATCGCAGCTGGCACAGCACTGCGGCGCACACGCCGGCTCAGTGCAGATCATGGTGACGGAGACGAACTCCGTCTCTTACAATCCGGGCAAGCAAACGACGAGCCTCGTCAACGCGCTGTTCTTGACGGACCAAGTCATGACCTGGCTCGAAAACGGTGTCACGAACATAGATTGGTGGGGAATTCACAACAGCCCGGTCGACGGAAACGCACACCCTGCATTGTACGGCAACTATGAGTTCGGGGACTACGGGGTCTTGTCACGTGGCCTGACTTCGCAGAATGGCGCGATCGAACCTCCGGCCCAGACACCGTTTCCGGCCTACTACGGTTTGCAAATGCTCTCCTACTTGGGGCATCAAGCTCGCAGCCAGCCGCTCCGGGCCAGCTCGTCCACGGCGCTCGTTTCGATCCACGCGGTGAAGCAAGTCGACGGCAAGATCCACGTACTCTTGATCAACAAGAGTCCCAGCGAGCCGTACACCGTATCCGTATCGCTCGGCCGAGCGTCGGTCCGCGGTGTGGCGCGGGTATTCAGCTACGGCCAGCACGACGCCTCGATTCAAACCAGCTCGAAGCGCGTGCAGGGATCCTCGTTCCCGCTCAGGCTAGCTCCGTACTCGATGACGACCGTGCAGCTCCCTTGAAAACGCCCTGAAAGTTCGAGGATTTTCGAGGCCGTGGGCTGGGCGCCGGAGCTACAAAATGACTATCCGGACGATGTTTCTTCGAGGTCACGGATCGTTCACGGACTCGCTAGGCGCCCGGCGAGCCCGAGCGGCCGCGCCTAGCGCGCGGGGCGCTTGCGTCGGTGCGGAAAAATACGCTACACAATGCCGAGTATCCATCATGGACCTTGGGTCTTGTCGCGCGCCAGAGAGAGCTCATTGCCAGCCATGGCCAAGCTTCGCGCGGCGTGCATTGCCGGAGCGGGCCGAGAGCGCTGGCGTTCTTGGCGGGTGCCGGTCCCCTAGAGTTGGTTCGTGACCGGCGCTCCGCGTGAATCGAGGCCCGAAAAAGCACCGTCGGGGGCGCCCACGCTGCTGAGCCCCGCAGCCGGCGGGGCGGCACCGCCCGAACAGATCCAATCGGAAATTCTCGGCGCCCCGGTCGAGCTCGAGAACAAAGCCGATCCTGCCCTGGGCTTGGCTGCTACTTGGGAGGCCCGCAGCACGGCGCGGGCCGTGGAGGACTCGGTGGTCTCTGCCGTCGGCTTCTCCGGTGCGCCTCGACGGGGCGATCGCATCGGCGAAAATCAACGTTTCGAGATCGTGGAAAAGCTGGGTGAAGGGGGCATGGGGCACGTCTTTCGGGCGATCGACTCACACCTGGGTCGCACCGTAGCCGTCAAATTCATTCTCGAGACCCAAAACCTGCCGCTCGAACAGCTGATCACTCAGCTCAAGCGCGAAGCTCGGGCCACCGCGCAGTTGAATCACGAGAACATCGTCGCCATCTTCGACATGGGCGCCTTCAATGGCGTGCCGTTTTTGGTGATGGAGCTGCTCGACGGTCAATCCCTGGACGTGATCATGGATGCTTCACGCATCCTCCCCGTGCGAGCGACCGCCATCATGTTGCAAGTGGCACTCGGCCTCAGCCACGCGCATGAAAATGGGATCGTGCACCGGGATTTGAAGCCCAGCAACGTCTTCATCTTACGCGACGGTCGCGTCAAGATCTTGGACTTCGGCATTTCGCGCTTCGAGCGACCGCTCGCGCCCAGCCTGCCTGACGAGTTGTCGCCGACCAGCTACGGCGCCGGAACACCCGCGTACATGGCACCGGAACGCTGGCGAGAAGGTCCACAGGATGGCCGCGCGGACATCTGGGCAGCTGGTGTAATGTTCTACCAGATGCTGACCGGTAAGCTGCCGTACACGGTGCCAGAGCTCCGTAGCTTCGCGGCGCCAACACGCCGAGTGGCGCCCTCGGTGCGCGCGGTGCTGCCGATGCTTCCCGAACAAGCCGAGCGCATCATTGCTACCGCGCTGAATCACGAGCCGGAGGGGCGCTACCAGACTCCCGCCGAGCTCCTGGAAGCTCTGCGGGAGCTCGAGCGCGAACTCTTGCTCGGCAATTCGTTGGCTGGGCTCGGACGTACGGGCGGCGCGCCGCGCGTCGAACGTCGCCCACTGACGCTCTTGGAATGTCATTTCGACGGCCTCGTAGAGCTAGATCTCGACGACGTAATCGAGGCCCAGCTGCGGCTGTACGAAACCTGTGCTGCGGCCGTCGAGCTTTGGGGCGGCCTGCTGGGCGCGCCCGTGGGCGGGCGGCTACTCGGTTGCTTTGGCTACCCGAGCGCGCGTGAAACGGACGCGGAACACGCCGTCCGGGCAGGTCAGGAAATCGTGCATGCGTTGCGTGAGTTGTTCAGCGAGCTGAGCCCCGGGCCGCGGCAACCACACGTTCGAATCGCCATCCACAGCGGGATCCTCGGGCTACCGAATCTGGCCGCAGGCGCGTCGGCTTTTCCGGCCATGGTTGGCACGGTGCCCAACGTGTTGCGCAAGAT
Organism: Polyangiaceae bacterium; assembly: GCA_035273265.1. GTDB lineage: Bacteria > Myxococcota_A > Polyangia > Polyangiales > Polyangiaceae > PMG-095. The sequence continues at coordinate 7,185 of DATEPG010000487.1, forward strand.
GATGGAAAAGGCCGAGCCGATGAAGCTCATCATCAGTCAGGCCACGCTCGAGCTCACCGGCAATCATTTCATCGTCGAGTCGACCAGCCCCGCTGCCAGCGAGCCGCCGGGACTCGATCGCGCCGATCGAGTCTATCGTGTCCTCGGTGAGGGCGAGGCGCTGAGTCGATTCGAGCAGGCACAAGCCACGAGACTGACTCCGCTCGAGGGGCGTGAGCGGGAGATGGCATTCTTTCGCGAGCTCTGGCAGTCCGCAAAGGACGGCCGCGGTCAGCTCGTTATTTTGAGCGGCGATGCAGGCATCGGCAAGAGTCGCATCGTTCATGCCCTGCGCGATCGCGTCACCGAAGAACGCAACACCCGCCTGACCAGCCAGTGTCGCCCGCAGTTCCGGAATACCGCCTTTCGACCGCTCGTGGAACTCGTCCTGCGCTCGATGCATATCGCGCGCGGGGACTCGGTGCAGGTCAAGCTCGAAAAGCTCGAGGGCCAGCTGAACAAGCTCGGGTTCCCCGCGGACTCGCTCGCAATCTTTGCGCCGCTGCTCGCGATCCCTTGCGAGGAGCGCCACCCGTCACTCGAACTCACGCCCGAAAAGCGCAAGGCGAAGAGCATCGAGGCCCTGATTGCCTTGCTCTTACGCGGGGTCGCTGAACGCCCAGTGCTGTTCATCGTCGAAGACGTGCATTGGGTCGACCATTCCACGATCGAATTTCTGAACTCGCTGATCGGGCTGCTACCCACGTCCCGATTGCTGGTCGTACTCACTTGTCGGCCAGAGTTTCGTTCGCCCTGGTCGCCGCGCCGGCACCTGCACCAGATCAGTCTCGATCGCCTGCCTCCAGCCGCAACCGAAGCCATGATTCGGCGCGCCGCCAGGAGCCGTACTTTGCCTGACGAGCTGGTGACCCATCTGGCTACGGTCGCCGACGGCGTCCCGTTGTTCGTGGAAGAGCTGACCCGCATGGTCGTCGAATCCTGGCAGGGTCGGCTCGACAATCTGACCCAGCGCCGGATCGAAATCCCCAATACGCTGCACGAGTTGCTGCTGGCGAGGCTCGATCGATTGCGCGGTTTGGGGAAAGATTTGGCGCAGGTGTGCGCCGTTCTCGGCCGTGATTTCAACCATTCATTAATCCGCGCACTGTCCGAGCTGGACGAAATGGGCTTGCAACGAGGCCTCGATCTCCTGACCGCAGCGGGCTTATTGCACCGCCACGGACAAGCTCCGGATTTCAAATACCAATTCAAGCATGCGTTGATCCAGCAGGCGGCGTATCAGTCGTTGCTGAAGAGCGAACGGCGCTTGCACCACGCTCGCACCGCTGACGCGCTGACGCGGGTGTTCCCGGACACCGTGACGCTCGAGCCCGAGCTTTTGGCGTATCACCACGCTGAAGCCGGAAACATGCAAGAGGCTCTCTCATATTGGGAAACCGCGGGCCAGCAGGCAACCCAGCGATCGGGCCTGATCGAGGCCATCGATCACTACAAGAACGCGCTCTCGGCGCTGCATGCGCTCGAGCCGAGCTCCGAGCGCGATAAGCATGAACTCGGGTTACTCCTCGCACTCGGCGCGCCGTTGATGTCCGTGCACGGCTACGCCGCCCCGGACGTCGAAAAGACGTACGCGCGCGCGCGCGAGCTGGCTCGCGCGGGAGGCACGCAGGGGAACCTATTTCCTGCCATGCAAGGGCTGTGGCAGTACTATTACGTGCGCGGCATGCTGCCCGCGTCGCGCGCGCTCGGGGAACAACTGCTCGAGATCGCCCGCGAGTCGCAAGATTCGACGCTGCTGCTCTTGGCGCACCGCTCAGTCGCATCGAGCGCCTTTTTGCAGGGTGATTTCGAGCCTTGTCGGGTTCACACCGCGGAGGGAATGCGGCTCTATGATGTACAAACGCACGGAGCGCTGGCCCTGAAGACCGGGCACGATCCCGGGGTGGCGCATGGCGTTTATCAAGCCTGGACACTTTGGATGTTGGGCTACCCGGACCAAGCGCTGCGCTGCGTCTTGGATATGGTCGAGCTGGCTCGGCGTTTGTCGCATCCGCTGACCATGGCCTATGCGCTGTGCTTTGCGGCCTTGATCCGCAATCACCGCGCCGAGCACACGGAGGCGCTGGAGCTCTCGCAGGCAGCATTGCGCATCACGGAGCCCAACAAATTTGCGCTTTGGAACGCCTGGGCGACGATGCAACTCGGTTGGGCCCTGGCGGGTTCGGGCCAATTGGAGCTCGGCATTCCGCACATGACGCGTGGCTTGGATGGTTGGAAGAGCACTGGCGCGCGCGTAGGGTTCACCTTCTTCCCGGTCACGCTCGCCGAGATGTGCCTGCGCGCCGGGCAGCTCAGTCAGGCCGAGCAGCTGCTGGCAGAAGCGGGGCCGATGATCGAAGAGAACGACGAACACTTCTATGAACCGGAGCTCCTGCGCCTGCGGGCGGAGCTCTTGCGTCAGCAAGGGGTCACGCCACTCTCGGCGATCCTACGGCAAATCGAGGACGGCCTCGCGATTGCGAGCGCGCGAAGGGGCAAGAGCTGGGAGCTCAGACTAACGATGATGCGCACGCAGCTACGGCTCGACGTCGGTGATTACACCCTCCGCCTGCGCGAACTTCGCGAAGTCTTCGATTGGTTCAGCGAGGGCCACGAGACCGGCGATCTGCGCGCCGCTCGCGCGCTGCTCGACGCCCCCGTGTTGGATCAATAGGGTATCGAACATCATCATTCGTCGCTCGCGCTCCGCCCAGCCGAACTTAGGCATCGACGAGACAATCAGTGAGTCGTAGAATACTGGGCGTGACTCAGCAATGGCACGAGGGGCTAATCGAGAGTGGACTCCGGCGCTTCGCGATTCCCGATATCAATCTAGTCTTGCCCAATGGTAGGCAACTGCGTAGGAAGAACGGTCCGTGTGCCGGTATCCGGTTGAATGATTGGGGCGCTGCGCGTGCGTATTTGGTCCGTGACCAGCTCAGCCTTTACGAGCACTATTTGGCTGGTCGGCTCGATCTGCTGCCCGAGCACGGTGACGAGGCCGAGAGCCTGCTGTCCTTATGCCAGGCATTCGATGGCGCGTCGAAGGACCAACGCTTCGTCACTGCGGCGCTGAGCTCATCGCGATTTTTCTGGCAACAAACCAGCGCAGCGCGGCGACGAAACCTGAGCGTTCACTATTCGGTCAGCCCGGCATTTTGGCTGTCATTTCTGAACAACCCTTATCCTATCTATTCGCACTACCTTTTCGAGCAGCACGAGACTCACCAGGATTGGCAAGCTGCTTGCGATCGCAAGCTGGCTTACGCGATGAATGTCTGCCAGATGAAAGCGGGAGATCGGGTGCTCAACATTGGCGAAGGTTGGGGCGGCTTTCTCAGCTACGCCGGCCAGCGCGGAGTGCATCTCACCGGCCTGACACTGAATGACGAGAGTTTCAACGCAGCCACCAGTAAGTGCGCCCGTGAAGGCCTCGGCGAGACGTGTCGAGTAATCAAGACTGACTTTTACAGCTTCGAGGCGGCCGAGCCGTTCGCTGCCATTACCAACATGGGAGTGACCGAGCACCTGACCGACTACGCGGCGCTGATGGCGCAGTACGCGCGCTTGCTCGTGCGGGGTGGCCATGTCTATTCGGATTTCGTGGGCACGAACCGCAACCGGCCGTTCCGATCCCTGATCCAAAAGCTCGTCTATCCGGGCGCCGCGGCGGTTTACTTGCCCAAGTTGCTGCACGCCGCGGAGCACAGTCGCGAGTTCGATGTAGTGGCCGTGCACGACGACCGCCTTTCGTACGACAAGACCTGCCAGGCATGGGCGCGCAACGTCGAGAGCCAGCGCCAGTACATCGTCGAAAATTTCGGCGAGCAACGCTATCGTTGGATCTGGTCGTACCTATGGATGTCGGTCCACGGCTTCCGCAGCTACGAAAATGGCATCACCGGGACACGCGTCGTGCTGCGTCGGCGTTGAAGGCGATGCGCTGGCACCCGTTCACGGCGCTCTGCTCCTTGCTCCTCTGTTGTCGCGCGGGGCCTTTTAGCGATGAGCAACTGCCCGCGAGCGTCGTCCCGACGCACACCGGACTCAAAAGAGGCTGGGATCTCAACGGGATCATCGGCACGGGACAGAGTCTCGCGGTCGGAGCGGAGGGCCGCCCACTCCGGGCCACCTCGCCGTCGTTTCACAACCTCAAGCTCGATCTCGGGAACCGCTTCTTTCCGGCCTTGAACCCAGACAGCAGTCGGGTCTCGCTCGTGCCCCTGCGTGAACCGATTCGGCCGTTCGCGCTTGGCTATCCGGGTCCCCACCCCGGCAATATTTACGGAGAGACGCCGCACACTTGCATGGCCAGCCAAATCAGCCAGCTGCTACTGAACGTCAGCCAGGGACGCGGCGACTACGTGACCGTCCATAGCGTGGTTGGCGAGGCTGGTCAGCCAATGTCCGTCATCGGCAAGGGCGCCGTGCGCTCCGGCGCGACGGGAGTCGCCTACGAGCGTTCGCTATTCGAGACGCGCGCGATCGCGCGTCTGGCCAAGGCCGCGCAGAGGAGCTTCGGCGTCGGCGCGGTCGTGCTGACCCATGGCGAGTCCGACGCTGAAAATCCCGACTACGAGCGCTCGCTGGTCTCGCTCTGGCAAAACTACAACGCCGATTTGCGCGCGATCACCGGGCAAACGACCGAGATCCCGCTGCTGCTCACGCAGCAGAGCTCTTGTCCGGTCGACGCTGGCTCGCTGCCAGGCTCGGCGCTGGCAGCTCTTCGTGCCAGCCAGGCCCCGGGCTCGGGTGTGGTGTGCGTCGGTCCGCGCTATCAATACAGCTACGCGCCCGACGGCGTGCATCTCGATGCCCTCGGCTACGATCGGCTGGGTGAGAAGTACGGGCAGGCGTACTTCGAGAGCGTATTGCGAGGCCAGGCGTGGCGTCCGCTCGAGCCATTGTCTGCGCGGCGCGAAGGCGACGTGATCCGCGTCGACTTCCACGTGCCCGTGCCTCCCTTGGTCTGGGATGGCACTCTGCCGGCAGCTCCGGCGGAGCCAAAAGAGTGGGCGGCGGGGCGCGGCTTCGAACTCGCCTCGGGCGACCAGGTGCTCACCATCGCTGCGGTTGAACTCAGCGAAAACCGCGTGTTGATCCACGCGCCCGGCGCGCCCCCGGGCCCGCTGCTCGTGCGCTATGCGGCCACTGCGATGAGGGCCTCTCGCCCGCAGGGCAGCCGTCGCTGGGGCCAGCTGCGCGACTCCGACCCGTTCGTCGGAGCGACCACGCGAACGCCGCAACCGAACCACGCGGTCACCTTCGAACTCGAGGTGACCGCGCAGCCCTGACCGCTCATCCCCGGACGCGAATCAGCAAATCGACCGGTTTTTGGCTTCCGTTCACTTTACCACTTCGATGCGGCAGGTGGCGCTGCAGCCGTCGCTGCTCATGCGGTTGCCGTCGTCGCATTGCTCGCCCTCTTGCGTGATCGCGTCGCCGCAGTAAGGGCCGATCACGCAGCCGGCGGCGCATTCACCATAGCCGCCGTCGTTCACGCCGTCGTCGCATTGCTCGCCTAGGCTCACGATGTTGTCGCCGCAGATGGGCGTGCATTCACTGCGTGCCGTCTCGAAGCCGGCCAGCGTGAGACGGAAGCTGGAGCTCTCCTTCTTTCGCTCGGCGTGGAAGATGTTCAGCTTGTACACGTGACCGTCGGTCAAGCCGTAGGTCGCCGCGGTGGCCGTGCTGATACTGACGCTGCCGTCGACCGGCTGGTGCACGCCCCCGAGATCGACCGCCAGCTTGTCGTTGACGAACACCCACACGTCGTCGTCACCGGTAAAGTCGAGCCGGGCGGTCGCCTTGGCGTCGTACTTGAACCAGTAGGTTACCTGCGTCGTGAAGTGGAAGTTGTGCTTCTTTGCGCCCGGAACGACCTCGCTTTCTACCTCCCAGTTGTAGCCATACTGGGTGGGGATCTTGGCGACGATCCAGGGTTCGTTCTCCTTCTGATCGTCGAGCGGGAAGAACAGCGGGGTTCCGTCGTACTTCACGCTCGGGGTAGTAATTACGCCAGCGCACGAGTCTGTCGCGCCGCCGATGCTGGCAGGGCAGGGGAAGAAGCAGGTCTCGGTGGTGGCGTCGAAGTCGCAGCCGGGGAACATCGGAGGGTTCGGCAGGCACATGCTGTCGCCATTTCCGCAAAAGCGCCCAGTGACCTTCGCCTGCGACTCCCATTGTTCGCCCATCGCGCCGTAGCGGTTGACGTAGCCGCCCTTGCTGTTGTCGAACAGCACGATGTCTCGCACGATCGCGGGAGCGCCTTTGTCCGAGTACCAGGTGTCCAACGATTTGATGCATGCCGCCGTGGCGGCCGTGGTGGCGGTCGGCACGCCATTGCTGAGCGTCGCGTTCACGAGCTTGGGTGTCGCTGCCGTGCCGGCAGGGGTCCCCGACCCCAAGCAGCTGGGCTCCACGTCCGGGTGCTTGTCCGTGAGGTCCCGATAGACGACTGGTACCCGCAGGATGCAAGCACCGTTCAGCTTCTCGCAGTTGGCCTGCTGAGAGCACTCGAATCCTCCCTCTTTCTTGCAAGCGGAGGAGCAACCGTCGCCGTCCTTCGTGTTGCCGTCGTCACATTCTTCGTTGATCAGCAGGCCGTCTCCGCATTCGGAGGTGCAGCCATCGCCCTTGCACGTCGGCTCTGTCTGGCAAGTGGACGAGCAGCCGTCGAACGGAACCTGGTTGTTGTCGTCGCAGCTCTCCGCGCCCTCTTTCTTGCCGTCGCCGCAAATGGTGGCCACGCAAACGCTGGGCTGGCCGTCGCACTTGAAGCCGGTCTCGAACTTACAGGTCGCGGAGCAGCCGTCGCCGACGGCCTTGTTGCCGTCGTCGCATTGTTCGGACGAGCCGACGATCTTGTCGCCGCAAATCACCAACTCGTGGCACGGCTTGCCAGGCGGGCTACAGGAAAAGCCAGGCATGGTCGCCAAGCAGTTGCCCTGACAACCGTCCCCGTCGGCTACGTTGCCGTCGTCACACGCCTCGTCCTCGGTCAGCATGCCGTCGCCGCAACCGGGCGGCGCGGGCGCCTGCGGGTTGCAGGGTGAGTTGGGGTCCATCGGGTCGCAGCCCACATTCAGCCCAGGGCTACCAGCGCCGGGGGTGACCCCGAGGCCCGGCGCGCCGCCGGTCTGCAGCGATGAGCCGCCGCCGCTGCCTACCCCGCGAGGCTCGAGCTTGCCTCCACCGGTGCCGCAAGCCGACAACCAGGTAAGGACACAAACACCAAGGCCGCTAAGCTGAAGTACCCGCCAACGCATGTCTGTACGCTACCGCCAGTGCAGCATTGCGCAAGGCTTCTGAGTGAGAGTTGAACGAATCGGAAGTGCCGTTGGATATGGGTTCAAGATTACGCTTGGGCAGCACGACGCCAATCGCGGATTCTACGGGATTTGCGCAAAAACGGCCCGATCGGGCAGCGAGAGCTGCTTAGACTCCCAGCCCCAATGCCCGTCCCGCAGCCAACCAGTCCATTACCGACGCCCCCCGACGGGGCGGCACAGGTCGCTCACGCACCGTCCGCACCGCTCGCGCAGCTGCACCCTGCTTACTTCGCTTTGGTGATGGCCACGGGGATCGTTT
>DATEPG010000488.1:0-7584 GCA_035273265.1 Polyangiaceae bacterium
GCGCTTGTGTGGAAGCCTTTCCACTCGCGCAATCGGGAGTTGCGCGTGAGTTCGGCCACGCCCTGTACATCGAGTTCGCCGACGGCGAGCAGCTAGAGGATCCGATCTCGTGGATTAAGCTAGTGCGGGCGCGACTCAAAGCGCTCGACCTAGCCAGTGTCGGTGTGCTCAGCCACGGTGGCCGCTGGCTGACCGACCTCCCCGAAGCGATCCCGCCGAGCGTCAGCGGAATCGAATGGCTGCCCGTGTCGTTGCCCAGCGAGCCGCTGCGCCGCGCGTTGTACGCCGAAACCGCCAGCCACGGCGCGGACGAAGACGACGAAAACGCCTGGGGTCCCGGTATCTATGTCGACACAGAAGCCGTCGAGGCCCTGGGCCGCACGCTGAAGAACGCTCCCACACCGTTGGCCGTCGCGAGCGCCACGTTCTATCGCGTCGCCCGCTGAGTTCGCCGCTCGCGGCAGACATCGGCGCGTCGTGCGAGGCTAGCGTCGAATTCGATTCTTCAGCCGAAGGGGGAGGAGCCGAACAGGCGCAAGTGCATGTGTAGCAGCACTGCCGTGAGTAGCGCGGCGATCACCATGGGGACCCACAGCTCCGACCAAGCGAGCCGGTTTTTGCCCAGAATGATCGCAGCGAACGGTACGTTCGAGGTGATCTCGAGGTAACGAGTGAACTCGACCTTGTTGGTGCGCCGGCGCTTTTCATCGATGCTGGCGGTGCCGCGCAGGGCGGTTGCCAGCATCGTGCCGAAAAATAGAATGGCCGCTATGTGGCCCGTGACCAGCAGGTGCGCGCCGCTCCAGAGCGCGGTTGCCCAGAGGAATGGGTGGCGCGTGATGCGCAGCACGCCGCGCGCTGCATCCGTGCGTTCGAGTACTTTTTCCGCCCCCACCGCGGTCGGATTCGGCACGCTGAAGGCGCCCACTAGCAGCACCAGAGCAAATGGCATCACGACCAACGGCAGCCAATGGATAATCTGCGGTGAGAACCAGAGCGGGTAGAAAGTCGCCTTACGATAGGCGTCGATCAGAAATAGCAGCGAAGCCAGCGAGAGTAGTGAGAAGAACGCGCTGAATCCCCGCTGCCCCAAGCGTCGCACGAGCCACCAGCGCAGTTCCGAGCCGGCTACGAAGGCGTGAATTGCGAACCACGCGAAGCTAGCCAGCGCCAGTCGCTCGAACATGACTAGAGCCAGCCGGCGTTGCGGTACCAGTCGACCGTCTGTTTGACGCCTTGCGAAAAGCTCACGCTGGGTGACCAATTCAAGTCACGCCGCGCGTCTGCGCCGTCACACACCCATTGGTCGAACAGCTCGTTGCACTTGTCACGGGTGAGCATCATCGCTCGGTTGGTGAGCTTGCCATAGCTCTCGCTCATGAAGGCTGCGCCAAGAACCACGCGCTTCGGCAGCGGAATGCGCAAAAATGCGCGTTTGCCGATGGCTGATTCGGCCTCCGAGATCAGCTCCGCCATGGTGTGCACGGCGCCGTCGTCGACCGCGAAGATGCTGCCGCTGGGCACGTCCGCGTCGATCGCGGAGACACACGCGCGCGCGCAGTCCGGGCCGTAGGTCATACTCAGCTTGCTTTGAGGCGAGCCGAGCAGCGGCAAGACGCCCATCTTGATCGACTTGAAGAAGGCCAAGATCTCACGGTCGCGCGGCCCGTAGATGGCAGGTGGCCGGATCACGGTGATCTTGAGTTGATCTTTCTTGGCCAGCGCGGCGCGCTCCGCCGCCAGCTTGCTGCGCCCGTAGTCGGTGACCGGACGGGGCGTCGAGTCGACCGCGACCGGATTGCCGTAGGCGTCACTCGGCCCACCGACGGCAATGCTCGAGACTTGCACGAAGCGCTTCAAGGAGTCTTTGAACGGCAGGCACGCCTCCAGCAAGTTCTCGGTGCCGCGTGCGTTCACGCGCATGAACTCGTCCAAATTGCGAGCCTTGACCAGGCCCGCCGAGTGCACGACGGCTTCCACCCCGGCGACGGCGCGATCCAAGCTCGAGCGATCGTCGATCGCGCCATCGAACAGCTCGACGTTGGCGAGCGTGCGCAAGAACTTGGTGTCACTGGAGCGCCGCACCAGCGCGCGCACGGGCCGTCCCGCTCGTGACAGTTGTTCGATGATGTGCGAACCGAGAAACCCGGAGCCGCCGGTAACGAGGATGGTCATGTGTTTTTCTCGAACAGGCGGTACTTCTTGTAAATCTTGCCGCCCATGAATTTGATGCCAACGTTGACCGGGCCGTTGTCCTCGAGTGTCCAGGACAACTCGCCCCATTCGATGCCCAGCTTTTTGCCGGACTCGTTCAGCTTGGAATAGAGGAAGATGCTCAGGCCTGCGTACTTGCGTTGGCCGCGAAACTTCTTGGAGATCCCGAGCAGCGCCAAGCGGGCGGTCTTGGGGCCACGGACCTTGAGCCGCCAGAGCAGCTTGGTGAGCTCGAGCGGGCCGAGCTTGCCCTTGAACTCGCGGATCAGCTCGTTGATATTGGGCAGCGCGACCGCGAATGCCGCGGGTTCTCCGTTGATCTCGGCGATATAGGTGAGCTCGGGGATGGCGATGAGCTTGAGGTCGGCTGCCATCTTGGACAGCTCTTTCTCGGTGTACGGGACGAAACCCCAGTTGTCCGCCCACGCCTCGTTGAAGATATTCATCACCGTACGCACCTCGCTGTCGAGGTTTCGCATGTCGATGTGGCGCGTCTTGACCTCCGGCATCGCCGCCAGCTCGTCGTGCGCTTTTCGCCCGCGTTCGGGCATCTCCCCGACCGTGTAGCGCCAGGCGTAGACGTCTTTCAGCTTCTCGAAGCCGCACTTCTCGATTAGGCCGGCCTGGTACGGCAGGTGGTGAGGCATCATCACCATCGGCGGTGTATCGAAGCCCTCGATCAGGCAGCCGGTCTCCTCGTTGATCGATAGCGAGAACGGACCGCGAATTTTCTTCATGCCGCGTTCGCGCAGCCAATCAGTGGCGGCGTCGAGCAAGAGCTTGGCGACTTCTGGGTCCTCGACCGTGTCGAAAAAGCCGAAGAAGCCAACGTCGTCCTTGTAGCGAGCCAAGTGCTCGCGGTCTATCTGCGCGGTACAGCGACCGACGCAGAAGCCGTTGCGGAAGGCCGTGAAGATTACGCCGTCGCCGTGCTCGAAGAAGGGATTCTTGAAGCTCAAGCGATCCTTCATATCCATGTCGAGCGGACGGATATAATTCGGATCTCGCTTGTAGATGTAGTCGACGACGTTCAGAAAGTCGTTGAGCTTGCCACCGATGATCGTTCTCTTGAGCTCCAGAGTCATTTGAACGCGCAGCTAACTTTGGGCCGCTTTCCGAGTCAAGAAAGGTTCGAGGATCTCGCTACATTGGTCGTAACCTCAGGCGTCTTGCGCTATCCTCCCCGAGTGGACAACGAGTCGCGGTTTCCGGGGTTTCGGGGTGGGCTGGGCGGCGCAAGTTTGGCCGTCGGCGTGTGGTTGCTCTCGCAGCTCAGCGGCTGCTCGGCGAGCGCCGACCGCAACAACTGCGCGTCGACCTGTGGCGACCTGTGCAAAGCGCTCAGCGCGTGCGATGTGGAAGTGCCCAGCGACTGCAAAGACCAATGCACGAAGGGCGTTTCAGGGGCGGATTGTTCGGCTTCACGCCCGCCCGATCAGCTGACATGTGCCGAGCTGAAGGATACGTATGCCTGCGCTGACTACTGCGCCACACTGTGTACGCGAGCCCCCAGCTGCGGTTCCTTCGACGCCAACCTGTGCGCGCACGGCTGCACGACGCAATCCCCCTCGATCTGCAACGCGGCCTCGGTAGCGGCGCGCACCTGCGATCAACTGAAGCCCGAGCTTCGGCTGTATGAAGATACTGCTCGCGCCGAGCAAAATGGCAGCCACATCTCCGTCCGCATCGGCAGCGGCACGAACCCGTACGGCTTGTGCACGAAAGCCGACGAGTGCGCGCTGCCGCTGGGCTGTGTACTGGAGACGAATACGTGTTCGCCCTGCGGGAGCGATACCGACTGCAAACACGGGTACGGCTCCTACATTTGCAGCACAGACAACCAGTGCCTCAAGGTCGCCTGCGCGAGCGACGAGGACTGTTTCGGGAGGGTTTGTGACGTAGCCCAGCACGAGTGCGTCGACTGTCGCGAAGACGCGGACTGCACGGGGTTTTACCGTGCTTGCAATACAGCGACGGCCAAATGCGCGGAATGCACGTCGAATGCCCACTGCAAGCTCGCCTCTGAGCCGGTCTGCGATGTCGCGAACAGCAGCTGCGAGCCTGCGTGAAATAGTGAAAGAGGCCCGCGCTGCACGCGGGCCCCTTTGATCACTTGCCGATCACGCCGTACTTCTTGCCGACCTTTTCGAACGCTTCCAAAGCGCGATCCAAGTGATGCCGGTCGTGCGTCGCCATGTAGCTGGTGCGCAGCATGGCGCTCTTCGGCGGCACGCCGGGCGAGATGAATGGATTCGTGTAGATGCCGTGCTCTTCCAAGAGGTCACGCCACATCATGATCGTGCGTAAATCTTGGCGGATGTAGATCGGGATCACCGCGGTCTGGGTATGCCCGAGCTCGAAGCCGAGGCTTTTCAGTCCTTCACGCATGTAGGTGAAATTTTCGCGTAGCTTTTCGATGCGCCAGGGCTCTTCCTGCATCACGTCGAAGGCGGCCATCGCGGCGGCGACGGAGGGCGGTGCAGCGGCGGCGGCGAACATGAAGGAGGGCGCGAAGTGCCGGATGTAGTCCAGGACCTTGCGCTCGCCGACCAGCCAACCACCGATGCTGGCCATCGACTTGGAGAAGGTGCCGCCGATCAGGTCGACTTGGTCGAGCAGGCCGAAATGGGCGGCCGTGCCCAAACCGCCCGGTCCGATCACGCCCAAGGCGTGCGCGTCGTCCACGAACAGGCGTGCCTTGTGCTTCTTTACCACGGGCACGAGCTCGTCGAGCTTGGCGATCTCGCCCTCGGCGCTGAACACGCCGTCGGTGATCACGAACGCGCCTTCTTCGGGCTCCAGCTTTTCGAGGGCTTTATCCAGCGATTCCGCGTCGTTGTGACGGTAGCGAACGAGCCGTGCGCCTGCGGACTGGCCGAGCCGCACGCCGTCGTACAAGGAAGCGTGCACGTTGCGGTCGATGAAGGCCACGCTTTGCTTGTTGGACAGCAGCGCGGCCAAGGTTGCGATGTTGACCTGGTAGCCCGTGGTGAAGACCAGCGCGGATTCCTTGTTGAACCACTTGGCCAGCTTCTCTTCGAACTCCTCGTGCAAGCGCATCGAGCCGTTGACCAAGCGTGAGCCGGTCATGCTGGTGCCGTATTTGTCGATCGCGGCTTTGGCCGCGTCACGCACCTTGGGGTGGGTGGTCAGCCCGAGGTAGTTGTTGGAGCCGAACATCACCACGCGCTTGCCGTTGATCTGCGCTTCGGGACCGTCCGCAAAATCGAGCGGGCGGAAGTAGGGGTAGATCCCCATCTTGCGCGCGTTGTCGGCGGCCATGAACTTGAAGGCCTTCTCGAAGACGTCCTTGCCACCGACGCTGGCGAGGCTGGTCCGCTCTTTCATCGACTCGGCCATGTCCGACGACCCTGCGCGGTCGTTCATGTCGATGCGGGCGCCGTTCGTGCTTCCGTTGACGACACCTGTGGCGCTGCCATTGGTCGCACCATTGGCGTGGCCATTTGTATGGCCGTTGCTCTTGGCTACCGCCGGCTCGGTCTGGCCGATGTTCTCGTCCAGGGCCGGGTCGATGTTGGGCAACTCGTTGCCGTTCAGGAGGACCTTCCAGGCGTCCTTGACGCGCGTGCGCGCGTCCATCAACCCCTCGGTAGCCTTCATGACGCGATCGTCAGTTACCCAGCGCAGCACGCTCGGTTGAAGAAGTGCTTGCTTGCCGCGGTCGACGATTCTTTGCTTGAGGCCCATCGTTTCAAAGCTCCTAAAGTGCTCGCTCGATAAGTCGCTGTCGTGAGGAACACGGCAGTTCCGACTGAGCGTAGCTCGACGAGCGGGCATTCGCCCGCGTTGTCGCCGGCGGAAGCTACGCGACGGATCGCCCTACGTCAATGTGCCGGGGGCCAGGAATCCAGCTTATGAAAGCTGGTTCCGTCCGCCAATATTCCGTGGTCGATGATGACGCGTTCCAGACATAAGCCGTCCGGCGGCGCGGTGATGCCGAGGTCTGTACGCGCATGGCTCGCAAGTGCCCGCGTCAATGCATCCTTCGGCCGTCGCTCGCGACCGATGTCGATCAGCGTTCCGACGATGATTCGCACCATATTGTAGAGGAATTTGTCGCCCTCGACTTCGACCAAGGTGATGCGTTCATCGCTATGCGCCGGTCGCACCTCGATGCGAAAGATCTGTCGCACCGTCTCGGTTCGAGTATCCGCCGCGCCACGGAAAGCAGCGAAGTCGTGTTTCCCGACCAGAGACTGCGCGATGGCGTTCAGGTCAGAGTGGTTGAACCTCTCCATGACGCGCCAGGCTCGGCCCTCCAAGAATGGGTCGCGAACGAGGCTATGGAGAACGGTGTAGCGATACACCTTTCTGGTGACTTGGCGGCGCGCGTCGAAGCCCGGCGCGACGCGCGTTGCGCGCACGACGGCAATTTCGTCCGGTAGGTGCTGCGACAAAGCCAACACCCAACCGCGAAGTCCGATGTCCTTGTCCGTGTCGAATGCGACCAGCTGCTCACGCGCGTGGACGCCCGCGTCGGTGCGACTCAAACCTCGAGTCTGACTGGCTTTCGGATCGATGGCTGCGATTGCGCCGTCCAGCTCACCGGCGACACTGCGCGCATTCGTCTGCCGTGCCCAACCAGAGAAGCGACGACCATCATACGCGACCGTGAGCAGCACCCCGAAGCGATGTTCGACGGTACGAGCGCGCGGGCCGAGAGACTCCGTCTCGCCCGCACTCGTCTCAGCGGTCACCGGCGGCACCGGCATGAGCGCCCACGCTCCCGCTTCCGCCCGAGCCCGCATGGCCGGCGCCCTCGCCGCCTTCACCCGCCGCGCTCGCGTCGTAAGCGAAGTCCGTGGGGCGCGTCGCACAGCCAGCATCGTAGGCGGCTTCGAGCGCTTGCTGCACTTCCGCGGAATCAGCGCTGGCCGCGTCAGCGGGCGAAGCGTCACCCAGGGGGTAGGTTTGGTAAAGCGGCAGCGGCGGGCAAATGGAAGTCACGCCTCGCTCGTCACACGAAGCTGCCAAGCACCCGCCGAAGGCGAATGCCCAGAGCGCCGAGGATTTCAGCGAGAACGCACGCAGCATCAGGTCTTGGGTTTGAAATACAGCGGCACAGAAGCATCCACGCAGCCGCCCTTCGGAGCGGGGAAGGTTGCCGCGCGGAAGCTTTGCAGGACGCAGTTCTCGACCAACGGATTATTCATGTCGCTCTTGACCTGCGCGCTGCACACGGTGCCCTGCTGATTGATCTTGAGCGACACCGTCATGCGCCCCGACAGAGTCGCGTTCGAGCTCAGCGCCTTTTCGTAACAAGCTCGGCTCTGTCCCGCCTTGCCGCCCAACGCGCCGGGCAAGCTTGGGTTCGGCTCGCCCGAGCACACTCCGCATGCGGCTCCAGGA
>DATEPG010000489.1:0-31325 GCA_035273265.1 Polyangiaceae bacterium
ACCAGCTTTTGGCTCGCTTCCAGCCGTCTCAATTCCCGTCAGCAAAACAGGGCCGGTAAATTTCAGTTCAACGTTCTGTTCAGAGCCGGCAGCGACAGTCACCTCCTGCCGAGTCGGAGCATGATCGACTAGACGGGCCTCGACCACGTGACTACCGACGTCCACATAGGTGTTGGCCCGCAGCGGCGAAGTCCCGATCGGTTCTCCATCGATACGCACTTCAGCTCCGCCCTTTTCAACTGTGATGTGAAGCGTCCCGATCTGCTTCGTCGCCACGTTCAAAAATTGCTTCGCGCGCTGCAACGTGTCCGTCTTTTCCCGCGGCGGATAGTTCGTGATCGCGTACTCGATGTGCTCCGCCGCTTCCCGATACTTATTCTGCCGAAATTCCGCCTGCCCCAGGCTCAAGGCCACGTCGTACGTCGGTCCTTCTACCCAGAGCTTTTCAAAGATCTTTTCTGCGGCCGGCCAATCCTTTGCCACCATTGCGCGATCACCCTCGAGGTAGGCGGCCCGGCGCGCGTCCGCATCCTGAGGCGCGCCGGCGGCAACCGACGATAGGCAAAGAAAGGCTAAAATGAATCGCGTGCGCATTGGAGCAGGTGCCTCGTGGAGATTCGCTAGTGAACGGGTGGGGCCATGGGGGTGTCGAGGTCCAGGCCTTCGGGAGTGTGCTTTTGCGCCTTGGGCGCCGCGCTCGGCGCCGTTGGAAGCGTCTTGAGTGGCACACGGGCAGCGGTCGCGGGAGGCGACGGATGCCGTGGCGCTTTCGCGCTGTGTGTCGGCAGCAAAACGCCTCTCGAAGGCTCGGACGACGACGATGGGCGCGATGCTTGAGCGATCACGGACGAGATCGAGTCTGAGCCCGTCCCCTGCGGCGTAGGCACCGGATTGTGCGCGGCGGGCGCGGCGGCTGGCGCTGGGCTAACCGAGGAAGAAGACCAGGGGCGACACCAAAGAACGGCAGCCACACCCACAATGAGGAACGTGCCGAGGCCGATGAGGGCCGGCGAGAGATATCGCAGTTTGGCGCGAAACCGCGTCGACCTCAGTCGTTCGAGCTCGACGGTGTTCATGAAGTCTTCCGGTGGCAGCACCGGACGTTTCACCTGCAAGAGCTCCATGCGCTCCTCAGGCGCGAGAAACCGTCGGAATGTCTTAAAGGGGTCCCAGCGGCCGTGGTTGCCGGTGTTCTTGGTCCCGTCAGCCGTTTCGTCATCGTGAGAGGTGGTCATGCGTCCGCCCCCTGCCCGTTCAGAACAGCGCTGGGCGTTCTGACGGTGCGCCGTGTCGGTGTTGAGTGAGTGCTCATCGAGTGCTCATCAAAAGATCAGCGGGCGGACAGGGTTCGGCGCAGGCGCGCTGGCGGCAGCCTTCGATTTCGCTGGCGCACTTGCGGAGCTTCGCGCTGGCGCGGCGATTGGAGCCTTGGTAGCCGGACGGGGCGCGACGGCGGCGGGCGAATGCAATGCCGTTGCGGGCGGCACCGGCCGGCGCGCGGATGCAGAGTCGCGCTGAATTTCAACTAGGCTTCGTGACGCGACTTGAGAACTTTCGGGCGCGGGTGTGCTCGGAGCGGCGGCCGACGGCGTCAGCGTAACTTTGTCCAGCGCCGCCGAAGCTGCGGGCGAAGCCACGCCATGCTTTTGCTGTTCAGCCGGTGCGGATTGAGCGGCTGGCGCGGCAGATAAAGCCGGGCCTGCAGTCGCAGGAGTGTGCGAACGAATCCACAAACCGCCGACGATACCAACGGGGCAAGCAAGTCCGATCCCGATCATCGCGGCGCGCAAGAGCATCCGCCGGGCGGCTCTGTGGTCGTTTTGCCGAATCACCGCGGATTCCCGCACTCTGGCCTGCGCGGTAGCGGAGGGAGTGGCGTGAGCAACAGTATCCGGATGTTGCACGGCAGCGGCCAGCACGGCGAGCGCGGGCGCGAGCCCTTGCTGCGCGGTGGCTCGCCGTGCGCGTGGCGGGGGTGCGTTTGCGGACACCGCTTTCCGCTGCGCAGGGGCGGCGGCTAATTCGAGGTCGACAGCCTGGTTAGGCGCTTGCGGGCGTCCAGAACGGCGGTCGGCCTCCGCGGCTGAGGCGGACTTCGCGTTCTGAGGGGCGTCGGAGGAGGGGCTCATTGGACGCCCAGGCGCTGGCATCTCCTCCGTGCCTGCAGACCCCACTCGAGCAGCGACGCGCAGCGCGGTCGAGGCAGCGAGGGCGATTGGGGTAGTCTGCAGGTGCGCAGGTGCCGCGCGCGAGCCACTGGGTGAACGCCGGGGTGGCGTTTTCTGCTCGGGGCGTCTGGGGCTCACGGACCGAATCGTCAGCTGATCCTTGCTCAGCTGCGTGAACAAGAGGCTCAGCGAATTGCGGATCTCTTGAGCGAAGGCGCTCATGCTTGCATAGCGCTGCGCCGGGTCTTTGACGATTGCACCCCACACCAGGCGATCTACATGGTCGGGGACGCTCCGAATAACCGCCTTGAGACGCGGTGGCATCTTTCCGATCTGAATCGCAAGAATCACGTTTTGGGTGGGCTCCTCAAGGCCAATCATGCACGGGCAAATGCCGGCGATCATTTCATACAGGATGGTGCCCAGTTGGAAGATATCGGAGGCAAACGTAATGCCGACGCCCTGGGCTTGCTCAGGGCTCATGTACGGGGCCGTGCCCTGGATGAGGTCTCTCTGAGTGGTGGGGTGTTCGCCATGGACGAACTTGGCGATCCCAAAGTCCAGCACTTTGACTTCGTTGCCTGGAAGCAAAAAGATGTTCTCAGGCTTTAAATCGCGATGAATCACGTCCATCGCGTGGGCCGCCTCGAGCGCCTCGGCAATCGGCAGAGCAATCGTCAGCGCTTCGATGAGCGTCAGTGGCCCGAGCTCGCGCAGCATCTCGCGCAGGTTCGAGCCGTCGAGCTTCTCCATGACGATGTACGCCATGCCGTCGATCTCGCCGGCGTCCGTGACACGAACCACGTTTGGATGGTTGGCCTCGAACAGGAACTGCGCCTCAGCACGTGCACGATCGAAGAGCTTGGTCCCGCGGTGAGGCACGGGCGGGATCACCTTGAGCGCAACCTCCTTGTTCAAGAACACGTGAAAGCAATCGTAGACGAATGCGTGACCGCCCTTGCCGAGCAGCCCTCGCACTTCCCATTTATCCAGGATGCGGTCGCCGACCTTGAACGGGCCTATTGAGCCGGGGGGAGTCGGAGCGGGCATCAGGGTGCAGTCCTTGCGAACAGCGCGATAATACCACCCGCGACGACAATCGCGGTAGTGAGGGCCACCAGCACGGAAGCCACCACGAGCGCGGTGCGGTAGCCGCCGCTAGACATCGCGTGGGGTTTTCGCGTCGAAAGACCCTGGATGCCCACAGTTACGCTGCCAGGGTCGCCTCCGCTAGTCAGGGCAGAGCCCGTCGGCTGTAAACTATGGGGAACGAGAGCAGCGGCCGATTGGCGACGGAGTTGCCCAGTGGTGCGCGAGATCGAAGTGTTTTCCGCTCGGAATAGCGTAGTCTCCAGCAGGTGCGAGCGGTGGAGCAAGGCCCACAAATCTTGCAGCTTTAACTGAAACGCTTCGGCGGTTTGGTAGCGCTCCTCGGTGCTCTTGGTGAGGCCCTGCAACACGGCAGCATCCATCTCCGCTGGGATCAGCTTTGCGAAGTGCGAGGGCGGCGCCGGATCTTCGAGAGAATGGGCGGTCAAAAAATCATGCTTCAGGTGCTCGAAGGGCCCGTGACCTACGACCATTTCGTAGAGCACGAGCGCCAGCGAGTACAGGTCCGAGCGATGATCGACGCGCTTACCCAGCGCCGCTTCAGGACTGAGGTAGCGGGGCGTGCCAAGTACTGCGCCTGTCTCAGTGGGAACCGAGAGCGGGCGCGGCCCTTCACTTGCACCGGGCATGACGCGGGCGAGACCGAAGTCCAAAACCTTCAGGGTGATAAGGCCGTCGGCGCCTTGCGATAAGAACAGATTCTCGGGTTTGATATCCCGGTGCACGATACCTAGCGCGTGCGCTGCAGAAAGACCGGCCAATGCCTGGTGCGCCAAGTCCACCGCCTCCACCAAGGAGAGCGAGCCTCGCGCGGCGAGCTCGTCCTTGAGCGTACGACCGCTCAGGTGCTCCATCACGAGCACGGGTCTCCCATCGCGCGCCTGCAGGCGGTCGACCACTTGCACGACGTTCTCGTGGTGCAGCCGTGCCAGCGCATGCGCCTCCAGGCGTACGCGCTCGAGAGTCTGCGCATCCCCCACCAGAGCCTTGTGCAGCAGCTTAGCGACCAGCTCCCGGCCCGTGCGCTCGTGCACCACCAGGAATACCTCCCCCATGCCTCCCCGGCCCAGCGGGCGGACGAGCCGGTATTGCGTCCCGGCGAATACGTCGTTCATCAAGGTGGGGTCGACTCGGGTTGTCGGCTCAGCCGTCATTTGCGCTTCGATTGGTTCCTCGGACAGTATCGACCGCAGTTGCGAAAAATCGACCGCGGCTCCCAAGGATTTCTTCGCTTCGGCTCCCGGCGCCAAAATCCGTCGAATTACCACGGGTTTGTGGTGGAATCTCCTCCAAGAGTCAGTTGAGCGTACCAGAAAGCATGATTCTACGGGAGCGGTTCGGTCCGTCATCCCCCGGACTCGTTCATGGCGAAGAGCGGTGTATTCTCGCGGGTGACCGACGATGCCCGCCGACGCTCCTGAAGATCCGCTCCGCGGGACTCGCTATCGAACGCTCGGTCAAATCGGCGTCGGATCCATGGGAGATGTGTTCTTAGTCGAACACGTCGACCTTGAACGAAAGTTCGTGGCGAAAATCCTTCGACTTCAACATGCAGAGACGCAGGAATACGTCGCACGCCTGCAGCGCGAGGCGCGTACTTTGGGTCAAATCAACCATCCGAACGTCGTCTGGGTGGCGGATTTCGACTTCGCCACCGACGGACGGCCATTCATCGTGATGGAGTATCTCGAGGGCCGAACTCTCGCCGACGAACTAAGGTCCCGGGGCGCGCTGCCCATCCGCGAAGCCCTTAGATATACGCGAGAAGTGCTTTCTGCCCTCTCGGCTGCCCATGCCAAGGGTGTGGTGCATCGCGACATTAAGCCGCAAAATCTGTTTTTGCATGTCCGGTCTGATCGGCCGACGACGATCAAGGTGCTCGATTTTGGTGCCGCTCGCGACACTCAGGGTGTTGCGCTGCCGGCTCGTGGAGCGGCTCTCGCGACGAGCACCGGCGCGGTAGTCGGAACCCTGGGCTACCTAAGCCCGGAGGGGGCAGACGGGCGGCGCGTCGATCTGCGCGCCGATCTCTACGCCGTTGGCCTAGTGCTTGCGGTGATGCTGATGGGCGAGCTGCCCGGACGCCTCGCTCCGCAGATGCGCGCGCGCGGCGGGCCAGATCTCGACCTACCGACCGCCGGACGGCAGCTCGCGCCGGTCATCCTTAAAGCGCTCGCGTTGCATCCGGATCACCGATTCCAAACCGCTGACGAGTTCGCCGCGGCGCTACCAGCGTAGCGAGCATCGCCCGCTCGTCACCAGCTCCATCCTGCTTGCAGTCCAGCATATTTCGGGCTGATGGAGGGCGCCGCGTTAAACGCCGTTGTGGTGTGCTTGCGCGGCCACAGGCCGTAAACCAGCGTCCCAATCGTGGCGGCTCCGGCAACTACGTAGCCTGTTACCGCGATGGTTCGATCGCGGTCGACGGCAGAGTTCGCGTCGGCAAGGGCCTGACATTCAGCCAAGTAGGGCGTGCCCGTTCCGCACGCGTTGGGAACGTTGTACGGCAGCGCGTCACGCGCATTTTCAGCGTCCCGCGACGCACCGACCCCTAGAATGGCGAAGACTGTTCCCGTCGCTATCCCCAGCAGCGCGACGCTACTTCCAGCCGCGATAACGGCACCGCTCGGCTTGTTCGAGGAAACGGTGGGCGGCGGCGCCGATTGGGTTGTGGCATCCAGGCCCGCTGATGGCATCGCCAGAGCGTCCGGGGCTGGCTGAAGGTCGAAAGTGACCTCGACGGTTTCCCCGGCCAGCCCAGCGATCGTTCGGGTTTCGCCTAGGTATTTAGGGCATTCTGCACGGGCGTTGTATTGACCGGGTTCGACGTAGATCTCGTCGGGGACTGGCGCCGTGCCGACGGGCTTGTCGTCGATCGAGATCAGCGTGCCGCGGGGCGCACCACGAACCAGAAGCGTGAGCACGTGTCGCTTCTCGGCGTTGAGCGCGTCGGAAATGGCGGATTTTTGCGCATCCGTCGCGGTACTCGAAAGATGCGAGAGCGCGAACTGCAAGTGTTCCGCGGCATCTCGATGCTGCCCGAAATTGGCCTCGATGGTTCCGAGGTTTGCCGCAATCTGAGAAGTCTTGGCAATGTCCCATGCTTCTCGAAAGGCGCGCAGCGCATCGTGCATATTGCCTGCTGTAAACGCAGCTTTTCCTTGGTCGACTAGATCGGCCGCGCTCTTGTCACTGCGCGCGGGCGCAGCGGGTTGAGGCGCGCTCTGTTCCGCGCTGGCTTCGTGCGCCCCCAGCGTGAACACCAGGGCGAGCGCGCCGAGCGCGGCCCCCTTCCGTGAGATCATCAGATGCACAGTCCAGGCCATTCTATTCCCTACCCGTTCACAGGGGCGTCTCCCGTATCGCGCCCCTGGCGTGTGATCAACTCATAGCGCAAGAGCGTGCGCTTCTGGCGGGGATGCCCACCATCGGCATCGACGGGCCTGAGCCCCGCGACCGGCTTTGGATTCGCTAAGCATTTAACGGGTCCTCGGACAGTCCCTCCGCCAGTTGCTCAAAAAAGCAGGCGCCCCTCCGGCCTGGTCGCATCCCGCCCTGGTTGGTCCACGCCAGCGCCTGGCGGAATTCGAACGCGGCCCGCGGACAGCAAGCAGAAACCGCGCCTCCCGGGTGAGCATTGCCTCCTGAATAGGCTCAAGAAATCGCGCAACAAAACTTGCTGGCGTCCGAGGGTAGAGCGTGAGGCATCCATGATTGCTCCGCCGGCTCGGCGTGTGTACGCCATTCGCCGTCCCCCCGCGGCATTGTCAAAAACCGATGTCCCCCACGCCCCTATCGAACTTAAGGAACGCAGCATGAATCAGCGATATCGGGCCGCAGTCGGCATCTGCGGCGTTGTCTGTATTTCTCAACTTATCGCGGCGTGTTCGGCTGACTTCACGTCATGCGCCGCGAACAAAACATGCGCGGCCGGCGGATACGGGAACGGTGGAAGTCCTGCGAGTCAATCCGGAGCGGCCGGACAGGGAGGAAGCGTCGGCGGTAGAGTCGAGACGTTTGCGGGCGCGGCGGGCAAGGACGTACCCGAGGGCGAAGCGGGAGGGACAAGCGAGGCGGGCGCAGGAGGTGAAGCGGGAGAGACAAACGAGGCAGGTGCAGGAGGCGTGGCCGGCGTGCCGCCCTCGAGTTGTGGCAACGGCAAGCTCGACTCGGGCGAGGATTGCGACCTCGGATCGGCAAACAACTCAAAGGCATATGGTCCGGGCCTCTGCACGGATCGCTGCAAGACGGCGCCGTATTGCGGAGACGGTACCCGCAACGGAACGGAAGTCTGCGACGAGGGGGGATCCGGCTCGACCGCGCTCGGCGCCTGTGATCCTGAATGCTCCGGATATTACGAGAAGAAGTTCATCAAGCCCACCTTTACGGCTGCCCCGCTGTCGACGAATCTGGGAGGCATCTCGGGCGCTGATGCGACCTGCGTGTCGCAGTACGGCCCCGGATGGAAAGCGCTGATCGTCGGCAAGACTCGGCGAGCAACCGTTACGCCGCTACTCGGTGACCAACAGTTGGACTGGGTTTTGCAGAAGTACAGGTACTACTACAATCAGACGAGCGAGCTGGTGTGGCGCACGGATGAAGTAGCCCTGCTTGGGGTTCGGGGCGGGAAGCGCTACGAGATTTACGCGAATTTGTTCCCGTTTACTGGCACCTATCCCTGGGCGGGGTTCAGACTCGACTGGACGACGTTTGACGACAACCCCTCAACTTCGCAGGGCACGTGCAACAGCTGGACCACAGATACGGGCGGCTTCGGGAACTTCGTGACGCCCGACCTGACGGTAGTGGCCAGTGAGGCATGCGGCTCGACCGCGTTCATCCTGTGCGTCGGGCAGTAACTTGTTCGTTAGATTCAGTGAAGCCACACCTCGGCCGGCATGAGTTCGTTCATGGCGACGAAGTGTCTATCGGTCGTCCGAATTTGCAATCGCGAGAGGGGATTTTTTGCGTCCGTGATGAGCGTACCCCTGGGCACGTTCCGCAAAACTTCCCATGACTGAAACGATCGGAGGATCTGTTCACAGACCCCGCCCTCGAACTCTGCGTCTGCTGGGATGTCGAACTTCAAGTCATCATTGGAGGCAAAGAACAAGAGGTTGCCAGGATTCGCGGGCTCCGCTGTCAGCGCGGCATCGCGAAACACGCGGACGTTCGCAAAAACGGCTTTGACGGTGCGCGCGACTGCGAAGCTTGCCTCGGCTTGTTCGCCCTCGTGGTAGCCGATAAAGTTGAGAGCCAGCACGCCGCCAGGACGAAGCAGTGCGTGAATGCGTTGCAGCACTTCGAGAGAGAGCAGATGCTCCGGGGTGGTACCGCCTGTAAACGTATCGTGGACCACGATATCGTACCGCTCTTGCGTGCGTTGAAGGTACGTCCGCGCATCTTCCTCATACACCTGGCCGCTTGGCAGGTAACCGAAGTATTGCCTCGCGAACCGTGCCACCGATGGATCGATTTCTACCGCATCGAATCGAATGCCATGGGTGCTCAATGCGCGCGGAAGCGAGCCGATTCCCAGACCAATCTGAAGGGCGTTGCGAGCCTGCGGCCGTACAAATCGCACCGCTTCGAGTACATGGAGGAATGCGAAGGCTGGCGACCCGTCGCTGACGAACTGCGCTCCGATAATCGAGTGATCGGAGCGCAAGAACCTGACCGCGCGGTTGCTGTCTTCGATCACCTCGACCAGTCCATAGATGCTTTGCGACCGGTCAAGGATGGAGAACCCATTGGGCAGGGGGCGCTCGGGAACCATTGCCCCGATCAAAGGCAGCAGCATAGCGGCGAAGGCCTTCGGCGATTTGCGCCAAGCGAGCGAAGATGCGCCCAGCAGAATGAGCAGGCCGGCCGTACCAAGTAGAATGGTCTGTGTCTCGAAGGCGGGAATGACGAGGTACGCTAAGCCGAGCGTTCCGACCACGCTGCCCGCCGTAGAGACGGCGTAGATCGAGCCCACGCTGCGGCCAGCGAGACGCAGGTCGAGCGTTGCGCGCCGAACGGCAACTGGCCCTGTCATCCCGAGCACGACCAGGGAGGGCGCAAAGAGCAAGGCCGCGCTAACAAGTGCTCCCCACCGGGGGCCAAGTGCTTCGGTTGCGGTCAGCACCGAGTGACTGAGCAAAGGAACGAGCGCCAGAAGCGCGCCGGTCGCCGTCGCTAGGCCTCCGATCAGTCGTGAGCTGCTCGTCCTGTCCGCAAGGACGCCGCCACAGTAATAACCCACCGCAAGCGCACCTAAGGTGACGGACAACAGGGCGGACCAGACGAAAAGACCGACCCCGAAAACAGGCCCAATCACGCGCGTCCCCATGATTTCGATCACCATCGTCGACGCTCCGAGCACGAAAATGGTGATGAAGAGTTCTGGCTTGGATAGACCCCGGCGAGAATCGTCAACCGGGCGCGTCATGGTCTCATTTTCCTCTTCGCTGACGGGAAGCGCTGTTCAACTAGCACCAAGCGCAACGTCGGAGCTAACTCCCCTTGGATGCTGAGCCGCTCATCGCCAGAAAATGGCCAAAAACAGTCACCAGCTCCACCGAGCTTCTGCCGAAGCGTAGCCAGGGGCGAAGGTTGCCGACGCTCGAGGCACGGCTCCGGTGTGATCCGCGCGCGGCCAGAGCCAGTAAACCGCGCTTCCAACGGCCGCTGCCCCCGCGACCGCGAAACTGACAGCGCTAATCGTGCGGTACCGGTTACCGTCCGCGTTGGCATTTTCGAGCGCCTCGCACTGAGAGGCGTACGGCGTCATGCCGCCGCAGGCGGCGTCGCCCGCGGGCAAGGAGCCACTGAGGTTTGAAGCTTCAGTTTTTGCACTGTTCATCTTCAAGAGGAAGACCGTCCCGATAGTCGCTCCAACTACGGTCACGCCAGCACCGATAAGAATCGGAGCAAGGCTTGGGCCGGTTTGGTCGTCAAGCCGAGCTGGCTCGGCCGCGGTAGAAGCAGTTGCGCCTGGTGCGGGAGAGGTACTCGACTGCGCTCCGCCCTCGACCTGAAGCACTAACGGGACATCCACCGTGGTCCCCGCGGACGCCTGAACTGAGCGCGTCATGCTCTGGTAGCCGGGCGCCTCCGCTCGAAC
Organism: Polyangiaceae bacterium; assembly: GCA_035273265.1. Lineage (GTDB taxonomy): Bacteria > Myxococcota_A > Polyangia > Polyangiales > Polyangiaceae > PMG-095. The sequence goes on from DATEPG010000489.1 coordinate 10,384, forward strand.
GGTGTGGATGCCAGGGTCGACGTAAGCGTCGTGAAGCCCCGGGGCAACGCCCGCAAGCGTCCCATCAATCGAAATTCTCGCGCCCGCCGGTGCTCCTTGGATCACCAGGGTCACTACGTAGCGCTTTTCCTCGTCCAGCCCCGCGACAACAGCCTGCTTCTGTTCGACTGTAGCCGTGGGCGGCAAGTGTGCCAACGCGAATTGGAAGTGCTCCGAAGCATCGCGGTGATGCCCAAAGCTCGCTTCGACCACCGCCAAGTTGGCTGCGATCTCGGGCGTCTTACTTAGCTCCCAGGCATCGCGAAACCCACGCAATGCCTGGTGAGCGTCTCCGGCCGCACGCGCTGCTTTTGCCGCGGCAACCAACTCCGCGGCTCGCTTCGCGTCTGTCGAGCTTGCCGAAGCGGTCTCAGCGCTCGCGGTTCGTTCGATAACCGGGAGAACAGAGAATGCAAGAGTCGCTCTGCAGAGTGCGCCTGTAATTCTCAAGAGATTTCGGTAACGATTTGCCATTTATGCCGAGCCGCGCCCTACCCGTTTACGAGCTTCTGCGTATCGCGCCCGTGGAATGTGATCAACTCGTCGCGGAAGAGTGCGGCCTTCCGGCCCGGAGGGGGCCATAGTCGCCCTTGTCCACGGGCCGGCCTGACGCTTCGCCGACCGGTTCCGGATTTCGCAATGCATTCAATAGAGCAATCGGACAAGTCGGCCGCCAGTTGCTGAAAAAAGCAATAGCCCCTCCACGTAGCCACACCCGCGAGTGCCGGCGACCACCGGGTGTGGATTTCAAGCTCCGCCCCGGACAGCAAGCAGCAGGAACGCTTTCCGCAACGAGCACAGACGAGGCGAGCGAACCGCCGATCCCCAGCCCAAACAGGGCGCAAAAGAAATCGCGCAACTGAACTGGACCGCGTCCGAGTGCCCAGGCGTGAGGCAACATGGGGTCACTAAGTGTCGCGACAACGAAGGCCGCCCGAATTCCAATGGGCGAACGATGAGCTTCGTTTCATCGGCTTCGGGCCGAGCCTGCCTCAACGATTGGCACAAGCCGCTATCCGTGAGTGACCTGCTCACCCTTCTGGTCGACCTGAAGCGAGCGCTCGCGGTCGCCAGCAGCCCCGTGATCCTCATTATCGTTGTCCGCGCAGCTGTCCCCGTCCCCACCAACGACCTGCTGACGTGTGTTCGAGCAACGCTTCCTGCAATCCTCGCGTACTGCGAAGAGTTGGCAGTCGTGGTCGAGGGCACGAGCGCCGACCACGCCCTATTCCGCGCTTCATTCCAGAGCGCCGGCACCGGACCAGGACGACACGCACCGACTCACCTGTTTGACACGCTCAGTGCGGCCTTCGCGCACATGCAACGCCTGGCCCCGCATGACGTGCTCGAGCTGCAACGACACATGCTGCACCGAGATCTGCCCGTCGCGGGTAACTGAGCTTGAGGTTCCAGGCGCACATACGCCCGACGTGACCGCAATTAATGACCGCAACGAACGACCGATATACCGAACGGACCAAGACATGCACGAAGACGCCGACTCTCGATTTCTCGTAGGAGCAGTCCTTCACGACCTCGCCTGCGACGCCGAGACCTTGCTCCTGCTCGCCCAAGCGCTCGAGGTGCAAGCCTCGGGAATCAGTAGCAACGCCCGCCCGCGACAGCTTCGCGAGTCGGCCGCAATAGTGAAGAGCGCAGCGCTTCAACTCGGACAGGCAGCCGCCAACCTGGTCGGCTCTGCCGAACGCCTCCGCATCGTCGCTGAGTTTCACGAGATTGCCGATGATCGCGGCAGCGGGCTGCCGTCTTGAGGGTGCTTCCGCGGTATGCTGTCGTCGCTGCCGCTGCCTCTGGAGCCCTTGCCGGCTCATGACCGCCTCGACGTCGAGATTGCGAAACGCCGTACACTCCGTTCGGTCTCAACGACTACTCGATCCCGCACGAGCAGACGCAGCGCACCCTGATAGTTGGTGCCCTCGGAAAGCTCGATACGCGCGGCGAGCTTGAGGGCCGCGAAGGTCAAGAGGAGGCGCGGCCGTCAGCTTCAACAGCTTGTTGGGCGGCCGTGCCGGCGGCGGCCATCAGCCGAAGAGCGTGATCGAGCACCTCAGCGATGACCTTGGCGCGCCACACTATGCCGATGTCAGCATCAGGTCGAATGCGTCCGGAGTAGATGCCGAGAAAGAATGACGTATCTCCATCACCGACCAAAACCTCTCCTGATGCGCCGAGGTATGGCCCGAGTGGTCGAAATATTACGGGCGAGCCCGACATGCCCTCCCGCGTTGAAGCATCCACCAGGAAGTATCGTTCATTGGCGCTCCTGTCGAAGTCGGACGCGATGTGACCCGTCTTCCAAATCGGAAAGTACCCCCCGGTCGAGTCACCGAATGGAAACCCAATGATGCTGACGGTGAGGCCGGGACGAATGAAAACGTTTGGCTCTTCTGATTCAAGCGAGACCTCGTACAGCTCGACGCTTTCCGTCTCTTTCAACGGAAGTACTGCGACGTCAACTACACGCTCGTCGAACGTCTCAGGGTGGGGCCATTCCCTTAGATCTTTCGTCGGGTGTTCGTACCACAGCGGTTCGATCGCTTCGCCCACCAGTCGCTCGTCGCGGTAGGTCCAGACGCCGTGCCCGATGCGCATCTCCTCGGTCACATGGCAGCAGATCGTGAGCAGGTCTGGTGGCGGCTGGTTCGCAGCGAGCTTCGCTCCAGTATCTGAATGTTTCCCCGTGACGACGTGAACGTTGGTGACGACAAATGCCACTCCGCCTCGACGGACGACGAACCCCGTGGCGTTCGTGAGCGGATAGCCGTTGGCGGCTGCTGGCGTGAGCTTGAGCGCGCGCAGGGAGAATGGGTCAATGTTCTGCGCTAGACGAAGCGGCATTGTTCCAGGTTCCAGCCGCCCAACGTAGCAGGTTTCAGCAGCGCCTACCGAGCGCCAGCGAGGGGGGCGTCTGCTGCAAACATGAGTTAGCCGGCGCGGTTCAACGGCGTGATTACGGTGTGCACTAGGCCAGCCTTCTCAAGAACGCCGCGGGGTCGTGTAAGGACGACGATCAACCCGCAGTCGTCTGAAAAATGATGGATTTGAGCGGCTCGCTGCACTGGCTCATCAACGTATTCCGCGACCACTCCCGGCAAATCGGACCATGGAAGTGCGTCGGCATACTTCTTGGCCCACCCGGGACCGCGTCCCGCCCAGACATCTACTTGGAAGTAGTGCGGGCCCGGCGTTGTAGGAACGCGGAATTCGGTATCTGTTCGCCGCCCTCTACCAAGCAAGGCGCGAGAGCGGCGCTCGACATCGGTGCGTGGCACCGGAAATTCAAATTTGAACGATCTGGGCAGAGTCTCATAAGCGTCAAGATCACGAAGCAGGAGACCAAACCACGGGTGGAGGTGTCCAGGATGCACGATGCCACGGCGAGCCTGTCCGCGACTAGCAGCGTCACTGGTCAGTGCAGCATTGTGCTCCTCGAACCGGCTCATGTCAGGATCGAGTTCGAGGGTGATGTGGTCAAGCGGTTTGCCGTTGAGCGACTTGTCCGGATGGGTCGACTGGATCTGACCAGGAATTCCGTGGAAGAAGAGAAACCGCGCTCCGGGCGTCCAGACAAGCGTGCCGAGCAGCCTCGGCGGTGCATTCGGCGATGGTCGAACAGCAAGCAAGATCCAGTCGCCAGTGTGCTTGCCGGTCTCACTCGCACGCCGGAACACCGTGACGAACGGATGATTCTCGCCGACGACGCTGATACCGATACCGTCGGCGAAGTTCATCTCGAGGGTGATCAGTTCGCTGGCAACGGTCATTGGCCTTCGTCCGCCCAACGTACCGCTGTTAAGCTGCGGCCGCATCCAGAAAGGCACGACCTCGCAGGAAGCGACGAGAGGCACGACGGTGCAGGTTACGACGAGGCGCGGCCGTCTGCTTCAACAGCTTGTTGGGCAGGCAGTAGTGCTCACACCAACAAGACTCGATTCCCGAAGCCGGCATCTGTTGCGAAGGATACCCACTTCTTCTCCGAAGTCACGACAACCTTGGTGTCATCGGTCGCATATAGAAAGAGCTCGATGTCTCCACTGTCGTTCGGTTTTGGCAACGCGCCGTCGGTAAGCAACTTAATGAGGTAGCGCGTGTACACGGCGCAATAACAGGCGACCTTGTCGATCGCCTGCGAGAGTAGTGCTGCCGACGCCTTCGTGGGCATGAGACTCTTGTCCTTCTTCGCGCATAGCAGGGCGCGCTCTTGGCACCCCATCACCAAGGCCGACGCCCATTCGATGCTGGTCGTACTCGCAAGGAAGTCGTCTCGTGCCTGCCCCTTCAAACGAGGCACAGGCTTCTTCCTGTCACCCTTTTCCCACTTTGCGAACTTGGGAATAGTGTCGCGTTGAATCTTCGTGAGATCTTTTACCCACTTACCTTCTGTGGTCAACCGCCATCCGTGCGCCTTTGGAACGCTTACGCGCCGTAGCATGCCATCAGTCAGGTCTGCGATCCCGGCGACCAAAGCCCGCACGTTGGGACTCTGCGCCATTGCCTTCGTACCTTCTCCGAAGGTCATCGGTATGTAGTCGAGCGTGTAGCCGAAGATGTCACGGGCGAGATGTGTGTCTGGGTCGGGAAGCTCAAGGCAAGCGTGCGAGAGGATCGCCTGCGCTGCAGCCTTTCGCTCGGCAAACGTTCTCGAGGTGAGCTTGCCGGCGATTTCGAAAATGGACACCGGAGACACCGCGAGCGTGTCGTTACCCGAACCGATTGCGGATGGCTTCAGTGAGCCAGCTCCGAGATTGTAGAAGACGTTTGTGTCGAGGATTAGAGTTCGCGGCGCCATGGCAAGCTCTGCCCAACTCTCAATTCTGCTGCGCAGGTCTGCAGTGTATCGGACGGGCGGTCGACGGTGAAGTGCCGAGCGAGAAAGCGCTCGGCGTTGTGGCTCCGCAGCCGAGAGCTACCCTGTCCTCGCAGTGATTCTCTCGAAAATCGGGTAAAGACTGCAGAGGGAGATGGTAGTGACACTGGCGAGCGCCTGGTTTCGGCCAGGCAGCCGCTACCTTTGTGCGGTGGAAAATGCACCGGCAAGGCGTTGGCATACCGAGTGCCGCTCGGCCGCGCATCGCCGTATTGCCGCCCGATCGCTTTCTGCCCCACACTCGTCGAGCTTCCGTTGCGCTGCGGCGGAACAAGTTCGCTCGGCCGGCGGTGCGGGCCCGATATTGCGTGCGGAGGAGCTGCGGCTCTGACCACCTCGTGCGCCATCAGCGTCCACCAGCCGGCGTCAACGGAATTCTGATCGGATGCGCCCGGGACGGCTGATCGAATGCAGCGGAATACGCACTAGAGAGAGCACGTGTCGAACATCAGGGTATCAACCACTAGTGAGGTTCTGGAACGGTTCCGGATTGATTTGCTGGACGACGTCCGCAGCCGCGGGTTCACGCTTCCTCGGGAGGCCGAGATTCCTGGAAATTATTTCGACGCGGTTGTTGCATGGCAGCGGCTTCAGCACAGGACCATTCACGTTGCACCGCGAGCCGTCAACGAATCGCGGCAGCTGCTCGAGCGCCAGTTAGACCCGGCAATCCAACTTGCCATAGCGGACATTCGGTCGGAGTTCGAGCGCGGCGACGACTTAACACCGCGCCTCACTAGGCATTTCTTTCGTACCGCGTTCAACGACTTTTTGTTCAACAACTTCGGAATACATCACCTTCACTTGGGGTTAGCGGGCGCAGGCTTAGACAAGACGAAAAAGCACACGATGTCTGGGGGGCGCAGCGAGCTGCTCTTCGCGCTGGTGACCCCGACCGAGGCATATTTTCTGGACATTCAAGATCATCTTGCCTTCGACAGTCCCGATGTGGCCAAGGCGCTGGCGCGCGTGGCTCTGGGCTACCGTCCCGACTTGCTCGAGCCGCACGTTGCTCACGGCGTGGTTCATGCGGAGCAAACCTTCGAGGATGCTTTTCGTCTTGCGAAAGCCGGATTCTCGACGGTGTACGAGCTCGATGGCAGATTTTTCCTGACGGGTGGCACGGTCATGGATGGACGGGTCACTAATGGCAAGAGAGCTGCCTGCACGAGCGAGGCGGCTATCGGCGCAGCGAATCTCGTTCTCACCATGATCGTACAGCTGGTCGAACATGTGACCGCTTACGCAGACGAACTGTCGACTGTAGCCGAGTTGCGCGGGGGCGCGAAACCTCAGACGTTCGACCTCGAGGTTGTTCAGGTCGGGCCGTCGGTTGTGGTTCGCGATTTGCCCAGTGGATTGCTGTTCTTCAATAATGGTCGGCGACTTGGCCTCCTCTAGGCGGTCACGACCGCCTAGAGGAGGAATGGCTTAAAATTGGTAGGCGCCCCTGTCTTAGCAATCGCCGAAAGATCAGCGTGCGAGCCTCGGCGGCGGGCGCTCCACTGATTTATTCGGCGCGGCAGCGTCCAAGGACAGTCTTCGATTCATTGGCTCAGGAGCCTTCGGCAATCGTCCAAGTCCACAGCGTCGCCCCCAAGGGTCGCGCAGTCCACGACTTCACCGAGCACGTAGCCGGCAGCGCCATGGCGGGCAATAGCCGTGACCACTCCACGCCCGCGGTCACCGATGATCGTGCTGTAGCCTACAGTGATGTCCCGCCAGCCTTGCGTTCGCTTGTCGCTGACTGAAGCGACGGATCCTCCGCCTTCGTAGACCGTCTTGAAGCAGTCGGCCCCACCGGTGCTCGACATCAGGGTCATTCCCCATCCTGTGGCGCCCCAGGCGTAGCTGATCTCGAACTCCTGCAACCCATCGCCGTTGAGATCGCCTAGGTTGCGAACCTTGCCCTCCTTCATATGGTCGTCGCCCAGCGCGGTGCGCGCTCGGCGACCGTGTTCAGTGGATGGCACGCGCGAAATCCAGTCTTCGGCTCGGCAGGCCGTGGGATTGCTCCCCGGAGCTGCGGGTGTAGGCCCGCTCGCAGCGTCCAGAAAGTACGTGACATAGGCCACAGTGGTCGTGTCGGCGAAGTTCATCCTAAGGCCGCCGCATAGTGCTGTTCTGTTCACGCCGTCGGGGTATTTCGCGCCGGTCTTGACGGCAAGGACGGCCCCACTGGGTCCCCCTTCTCGAATCTCAAGGTCGACTCCTGAGCTGATCAGATCGTTGCTGGTGATCGCAATGGCTGCGATGCTGCGAGCGCCATTCCGGCAAGCCTCGACCTGCGACACGCAACTCGCCGAGGGCTTTGATTTTGACCGAAGGCAGAGCCAGAGGTCGCGCTTAGTCTTGCAAGGGTCCACGACCGAGCGCCCCGGCCCGCGCTCTGCAATAGCGGAGAGGTGCAAGCTCCACGACTCCCAGCCCGTAAAGAGAGCGGCCTGGTCACCTGCAATGCATGAGACGCCCGAAACGCATGCGTCGCAGCGGCCGGCGCCTACGCGGCACCGCTCCTTTGCCCCGTTCTCAGTGGTCACTGCGCATGCTGTCCCTCCCGAACACGGCGATGGGCACTCGGTTGCGTGCAGCGTGTCGGTCCAGCTAGGCAAGGCCGTTTCCCGCGTTGTCTGAGGCACCGGCAACGAGATCGACGGAGCCGCAAGGGCCGGAGCGGCTCTGGGCGCGGCCCCGAAGATCAGCGCGATGGCTCCCGCGATGACCGCCAAGCCGAGCACGACGGCGGCAACCACCGCCCTCGACGCTCGAGCACCGGCTCGCCGAGGCTCCGAGCCTGATTCATGTTCAGGGCGAGCGCCCGATGCCTCATGGCCGCGCTCCTTCGGGGTGATTCGTAGAGGCTCCAGTCTGCGGCGTCGGTCGTTGCTCATGAGCTATTTGATCTCCGCGTGCACATTCAGATCGACTCGGGCAGGCGTCCCCTCGGTGCGGACTCGAAGGTCCCATAGCCTCAGCCGCATGCCCTGGAAGCCGAGTTGCGGGAGCTTGCCGAGAACATCTGTGCCCGAAAAGCGGTATAGTGGAAGCTCGTGTTTGGCGCGGTCCCGGGCAGCGCTACGGACCACGGGAAGTAAGTCGGCGAGACAGGGCGTCAGTTTGACCCCCGTCCCGAGCACCTCGGCGCAGTTGAGGCGGATGTCATCCACAGTCCCCCGAAGAAGGATCGAATCGCCCTCTTGGACAACGCCGAGGCTCGCCTGCGCGTGCCCAATGACCGTTCGACGCTGCGCGCTCCCGAGCTCTACGTTCCCCAGAACGAAAGGAAGGCTGCCGCCACTGGCTGGCGCGATCGGCGACAGAGTGGGCGGCAAGGCCGGATCGAGACCAGTAAAGTCGAATGCAGCCATTCGAACATGCTTGGCGAGGCTATCCAGAACCAGACTCGATTCGCCCACCTCCCGAAGAATGCCCGCCTGCCAGATGAAGTGAACGACCTGATTGATCGCGTCCGCATTCATCGCGAGACTGAGGACCGGCTCAGCTGAATCGCGTTGTTGGGCCGGAAGCCGAGGACTGCTAAACGCAACCGCACCTGGCACAGCGGCATCGATTTTTGGATCCGATACGATCGCTCGCACGCAGATCGAAAGCCCAATACCAGATGGATCCACATGGGGATCAGCGTCAAGCCGGAGACTGAGCTCGTCACCAGGGCGGTTTGGGAACGGATGGAACGGCTCTCGAAGCTTTCGAAAACCCAGCCCGAGCTCGGCAAGGATAGTATCGATCTTTTCCGACGCAATGGCTTCTGCCTTTCCCGGAATCATCGCCGTCGCCCGGCGTTCCCCCTCCTCTGCCCCGCTAGCTGCCCCGATCATCGCGCCAGGGATGCACCCGAGCCCGAAGGTGAACGCCCCAGCAAGTAAACAGCCCGCGAGTTCGCCTTCGTCGGAGCCCTTGCTCCGAGCCAGCGCCAAGAGGCGCTCCTTCAGCGGTCCCTCGAGCGTCGCGGCGGTCAACCGGCCTGCTCGGCGAACGGCCGGCGCGCCATGCTCCGAAGCAATGCGGACCGGAACGACGACGGAGAACGTGCTCGCGTCAACGAAGCGAATCGAGACGGCCATCGAAGCCGCCCCACTTCCGAGTCGAATTGAAAGCGCGGCTGACTCTAAATCGGGCAGCGGAACATGAATGTCGTACTCCGGGACGTCGAGCACCTTCGGCAGCGACTGTCGCAGCGCGTCTTCGACAAGCCGCTGCAAACCCGCTCCCGCCCCTGACGTGTCGAACAAACCTGCCCCGAGGGACAGGCTGTAGCCGCACACGTAGTCGCTCTCTTTCTGCAAAGGCCCCACCAGGGAGGACCACGTGACTTCGCGCGCGTAGGCTCCGCCATACGTCTTGCTCCAGGTTGTAAGATCGAGGCCTCGCATGCCCTGGGGCAAGAGGTGCTGCTCTATCGTGTATGTCGGCGTCGGTAACGCGCTACTGAGGACCGAGTCGGACGAGGGCCGCACGTCGAATAGGCGATTGCCCTCGACCCTGACGGCAAGGTCCTCTCCCCCTGCTGTCGCGCCGATCAAAATCGGTAGCAGCGCGGAGACAGCGACGCCGAGTGTGAGCCCGATGAAAGTGTTACTGCGCTCACTCACCTTGGTCCCTCCCAAATTCGAACGAGAACGACGGTGACCAACTCCATCACCACCACGAACAGGGTGACGCGCATCACTGAGGATGTCATAGCAGCAGTCACGTCTTCGGATTTTGACTTAGCCTCCTTCCCCTTCGCTACGACGATGGATGCCGCCGCCAACGTGTAGACGACCACCGACCAGAATCCACGAATTAGGTACGGGTAGCGTGTCGGCGGAGCCTCAACGAAGTCAGCCGTAAGCAAGCTGAAGGCGTTCCTCACGTTTTCCGAGTCGTAGAGCACCCAGCCGCCCAGGATCATGGACGCGGTGAAGATGATAAATGTCGCGAAATACCCGACAACCAGAGCTAGCCAAGCGGGTGACCACAGGTAGCGGGAGGGAGGCACACCGAGGCCTTCCAACGCCGTCACCTGTCCGTGAAGTCGAAGGCCACCGAGCCACGCGTTGATCGCCGCTCCGCTCGTTGCTGCAAAAAGAATGGCCGATAGTGGCGGGGCGAGCGACAGGATGTATGTCCCCTTGATCAATTCGAATACCGCGGCCGAACGCAAATCCTTCGAGATATTCGCGATCACATAAGGAACGGTGAAGCCGAGCAGCGCACCTACCGTGGCGTAAAATGCCGATGGCCGAATGAGGCTCTCGCGGAGCGCTCTGCGAAAAACAACCGCCGACTGCCGGAACAGATGTGGGCGAAATGCACTGGCGAGCCCGCTGCCGGCGACCCGAAATGGAGCCAGCAGATCGAAGCTGATGCGGCGTCTTCCGGTACTCCCTCGAGCGTGCCCTTCTCGAAGCAGCAAGTCCTCCACCGTAGACTCGAGCTCTGCGAGGCGGCGTTGACGGACCTCGTGCTCGTCGAATTCGGCCGGTCCCTTCCAGGCGATCGCTGTTAAAGATTGCGAGCCTGGATCCAGAAAGAGGATTTCGTCCGCCGCCCCTCCGGCGAGGGCAAGATCGTGCGTGACGAGGATGATTGCGGCTTGGTGTTGCCGAGCCTGCTCGACAAGCAGCCGACCGAGAGTGCGCACGCCGACGGGGTCAAGTCCAACGCTCGGCTCATCCATCACAATGATGCGACGTCCCGCCGCCAACACTCGCGCGACAGCAACTCGCTGAGCCTGCCCACCGCTTAGCGTGCTGACGCTTCGCCCCGCTCGCTCGAAAGTCGAATCGAGGTCGACTGCTCGGAGCCACGGTCCCGGCAGGCGGGGCAATCCACTTCCCGCCTGAGCGAGTGCAATGTTGTCCGCGACATCGAGATGATCGAGGAGGGCTCCGCGCTGCGGGACGAACGCAGGTGGCGCTCCGACAGTTCGCTCCGCGACAGTTACCTTGTAGCCTGCTCCCCGTAGCTCATCGGGATCGAAAACAGCCCGTAGCAAAGTAGTCTTGCCGGAACCAGACGGGCCAAGCAAGGCAACCACGCGGCCTGGGTGCAGTTCCAAGGTCGCTGCGTCGACGATGCTTGCACCACCAGGTAGGCTCACGCACAGGCCTCTAACGCAGACAAGTCCCATTGGTCCCTCCCCTGATACCGCGGCTGAGTTGAACGGCATCGCAACCGGTAAGCCTAGGCGATCGTGGCAATGCGAGGCAACCCAGCCTCGGCACGTTGCCTACCCGTCGTGAGCAGTGAATGAAATTGAACCGGGCCAACGAGGCCTGGCGGTTTTCACCCATCTCCTCCAATATCGCCGCGGCATGGCCGAGTCGAAGCTTGGTTTCGTCGTGGGCGTCCGTGATCACGCAGGGTGAACAACGGAGAACGCGGGTTCTCAATTGAGCTTCTTGGCACCAAGCGCCTGGGCACCACGGACAGCCAAGTTCTGAGCTTGCCTGCTCAGCACCTTCAGCATCAAGACCGCCTGCTGATCGACCCCGGCGTTGTTGGGGGCGGCCTCGATGCAGGTGATACAGAGTGAACGCCCATCCGACGTCTCAAGTAAGGGACTTACCCACCGGGAACAGCCACCACAGGCGCAACTTCTATCGAGCTCAGCCACGCTTGACCCTCTCGCGAACCTTCGCGTTCGGATCAACTCCGGGAATCGTGGGCTTCACGCCCAGTTTGCTGCCTATAGCCCGGACAAGCGCCTTTGTACTCGTATGCTCGCCCACGAGAACGCCCAGCCGATGTGTTGCCCGGTCGGCTTGGGACCAAGCAGCCGCACTGGCCGCGGTCCCCGGTCGTGCTCGTAAGACGCGCTGGTACGCGACCCGGAGCTCGGCACCCAGTGAACGGAGTTCGTCGAGTTCGATCGGGCCGGCTGAGGGCGCCCACTCCACGTAGACAGCGCGGGCAATTCCGAGCAGGTCTCGCAAGGTCTCGATGGGGTTCACCTGCGGCATCGTGATCGGCTACCCAGCCCGAAGCCGGGCGGCAAGGGGCCCTCGCTCGATATTCACGTTCGCTGAATATCGTTCAGGATTTCCGGGAACGACGATCCGCCCGGGCAACGGCGTCCTGACGCGCGAGGCCCTGGCGACGTACAACGCCCGAGCAATGGGCAGGTCAGCGAGCGAAAGCCAAGAGAGCGCGGCGGAGGGATTTTCGTCGAGCCGCTCGCACCTCGCTCATCAGGACGCGGTTGCCAGGACGGAGACAAATCTCCCGCACTGAACGGCACTTCATCCGGCGGCCGCGGGCTCCGCGTTTTGCCCGGCGATCGCGCAATACGCGATCTCCATCCCATTTGGTGACGCTGATGGGGTGGTATGGAGCGCTCCCGATCGATCTCACCTGGAAAAGGATGGCGTGACCCCGCGGAAAGCCTCCAGACGCGACGCCTATTCGGTTCGGGTTCGACTCGCTGAAACGCATTCAGTGACCGGACCGCGGCGGGTAAGGTCGGCTCGCCCTCGTGTGTTCTGTTCGGACGCAGCGTGCGATCCGGTATGGTTAACCGTTGCTCATCAGATAGGATTGCGGATGCGCCTTCGAACACATCATGAGGACCTGGCAAGCAAGAACCTGCCCTATCAAGTCATCGAGCGGCTCGAGGCGTCGCTATCGCTCTGGAAATCGCCTGCGCCTTGGCAAAAGAATCATGATTATGACTCGCCGCTGGCGAGCGAGGCCGATTTCAAAGTGTGGGCTGACGTCGTTGCCCGGGCATACGTGGTCGATCCTGTAAGCACAACGAGCGGTGTTCTCGATGCGGTGCGACGACACAACCTGATGTCCGATCCCGAAGACCAATGGTCGCTCGAAGGTCTTGAAGAGAAAGGGATGGTGATGATTCGCGGAGCGCGAGCCGAGGTAAGGAGCTCCATCGGCTATAGCGGCGCGACAGTTTCCAGCGGCCACTCTTGGCATCTGTCGGTACCGTATGACGACGACGACGACATAGAGGAAGAACGTTTCGTTCGTGTCTGCCAAGCGGCCTTTGCTGTGGTTGAGCAACTTCCCGCAGAGCTGTCGGTCGGAGAGCCTCGCCCCATTGTCGCGCACACGGCCAACCTCCTTGCTGCCCAGGCCTCGGGTGCGACCGCGGGCACGCAGCTGACGCGCTTTTGGCGCAAGGCGACCGCATTCGGCGTCGACCGAGAATGGATCGAGCGGCTCGATGCCATTCAACGACGAACGCTTGCCGACGCGCTGTCTCAGACGCTGACCTCGGTCGCCGCGGAGCTGGGATGGGAACAGGATTTAGAGTTCACCGCCTTTCACTCCAATCGAGGAAAGGCGACCGCAGCCAAGCCAAGGAAGTTCGCCACTCGGACCGACGAGTGCTTTTGGGCACGTTTCATTTTGGAACATTCACGCGACGGACTTGCTCCGAAGTTTGCCTTCGGTCAGATGGCGGCGGCAGTCGTTCTCGCTGGGAATAGCACGCAGATCGGAAATCTGCTCGGGGCGCTGCCGCCGGGTCGAGCCTACTTTGCAGCGATAGAAGCACTGCGTACCTGGCGTCCGGTACTCATTGCGTCGCTCCTTTCGCATCCCGCATTTGCGTCCCATGCCATCGTCGCGATCACCGACTGGCCTGACGCTCGCGTGGTCCAGGGCCATGGGTCAATGAGGATGGATGATGAATGGCTCGAGCTGACTACGCTCGCTCGACGTCTCGCCCTATTTCACCAGCAGGGCCCCGACTACGGTGCGGCTTTGGCGCTTGCGGCTCATGATGAAGTTCGAGATAGCGTGGTGCGGCAGAACCCGTACGGGCGCTCGCCAGTGCCGCCATTGGCCAAACGCCTCGAACCTTGGACAGAGCGGCTCGGTGACCCAGACCATGCCGGGCGAGCTGCGAAAGCGATTGTAAATCGTTTGCGCGCGGACCCGAATGATTCGGATCTCGTAGTTGCGCTGCGATTGCTTGGCATTCTAGAAAAATCTCATGGGGGCGCAGCCCATGACGTTGCAGTTGCGATTGTTGACGCCTATACCGCGCGTGTTTCGCTCGCGGATGGACGGCGGAGGGCAGCGCCTCAGTTAGCGGCACACGGCGATCTGCTGAGCGTGCTGGAACGAGTGTTGAGTGCGCACGCGCCAGACAAGTTGGCGATCTGGCGGATGCCTTTTGACCTTTTGGAACTGGTTGAGCGCGCCAAGGAACCTTTGCCCGACAGCATCAACAGCGACACGTCTACGCCACGCATCGATGTGCCCGTGATTGTCCATGCTCACGCCAGCAATCTCCTCAGCGCCGCTGCGTATGCAGAAGCTGGCGATGCGGCTGGTGTCGAGGTGTTCGTGCAATTGTTCGAGCGCACACACACGAAGCTCGAGCTAGACGCATGGTCGTGGAATCAGCGAAGAGTCGAGGAAGGTAGTTCCCCCTTGATGGTCCGCTTCGGCCGTGAGCTTCTGCGAATGCGTGAAGGCAAAGCGGCTGAATTTGTCGAGCGGATTGTTGACGCTGGAGCCTCCACGCTTCACTTGGCAGAGCTAATCTGGGGTATGGGCAGCGCCAGTTCGCTCGGTACTGGCCTAAAAGGCCGAGCTCGCCGCGCGGCTCAAGCCGAGCTCGCCGCCCAGGCGATCTCCCGAGGCCACGGAAACGCTGTCGGCGGAGCGTTCTACAACGCGGGTCTTCCGGACATTGCGGAACAGTACGCCTCGTACGTTTTGGCCACTTTGGTCGGCGAGTCGCCACATCACGTGACGCAGATCCGGGATGCGGCTGTTCGCATTCTTCTGGGCGCGTGGACAGCACAGAAGAAGTGGAGCGAGCTGGAAAACGCAGGTGGTCTCTTCTCGGACTTCGGGGGGAGAGAACTTGTGGAAAACCTGCAAGCGGTCGCCGAGTTGGAACAGGGAAAAGCGGACCAAGCTCTGCAGCGCCTCACCCGGATTCTTCAACGCAATCCCGGTGAAGAAATGGCTCTTGCTAATAAGGCGGCGGCGCATGCGGAGCGAGGCGAATGGCAGGCATGCCTTGTCGCCTGTGAACACGCCAGGACCGTGCTCCAGGATAGCGTCCCCGTCGAGGTCAACGCCAACGAAGCGCGTGCCTACTACAACCTTCGACGGTTCCGTGACGCGGCAGCGGCATTGGAACGATTGCCTGATGATCTTCTCCGATCCGCGTCAGTGATGACGCTGCGCGTTGCGCTCGCGACGGCAACGGCGCCAACGGTATCTGGGCTCGATGAAGATCTGAAGGTGCTGGCGCGCACCGATCCGTCGACGGCAGGCGTTCTGCGCGCGCGCTTGGCGCCGCTATCTGACGCCGATATCGGCGGAGCCTGGTATTCTTCGGGCGGGTTGGATCGTCGCTTCCCAACATTCGAGGAAAGGTGCATAGCTTTCGCGGAGACACCCGAGCGCCTCTTGCTGAATGCCCTCGCCGGATCGGCGCAACGGATCGCCGAGCAACCTGCGTTGGCGCAAGACCTCAATGAGGATCAGCTCACGCGAATGTTCTGCGCGATGCTCATCACACTTGAGCGCGTGCGCCTGTACGCACACGTTTTTGCGCCAGGCGGATGGGGACCCAAGAAGGAAGGATTGGCTGACTTCGCCCTTTCTGAAATGGGAGACCAAGGCCTCGCCCATGGGAGGCGCATTATTCGGGGGGAGGCGAAGCTCTGGAGGGGATCTGCCTGGATGGAGGATGGCATGCGGCAGATCTTCGGCACCTCAAACACGGGCCAAGAATTGTTCTTGTGCCTCGTGATTTACAGCCGCTTGTCGGATTTCGGAGTCGCCGTCTCCGGAGCACTGGATAGCCTCAAGGAGTTTGGCGCAAACGCCCCGACCCCGTACCGTACAGTTGGTGATCCAGAAGAGGTCACCCTTACCGCGGGTAGCGCCGTCCGCGTCTTCAAGACGCTGCATTGCGAGCGCCCGGAGATTGCGGGGCCGCCGCCCCGTACCTTGCTGACGATCGTTGTGGATATTGCCTCCGGAGCATCGCGCGAGGTTAGGCTGGACGCTGGCCCGGAGGTAGCAGCCTCTTGAGTTCTGCAAATTGTTCATGTGGGTTCAACAGCCATGGAATCCCAAGGCCCTCCCCCAAAAAGGTGAGCTGATGCTCGCTCAGACCGATCGGTAGAATGACAACGGATTGCTCGGGCTGTACCGTGCATTGGATGTGCCGAGGGCTTCGATCGACCGTGTGTGCGTTCCTCCTAAGCGTGGGCTGCAGCAAAGCGGACGGGACGGAGCTGGCTCCGCCACACCCAAAGGCATCCGCTCAAGGCACAGTCGTATTGTCAACGACGCCGCCGTCGGTCGTGGCGCCACTTGCCGCGACGCCGACCCCCGCGGTCACAGCGTCCACCCCCCCTGGTTCGCGACAGCCACCGAGCGTCGCACCTCCCGGTGGGAGTACAGCACCCATTGCCTCCCAGACTAGCGCGTCCACGTCTCCTCTCAACGGCTTGTTCCGGCGGCTACCGCCGCCTCCCGAAAGCATTCGGGATTGGCCAATTGAGAAGATCGATGCTGTGCACAGGTACTTGTGCATCGATCGCTGGAATCATCTCGGGGACATCGGCATGCGCGACGGGACTCGATATGCGGCAGCAGCCGAGAAACTCCTCACCCACGTCGGTTTGCTCAAAGCCGCGGACCAATATGTTCACTATACGCGCCTAAAAGAGCTGTCTGAACACTTGAAGACTGCGCTTCGTGATCGGCAAGACCTGAAGCCCGACTACTACTCACCCATAGAAGCAACGGCATACTGTGGGACCTATACGCTCCGGCTGGAGTTCGTGCTCGACGGCTGTGCCGCTGACCAAAACCTGCGCGAAAGATCTCGTCAGTTAGCGGGCCGCCTCCAGGAAGAGCTTCCCCCGGAGGTGGATGGATTCAAGGTGACGGACGTTTCCTACGCCTGCAAGAGTCTCGGAACGAAGGGGAGCATCGGCGTAGGCTACTTGTGGCGCCGGGGTGTCAAATTGCGAGAGATGAAGCCTTCGAACGGCCTGTACGGAAGGCAGCTCCCGGAAGAGACGAGGCATTGGCACCAGCGCGAGTGGAACGACGCGAAGCCGCTCAGACAAATCTCCGTTCCCTGAGGATGCGGCCCGCGCGCGAACTAGTCTTTACCGGGCCCGGCGCGCACTCGCGTTTGGCCAAAAGTCACGCCTCACGCGTCAAGTCTCACTCAGACCCCGGCAAGATCGCGGTATATTGCCGCGTTCCGCCCCCCGCAAAGGTCCAGATCATGCCCGCCCGGCTGCGAGCATTCAAGCCTGGCTCGTATCCGCGCTCAGCGCGCGGTCGCCGCATGAACAGGCGTGCGACGCGCAGCGCGGCGCACAGCACGAAGCTGAGTGGACGCAGATCAGCAACCGAAGCCTCGCCCGAGACGCGACTCACAAGTGCCCTATGCTCTTCGACCAAATGCTTCCAACAAGCGTCCGGCCAAGCGGATGCAATTTTGCGTGAGACGCGGTGACATTGCTCGACGCCGATAGATGGCCGCAACTCGCCGACCAGATGAGCGAGCACGCGGATCACTTTTCCAATGCGGTTTCTCGATCATGGCGAGCAGCGCGGACGTGCCGACACAAACTCGGCACTGTAGGTACGAAGTGCTGCCAGGGAACCGTTGAACTGATCCATGTCGACGTCGCCCGCAATGCCAGCAACAGAGGCCTTGTTGGTGAATTGCCAGAACGTCCACCGTTGCCAGCCGTTGACGCCCGCTGGCGTACGCGCGCCCCAGTGAGCAACCCAAAGGTCTGCTTTCCCGGCTAGGTCGGCGGTCGTCGGCAGCGCATTCCAGAAGCTCGGCGAAGTGTAAATGATTGGGCGGCCCAATGCGCCCGCCACAACGTCGATCCAGGCATCGACTCCGTCCACGATTTGGGCGGGAGCAACCCCATTAATTACCTCCACGTCCAAAACGGGAGGCAGCTCGCCCGGATCACTCAGCTGCGCGAGGAAGAACTTGGCCTGAGCCACCGCGTCCTGCTTCGGGCGAAAGAAGTGGTACGCACCGCGTAACAGCTTCGCTTGCCTTGCTTGCGCCCAGTGTCGGGCAAAGACGCGGTCGACCAAGGTCGTTCCCTCGGTCGCTTTGATGAACGCAAATGCGACGCCCGAAGCCGCGGTCTTGCCAAAATCGACGACGGGCTGGTAGCCGGAGAGATCGACGCCATCGGCAAGCGCGACGTTCGGGCCCGGTTGCGCGGATGCGTACAGAGTCACGCCCCGATGCACGGCGTGGTTCTGAAAGTCTGGACTGTGCCACTCCACGCGTGCAAGCACCGTCACTCCGTTGAATGCCTGCAGGGTGGTTGCAAAGATCGGGAACTTTTTCGGATCGCGAAGGATCTTCATGGCCCAGGCGGCCATCGACGGTGTTACCGCGAGTTGTTTCATCAGGTTGTAGCCGGGAGGGATCGGGGGATTGGTCATCATAGTTCTCCTGTTCGAATCTCCATCTGCGGGGTAGCCGCGTGCTCAGCGCAGCTGTGCGTCTCCTAGGGCATGAGTCGGTGGTCATGCGTTCGCGCTTGAGATCAGCGGCGCAATCGAGAAAAAGGCCGTGGCCTGAGCCGGATCGATGCCCGATACGGACACCAGCCCACCGGCACCATTGAAGTTGACGAGCAACACGCTGCCGGGGGCAACGCCCACTACAACGGCGTGGTGCTGATTGCGGGTGAAGTAAGCGATGTCACCGATCTCCGGCTGCCTGGTCGTCGGCAATGCCGGAGGCGTGAGCAAGAAGCCGCTCTCGATCTTCCAACGCTTCGCGAGGGCCAGCCCCGCCTGATGCAGGCACCATAGCGCTCCGGCCCCGCACCAGTCGGCGTCGCCGACGTTCACGCCAGGCAGAACGTCGTCCCAGTAGCGCTTCGGATCGCCGTTTCCCAACTGGCTCAAAGCGGCGCGCACTACCGCATCGCGTGCAGGCAATCGCGCGACGAGGAGTGTGGGGCCGGCGGTCGTCCTCGTCGATGACTTGACGGACGTGAGCACCGCCACTGCGGCGACTGCCGCAGATGTAACGAACAGTGCGTTGAGGCTTGATGTCTTCACGGGCGGTGCTCTTTAGGTTCGGTTCGCCGCGGCTAGAGGCATTCCTCCAGTTCCATGTGAATCGTCCCGTTCAGATCGGCGACTGGTGTGACACCACCCGAGATGGAAGCCGAGTTCACCTCGACCGCGCTCGATCCAACGACCTGATTGGCTCGAGCTCGCAACTTGATGCTTGCAGGAGGTGCTGCGTCACTGACTCCGAGCGCGCTGCCCAGCGTCAACGGCAGCCACACCTGCATCTGACGCGCTTCTGGGAAGTCGGTGTGAGTCGCGTTTATCGAGTGTGCGTTCTTCGCACGGTTCGTGTACGTCGTGCCGCCGTCGATCGATACGTCGAGATACAGCACGACCTCACCGCCCGGACTCGTCGCGGTGTTCCTCACGTCGAGCGCGAGATTGGCTCGATAGCGAAGAGCTTCCTTTGGAGCATCGAGCGTCAGCACCAGCGCGGGGGGAGCGCCGAAGCCGTTCGGGCAGATGACGTCTGGAGAGCTAGGAAAGGCCTGTGAGCCGCCCATGGTGCTCGTCGCCTCAGTGAGCCGAATACGAGCGCCGGGGCCGGGTTTGGGTACTTTTCCGATGATGGGTCCGGAAGGTGAGAGTCGAATCGGTGAATCAGTCATTTCAGTGTCCTCCATTTGGTTGCGCTTGATGCAACGAGGGCAACGGCGCCCCCGATGGTTCGTCCTGTGTGATCGGGTCGGGAAAGGGTCCCTCCTCAAGCCGGTCGAGCGTCTCCTCGTCCGGCCAGAGCGCGCCCTTCTTGATGTGGCCCACCGGGAACGGGCACAGGTGAACGCCACCCAAGTTGATGGAGAGCCGAAAATCCTCGGCGATCCAGCTCCCGTTGTTCGGACCGCACCACGTAAAGGCGCGGTAGACTTTGCCGTTCAGCTCGAAGCATTCCGAGCGCTG
The DNA here is from genome assembly GCA_035273265.1 of Polyangiaceae bacterium. Taxonomy (GTDB): domain Bacteria; phylum Myxococcota_A; class Polyangia; order Polyangiales; family Polyangiaceae; genus PMG-095. Next base: position 30,290 of record DATEPG010000489.1, read on the forward strand.
CTCGAGCGCAAGAAGCAGCGCGCGGGGGATCGCAAGGCAGCCTAAGCCAACCAGCCACAAACTCGGATGCCCCGCCCAACGCGCCGCGGCGACCTTCGCGGTGAGCGTGGCATACACCGCCGAGCACGCGCGCCCGAGTTCGCGCGCTTCGTCAGCGAGTCCTTGCGCCGTTTCCGCGGGCACTTCCATGTCGTCGTCGAGCATCAAAACGATGTCGCGTTCCGGATACTCGCGCAGCTTTTCGCAGGCCCATGAAAGGGCTCGACAGCGCGCGAACGCAACGTCTGCTGAGCCCGTCTCCATCAGCAAGATCGCGCCCTTGCCAACGAGCTCCTGCAACGTGTTTCTTGTCTGCTTTTCGAGTTCGCGGTTGGAACTCACTACCACGAGCGTGTTTTTCATTTTCGAATCTCCCTAAACCTTCGATGCGCCGTTCATTTCGTCGTGCGCATGCAAACCGGTGTGGGCAGTGCCGGTTCACCCTTCGTTGCTGCGAAACGCGAAGCGGCGAACACCTGGCGGATGTCGGCCCACGCCGAACGAAACGCCGCGAGCGAAGCATCCAGCTCCTCCGCACTCAGAGCCTTCGCCCCATTGTTCGCACTTGCTGCGGCGGAAAGCGCTGCCCGCGCGCGAGCAATCAGATCCTTGGCAATCGCCAGCTCATTCCCGCCCAGGTGGAGTGACGGGAGCAAGGCTTCGGCAGCGCTCACCGCATTTCCAGCGTCTGCGATGAACACGGCGGCATGACCGAACTGGGGCTCCGAGGTTGCGAATAGACCGCAACCGGTCAGCGCCAAGCAGAGACCTAGTAGTCCGGCCGCCGCGAGTGGCGGAACGTTGGGCGGCTTCGGGCCACCGTCGTCCTTTCCCCTGTCCGTCGGTGGTGGGGATCCAGGCGGATTGCTCAAGGTGTTCGCGCCGGGCGCGGCGAGCGCGAGCGGAATGACCCCCGCGACGAGCAACGCTTGCGCGAAATCGATCCATGTCTTCACCGTACCGAACGCGTTCAGCGCGATAGGCAGGCCGGCGACAA
>DATEPG010000490.1:0-5898 GCA_035273265.1 Polyangiaceae bacterium
GCGCGGAACAGGAGGGCATGGTGCTCCGCGAGCGTCGGAAAGAGCTCGAGCCCTTGCTCGTCTCGGCTCAGACGCAGCGTCAGGCCGCCACTCGGTTCTGGAATGGGTAGCCAGTACCCGTTCAGGAGGGGGCTTTGGGCCAACGGCGCCAACAAGCGACGTTCGCGCAAATCACCACCCACCAAGTCCCAGATCCGCAGCGGATGTCCGGGAGCTTCGGGATCGAACCAGACCAGTTCGCTCACGCCGACACGGCGATACCTTTCGAGCTTCTCGTCCCAGCTCGGTTCGCTCGCATCCGAATCGCTGATGATCTCCACGGCCACGTGCGGGGTCCCGCGTTCCCACACCTTCCAGGAGCGAAAATGCTCGTCTTTGGGGCCGAAGCGGAGGAAAGCGTCAGGCGATAGGCAGGCCCGCGGATTACTGGGATCCCAATACAGGAACTGGTCGCAGCCGATGGTAGCGACGTCGCTGAAAGCGAGCGTCAGAAAGTCGTAGATCAGCGAGCGCAGCTCGAAGTGCCGCGTACTCTCAGGCACTTCCGCGCTGTCCGGAAAGTGCACCGCGAGCCGCTCGGAACCCAACATCGCCATAGTTTACCCTTCCCATGCCACTCGCTCCAGTCGGACAGAGCGGGAGGTGAGTTGAGCGTGCATTTCGTCGCTGTCGTAGCAGCGGCCGTTGTCCGGTTTTTTGCGGACAGGCCGCGCGCTACACGGGTCGCAATCAGCCAAGCGAGCAGCCTAGCTTCGCGCGCGCTGCTGGCGGCGTATTCACTCCTGCTTTCCCGAGGCCGGTTGCGACGCCGAAGGCTGAGTGTTTTTCGGTCGTTGTTCGTGACCATCAACACCCTTCAGCCCTCGGCTGCGAGTAGCCTCAGCTCTTGGGCGGGCTCAAGCGATCGGTGCGCATGAACGGCCGGAGTACCTCTGGCAAAAGCACGCTGCCGTCGGCTTGCTGGCACTGCTCGAGGATGGCGACCCAGGTGCGACCGATGGCGAGACCGGAGCCGTTCAGGGTGTGGACCAGCCGTGGTTTGGCTTTGGCTTCTGGGCGGTAACGGATCTTGGCGCGGCGGGCTTGGAAATCGCCGAAAACCGAGCAGCTCGAGATCTCGCGATAGGTGTTTTGCGAGGGCAGCCAGACTTCGAGATCGTAGCCTTTGGTGGCCGCGAAACCGAGATCGCCGGCGCAGTGCTCGACCACGCGGTAGTGCAAATTCAGGCGTTTGAGCACTTCTTCGGCGTGGAGCGTGAGCTTCTCGAGCTCTGCCAGCGATTGTTCGGGCGTGGAGAAGCGGACAATTTCGACTTTGTCGAATTGGTGTTGGCGGATCAGGCCGCGCACGTCACGACCGTAGGAGCCGGCTTCGCTGCGGAAGCACGGCGTGTACGCCGTGTAGCCCAGTGGCAGCTGCGACGCTTCCAAGATCTCGTCTGCGTGCAGGTTGGTTACGGGCACCTCCGCCGTGGGGATCAGGTAGAGCGCGCTCGGATCGTTCGGGTCGCTGCGCTTGGTCTTGAACAAGTCGTCTTCGAACTTGGGCAGTTGGCTGGTGCCTCGCAGCGCCTCCGCCTTGACTAGATATGGCGGATAGATTTCGGTGTAGCCGTGCTCGCCGGTGTGCAGGTCGAGCATGAAAGTGGCCAGCGCGCGTTCCAAGCGCGCGCCCAAACCCCAGAGCACCGAGAAGCGCGCGCCAGACAGCTTGGCGGCGCGTTCGAAGTCCAAAATGCCGAGTTTTTCCCCCAATTCCCAGTGCGCTTGGGGCTCGAAGTCGAAGCTCGGCTTGTCGCCCCAAGTGCGCACGACCACGTTCTTGTCTTCGGTTTGCCCGTCGGGCACGGATTCGTGCGGCACGTTGGGGATGCCGAGCAAGATCTCTTCGATCTGCGCGTCGGCGGCGGCGAGTTCGAGCTCGAGGGCTTTGACGGTTTCGGAGAGCGCTTTCAACTCGTCGCGGCGCGCGGCCATGCCCTGCTTGTCACCGCTCTTGGCTAGCTTGCCCATCGCGTCGCTGGCGGTGTTGCGCTCGGCCTGGAGCAGCTCGGTCTTGCGCGTAAGCTCGCGGCGGGACGTGACCAGACTCACCACGCCGTCGATGGCCTCTGCGAACTCCCCCCCGCGGCGGGCGAGCCGAGCGCGAACCTCATCGAAATGATCGGCGACATAGCGTGCATCCAACATGTGACTATCCTCGGCTTCCCAGAATTGGTCGGGGCCCGGTTAATAGCCTAAATCGCCGCTGAACGCACAAGCGCCACGCTCGTGCCCCGTGCCTCAGCGGATGACACCGACCCCCATGCCCACGCCGAAGGTTGGACCGTACATCACTGGCCGGCGCAGGTTTCGCTCCGTGAAAATCTGAGTGACGAGCGTACAGGTGCGGCGGTTCGGACCGTTGCAGCCCGTCCACTGACCGAGTGGCAGACGATCGCCTTCCGGCTGAAAGAACAGCACGCGCCCGTCCGCTAGAATGCTCAACCAGGCTTGGGCGGAGAAGGGCGGCGTGGCATTGCTCACGCCGACATAGCCAAGCGCGCGATCGTCGGTACCAACCAAGTGTCCGTCCGGCAAAAGGACTGCATAAGCGTCGTAATCGTCATCGCTCACACGACCCACGCGGTCGATCACGAAGCGCAGCTTGCCGCCTTCCAGTACGCGGCCATCCGCTTGAATGTCGATCGCGTCGTCGTCGCCGCGCTGCCAACGGGCCGGCGAAAGCTGCAAGCGTGCGCCGCCCTCGGCCCAGCGCGGCGGCGCACTTGGAGCACAGCCGACGAGGAGCGACCAGGACAATGACAACGCAGACGCGATCAGGGTGCGGTTCACAGGCGTAAGGATAACGCGCCCGGAGGACTCGCGCGACCAGGGTCGGGTCAGCGCTTGGTCGCGCTGACTAGGTACTCGTACAGCTCTGGCTTGCTGGTACGCTTGCGCAATGTCGTCACGGTCGCCGCGCGAAAGCCGCTGAGTTCGAAGATTTCTGCGAAGATTTGCTGTACCGGCAAAAGAACGTCGAAGAATTTCGAATTGCCGACCACGTAGTGCACCTGGCCCCCGCGCGCCACCACGCCGGATACGCTCTTCACGTGTAAGAGCATGTCGACGAAGTACTTGGCCACGTAACGCGCCAAGACGTCACTGTGCCGGGAGATCTTCAGGGTGATCGTGTCGAGCTCCTGGAGCGGACTTTTGCGCTTGCTCTGCCAGGCTGCCACACGGCTGGTGGCCGAACCCCAGGTGCCGCCGATGGCTTGCCAATCGAGCTCGCCAGCATCACTCGGTTGTTCCAGGTAACCGAGCCAGTACATGTACGGCCGCAACTCGCGTACGTAGCTCATGCGGTTGGCGTAAGGGGGGGAAGTGACCACCGTGCCAAAGGCCGCCTTTCCGACGTGGTTTGCGACCGTCCGGGCGTCACCTAGGTGCACTCGCCGTGGGCTCCCCGGCAACGCGACGGCCGCGGCCTTGGCGATCGGTGTGAACGCTTCGCGCAGGGCGGCGGACACACACGCCGCACTCGGGGTCTTCGAAGCGTCCTCGGCGAACGACATCGATTGGTGTCCGAAGCTGACGTTCGCGCTGGTGATCAAGCTGCGACAGAACGAAAGCTTGGCCAGGTCCTGTGCCGCAGTATCCGCGTCCGAGTGCTGTAAAACTGCGAACGCGCGACCCAGCGCGTGGAGCGCGGGTTTGCCCCACCACTTTTCGATTTGAAACAACGCAGGCAGCCAAGGCGCTTGACGGCGTCCCAGCGCTGCGCGGCTCATTTCGGCCACCAGCAGGTCCGCCCGCTTCAACGATTGAACGCTGTATTTCGCGGTTTTTGCGCGTGCCAACCAGACCAAGAATGGATTCACGTCCAGCGTGGCGCAAGCGATGCCAAGCTCTGCGCAGGTCAGCAGGGTCGTGCCGGTGCCGCAAAACGGGTCGAGCACCGGCAGCTCGGGCAATCTGCGTGACTCCAGCAGCTCGCGCACCAAGTGGACCGAATAGGCAGGGGTCAGGCGCAGCCAGCCGTAGCGCGTCTCGCGCACGTTGCCATGGAACGTGAAGCGCGCACGCGCCGAGCGCGCACGTGCCCGCTCGCTCGAGGAAGCATTTGCCGATCCGCCGGCAGGCGAATCAAGCTTGGATATTTTCACCGAGGTACGCTTCACGGATCCGAGCGTCCGTTCGAAGGTCGGCGCACGCGCCGGACAGTACGACCTCGCCAGTGACGAGCACGTAGGCGCGTTGGGCGACTTGCAGGGCCAGGCGGGTGTTTTGCTCGACGAGCAAAATCGTAATCCCGGACTTTGCAATTTCTGTAATGGATTCGAAAATTTGCGACACCAGCTTGGGCGCCAGCCCCAAGCTGGGTTCGTCCAGCAAGATCAATTGCGGGTCGGCCATCAGCGCTCGCGCGATAGCCAACATCTGTTGCTCGCCGCCCGAGAGCGTGCCCGCGTGCTGCTCGATGCGCTCGCCGAGGCGCGGGAACAACTGGATGCTGCGAGCCAGGTTCTTTTCGATCGCGGCTGGGCCGCGGTTCAAGAACGCGCCCAAGAGCAGGTTCTCGCGCACGCTCAGATTGCCGAAGATGGCGCGCCCTTCCGGTACGAGCGCGGCGCCGAGCTCCACCACGCGGTGCGTGGCCAATCCCTTCACGTCGCGACCGAGCACGCGCACCGTGCCGCCCGCGTGCGGTACGAGCTGCATGATCGATTTGAGCACGCTACTCTTGCCGGCGCCGTTGGCCCCGATCAGAGTCACGATCTCACCGCGCGCGACGCTCAGCGAAACGTCCTTGCAGGCCGCGATGCCGCCATACTTCACGCTCACCGAAACGAGCTCCAGCGCGACCTCGGCGATCATTTCGAGGCCTCACTTTCCGGCTGTTCTTCGCCTAGATAAGCGGCCAGCACCTTGGGATGGCTCTTGATTTCGCTGGGCGTGCCTTGGGCGATCGTCTCGCCGTGGTCCACGACGTGGATCGTCTCACACACGTTCATGACCACGGCCATGTTGTGCTCGACCAAGATCACCGTCAGCCCGAGCTGATCGCGCAAGAAGCGGATCTGTTCGTTCAAGGTGCGCGCCTCTTGACTGTTCATGCCAGCCGCCGGCTCATCCAGCAACAACAGCTGCGGCGAGAGCATCAGCCCGCGGGCAATCTCCAGCCGGCGCTGGGAGCCATAGGGCAAGCTGCCTGCGACTTCGCCCGCGAGCTCGGCCAAGCCCAAGACTTCGAGCAATTCGTACGCGCGCTTGGCGAGCGCTTGCTCGTCGCGGTCGTAACTACGCGTGCGCAGCATGGCAGAGGCGATGCTGGCCTTGTGCAAGTGGTGGCCGGCGACCATCACATTCTCGACCACGGTCATGGCTCGAAAAATGCGGATATTTTGGAAGGTCCGAGCCACTCCGCGCTCGGCAATCAGGGCCGGCTTGAGGCCGGCGATGTTCTTGCCCTGGAACAAGATCTGGCCATGCTCGGGCGTGTACACGCCCGTGATCAGATTGAAGAGCGTGGTTTTGCCCGCGCCGTTCGGGCCGATCAAGCCGAAGATCGCGCCCTTGTCGACTTCGAATGATACGCCGCGCACGGCGTGCAAGCCGCCGAAGATCTTATCGACCGCGCGCAGCTCGAGCAAACTCACGCTTTCTCCGTCGGTGTCGGGGGCTCGAGCGGCTTTTTCCGACGCAGCAGGCGATGTAGCTCACGGCTGCCGAGCAGGCCCTCCGGACGCACGATCATGATCACGATCAGCAGCAGTGCATACAACACGAGCCGGTATTGCTGCAGGTCTCGCATCAGCTCGAGCGAAACCGCAACGAAGATTCCGCCGATAATTGCCCCCGAAATCGAGCCCAAACCGCCGACGATGATCATCACGACCATGTCTATCGAGC
>DATEPG010000491.1:0-23660 GCA_035273265.1 Polyangiaceae bacterium
ATCAGATCGCGAACGCCCATCGCGTCGATGCCCAGCTCGATTTCGTCACGCAGCGCGCCGGACACGATGCCTACCGGCCCCGCGGCGGCGCGCCGCCGAACGAGCTCGCTGGCACCAGGAAATAGCGGCAATGAGGCTTCCGCCCGTGCGCGATAGAGCGGCCGCTTGGCCTCTACCAGCTCCGCAATCTGCGCGGCATGGAGCGGCCTGCCGGAATCCATCAGGATCGCTCCAAAAGCGCCTACGTCGTCGAAACCGAGATACTTCGCCCAATAATCGGCCTCGGTGAGCGTGATCCCGAGCGGCACGAGGGCGTCCTGGAAAGCGGCCAGGTGGACGGTTTCGTCGTTGGCCAGCACGCCATTGTAATCGAATAACGTAGCGACAAAGGACTGGGGATTGGCGGTAAACGCGGGCATTTTCAGCGCGATGTCTATCTCAGAGCCTTCCGTCAGTGCGGTTGCATTGGCGGTCCGGCTGTGTCAGGTTCCGCGGCCGTAAAGGACCGAATGAGTCGTAACACATGAGTAAGGGCGATCTTCTCGAAATGGAGGGTGTCATTCAAGACGCTCTCGGCGGCGGCCAGTACAACATCAAGGTCGACCAAGGGGGAGCCATTGTCCGTGCCCAGCTCTCCGGTCGTATGCGGCGCCACCACATTCGCGTGCTTCCTGGCGACCGCGTTCGTGTCGCCGTTTCGCCGTATGATTTGTCGCACGGCTTGATCGTCTACCGCGGCAAGTGAAACGAGGCAGGGCGCGTCTCGCCCTCTGCCTCCGCCGGCTCCGCTGGCACTTCCGCTTGCACGCGTCGTTGTTGCTGGCGCTCGCGCTTTCTTGTTCGCGAGCGCCAGAGTCCAACGACCGCGAACGGCCGAGCTCATCGGCCGTTGCATCGGCGACGCCGAGCGCGCCGCGCTCCAATGCGGGCACCCCCGAATTGCTGTACCTGCCGGATGGCGGCGACACGGTTCAGTTTGGCGTGGCTCCCGAACGTCTTCTGCCCGGCATGCCGGCGACCAGTTCGCGTTGTCCCGCAGACATGGTCGACGTACGTGGACGCTTTTGCATCGATCGCTACGAAGCGCTGCTCGTCGATCAGCGGCAAGGCCGTCGGCTATCGCCCTATTATCACCCGACGCGCGCGCAAACCGCGGCCTCGTTCAAGACCTGGTCACGCAGCACTCAAGGCGCGTGGCTCGCCGTGCCAGCGCCGCCCGATTTCCAGCTCTCCGAGGACTTCGAGCCGCGCGCTGAATCGCAGCAAAGCGTGACACCGAGCGGCTACCTGAGCGGCAACTTGGCCGAAGTGGCGTGTCGCAATGCGGGCAAGCGTCTGTGTACCCTCGACGAATGGCTGCTCGCTTGCCGTGGCGAAAGGGGCCGAAAATATCCGTACGGCGACCACTACGAAGAAGGGCGCTGCAACGTCTACCGCGAGTCTCACCCCGGGCAGATCCTGCATCACGACATGTCGACCGGCCACCTCGACCCGCGCCTCAATCTCGTCGAGGGGCCGAACGGACCACTACTACGCAGAACTGGTGCGACCGGGAGCTGCAAGAGCGCCTGGGGCGGCGACGCGATCTACGACATGGTCGGCAATTTGGATGAGTGGGTGGACGCACCCGTGGGCGCGTTCCTGGGAGGCTTTTACGCGCGCAGCACTCGCGAAGGCTGCGATTCCAAGGTCAGCAGCCATCCGCGCTCCTACTTCGACTACAGCCTCGGAACACGCTGCTGCCGCTAACGCCGAGCTCTAAATCGGCCCTTGGGCCGGCTGTCTGCATAAATGTATGCATTTGTAGGTGAGTGTCGTTACGATTCGATCGTGATGCCCACCTCACCTCGGAATTTCTTTCAGATCTCGCTACTTCTCAGCGGATGTTTGTTCCTGGCCGGCTGCGGCAACCCCGTGCAGCGCAAGCTCGAGGGACGCTGGCTCGGTGAAAGCGTCGAGAATTTCGATGCGCGGGAGGTGGCTGCCGCCACCGGTTGGGCGCGCGGCCTCAGCCTCGAGTTCTCGGGCACCCGCTTGACCGTGGCGGTGCCCGCCGAAGAGCCGCGCACCGGTAAGTACAAGGTTGCCAGCGTGCACGAAAACGACGTTCAGCTTGCCGTCACCCGCCTCGACGGCGCAGTGGATACCGCCAGCCTGAAGCTCGACGACGAACGCAGTCTTCGCTTCATGATTGGCGACACCCGCGCAATCGTTCTCCGCCGCGAGCGGTAGGTCGCGCCGCCTCGTAGGAAGCCGCTCAGCGTTCCAATTCGAGCAGCCGCGTGAACGTCACGCCGTCCACGGAACGCGTGAAGGTGAGGGCACGCAGGCCGCTGACCGCGCAGTCTTCGACGGCGGGAGCGAGGGGCGGTGCGAAGGTCACGCTTTGGATCGTACCGTCGCCCGCAACGCTGAGCGTCAGGCCGGTACCGGCGCTGACGCGGATGTCGGTGGAGCGAGTTTGGTCGTGGAAGCAGCGATTCATCAACTCGACCGCTGAGCTAACGCCGCTTTCGATATCCGAAATCGACGGCTGGAGCGGCAGCGCCGGAGCGGGCGACGCGAGCTCGGCAGATGCGTCCGGCACTACGGGCTGAGCCACAGGCGTCGCCGCGTGGGCGTGCGCCACTGACGCGACTTTAGCCACGGCGCGGCGCGAATGAGCGCCGCTCTTGGCCAATACCGCAGAGGCGTTGCCCTCGACGCTGCCGGTGCGGCCGTCGAGGGCGAAGTTACCGCGCGAGTCGGCGCGCAGCAGAAATGCCGGCGACGAATGGCTCCCGCTCGCTTCGACCGCGACCGTGCCCTCGCTGACCTCCACCTGGACGCGCTCACCCAGGCGCTCCACGCGGAAAGCCGTACCATGCACCGCTACGCGCGTGCCCTCGACCTCGACCGCGAACGTTTCTGGTTTCGGATTGGGTACGACGGCAGCCGACAGGGCGCCGCTCTCCAATTGGACGGTCAGAAATTCGCCAGCATCACTGACCAACGCGGTCGCGTATGGTTCGAGTGTCCAACGAGCACGTCCGTGATGCTCGACCGTGAGCGCTTGCTTGCCCGCGGTGATCCGCGTCCCCAGCGCGAGCTGATCGCCGTTCAGCGGCTGAGTGCTCAGCTTGGCTGCAGGCTTGGCGGGCACCGCCACGGGCGGCCTGCGAGCGACGAGCAGCGCCGCGATCGCGAAGGCCACCAGCAGACCAGCCGCCGGCAAGCGCAGCCGACTCGAGAACGAGCGCCAAGCGCTGCGCGGCTCCGGTTGCGGCTCGCGCATCAAACGCGCCTCCACTCGCTCCCAATCCAGTTTCGGGGCGCGCTGCTCGCGCAGCTCCAAAATCAGGCGATCGAGCGCCTGCTCCTCTGGAGGTCGTTCCACGCTCAAGTCGGCTCGCTTTCAGTGAGCGCCTCAGCGCTCTCGCTCGGTGTCTGTTCTTCACGCAACTCGCGCGCTACGAATTCCAACGCGGGCTCGTCGCGCAACATTTGCAGCAGCTCGCGGCGCGCGTAAAATAGCCGCGTACGCACCGTGAGCACCGGCGCGCCGACCACTTTGGCGACTTCGCTCGGTGACAATCCTTCGAGCTCGTGCAGCACGAAGACCGCGCGCTTCTTGTCGCTCAAGCGCTCGAGCAAGCGGTAAAACGCTGCGACGCGCCGGCTCCGCGACAGTTGATCGTCCGGCAGCTCACGCGCATCGGCGCCAAAGCTATCGTCGGAGGCCGCGTGCAACACGGGGCGGCTGCGCGCCGCGCGCCGATGCATCAGCACCACGTTCACCGTCAAACGGTAGAGCCAAGTCGAGAACCGCGATTGGCCGCGGAAATCTTTGATGCTGCGGTATACCTGCAGGAATACCTCCTGCACCAGGTCCTCGAGCTCCCCTGGGCGGCCGGTCATACGCAGCACGAGGCGCGCGACATCGGCGCGATGATTTCGGAACACCTGGCGGAACGCCGAGCCATCGCCGGCTTTGCAGCGTTCGACTAGATCCGAAAGGTCAGTCACGGCGCGTAGCTTAACCGTTACCGGGTTGATTTGCCGGTCGTCAGGCGCGGCTTCCGACCAGGCGACCCGGCCGATTTGCGGAGTGGCGACCACGAATGAGTCAGATGCGCCACAGCTCGGTTTTCTTCAAACCTCAGCACGCGGAGTCGCCCGACGAGAGACGACTCCGGTACTGCGACGGACCCCTACATCTGCTCAGGGGCGCGCCAGCGTGGGCGTCTCAGAATACGGCTTTGAGCTCGACGGCCGTCTTCTTCTTCGTTACCAGCACGTGATTCAATGCGCGCAGCAGGCGAGTCTTGGCGGGACCGGAGACCGGCTTACCCACAGTAACCGACTCGATCAGGCGCGGGGTGACCGCACGACCGGAACGCGGCTTGGCCGGCTTCTCGCCCTCGGCCGGCTTCGTGCCGGCTTTCTTGGCGGCGCGCTTCTGGTGCTTCACTTTGCGATCCTCGGGGCGCAGCCGCTCGAGCTCTTGCGAAGCGACGACGATGCGGCGCGGGTCGATCTTGTTGTCCTGGAGGAATTGAGCAAACTTGGTGGCCATTGATTTCTTCTTGCGCCGGGGAGAGATGCCAAACGCCATCCACAACGGACCGGCGGGGGCGCGGAACCTAGCTTGAAGGCCCAGAATCGTCCAGCCGAGTCGTCCAGCCGCCCGCTCGCGCCCGCTTTCTGCCCGATCTTTGCTGGCTTTCCTCGACAAATTGACGACCCGAGGCCCTTCCGGCCGAAGCCGGGCTAGGATGGGGCGATGCCCGACGGCGAACTCCAGCGCGTGCGACTCGCCGCCGCTTTCGTCGCCGAGCGTGTCTCGTCGCGGCCGCGTGTCGGTGTGGTCCTGGGCTCGGGGCTCGGCGCCTTCGCCGATCAACTGAGCGCGGGCCTTCGCATCCCCTATGCCGCGATCCCGGAGATGCCGCGTTCGAGCGTGGTCGGTCACGCCGGCAACCTGTGCACGGGTTCGCTGGGCTCGATCGAGGTTGCCTGCTTGCAAGGTCGCGCGCACGTGTACGAGGGCAACTCGCAGGTGCGCTCGGTCTTTGGCGTTCGCTTGTTGGCCGAACTCGGTTGCAGCGTCGTGCTCTTGACCAATGCGGCGGGCGGCATTCACGCGAGCTTCGCGCCCGGAGATCTGATGCTGATCACCGATCATCTGAACTTGATGGGCGACAATCCATTGTGCGGGCCAAACTTCGGCGATGGGCCGCGCTTCCCCGATCTGAGCCGGGCATACGATCCCGAGCTGCAGGCGTTGGCTCGCGAGGCCGCGAGTGATGCCAACGTCACGCTGCGTGAGGGCGTGTACGCCGCGATGCTCGGCCCGAGCTACGAGACGCCCGCCGAAATTCGCATGCTGCGCACGCTGGGGGCCGACGCCGTCGGCATGAGCACCGTGCCGGAAGTGATCGCGCTCCGACAACGCGGCGTGCGCGTCGGCGCGATCAGCTGCATCACCAACTTGGCCGCCGGTCTGTCGCAGCAGTTGCTCGACCACAGCGAAGTCGAAGCAACTGCGGGCCGAACGCGAGATGCGTTCACGGCCGTGCTCAGGAGCTGGGTGATCTCGGCCGGAACGGCCAGCTCGTGACGGAACTTGCCCTAGAACCGACACCCGATTTGGCTGAACTCGTGGCAGCAGCTCGCGCCGTTCGCGAGCGCGCTTACGCCCCGTATTCCCGCTTCTTGGTGGGGGCCGCGCTGCGTGCCGAGAGCGGCCAAATTTTCGTTGGTTGCAACGTCGAGAACGCCAGCTACGGCGCGACGATCTGCGCGGAGCGCTCGGCCGTCTTGGCCATGAACGCCGCGGGACAACGCCGGATCAGCAGCATCGCCGTGTTCACCGATGCAGACACGCTGGCCATGCCCTGCGGCTTGTGCCGGCAAGTGATCTCGGAGTTCCAACAGGGCGCGCGCTTGGTCGTGGCCAACCCGCGTCAGCAGCGCATCCTCGGCTTCGCCGAAATTTTTCCCGAACCCTTCGTGCTCGATCGATGACCAAACCTCGACTGCTGCCGCACGACCGGGTGTTGCCCGGGGACCCGCCGGAGCTGATCGTGTACGATCGACTGCAACCGTGCCCGTACTTGCCCGAGCGCATCGCACGCATGCCGCTGCGCATTCCCGCGCGCCTGCTGCAGCGCGCTGAACTCGAACAGCGCTTGGATACGGGCGATCGTCGGCAAGGGATCTTTCTCTATCGTACGTCTTGCCCGGGCTGCCGCGCCTGCGAACCGATCCGAATCGAGGTCGAGCAGTTCTCGGCCAATCGTTCGCAGCGCCGCGCCCTTTCTCGCGGCAATGCGCGCATCTCGGTCGAAGTCGCCGACCCGATCGCCGACGCGCGCCGCGTGGAGCTGTACAACCGGCACAAGGAACTACGCGGCCTGGCCAGCGATCGCGATGGCATCGATCTCGAAGGTTATCGCGAGTTCCTCGTCGTCAGCTGCTGCGAGACCTTCGAGCTTCGCTATCTGCTCGATGGCCAATTGATCGGTATCGCCCTCGTCGACCGCAGCGACGAAGCTCTCTCGGCCGTCTACTGCTATTACGATCCGGCGTACGAGAAGCTCGGCATCGGTACCTTCTCGGTGCTCAAGCAAATCGAGCTCTGCAAAACCTGGGGTCTCCGTTACCTATATCTTGGCCTGTACATCGCCGAGTCCGAGCGCATGAGATACAAAGCGCTCTTTCTGCCCCACCAACGCCGCATCGACGGCAGCTGGCAAACCTTCGACCGCGAACCCTGAGCCGCTACAGCTGGAGCTGACGAGGCTCGGGCCCGACGGAGCGCCTGCTGCTAGCTGACGCCAGCGTCTCGAAGTTTTTCTGCGTGCGCCCGGATCAGCTCGAGCATCGCGCTGTCGCTGTCGAAGTTGCCGTACCAGCCTTGGGGCTCATGCGGTGGGTCGCCCATGTAGTTGCGGTCCCCGTCTTGGAAACGATGGTCAGCATGTTCGGCGCGCGCTTCACCATTCCAGGCCCAGAAATTGGAACCGCAGACAGGTCCACCGCGAGCCACGCTCGATTCGACGGCAGCGTAGATCATGCCGTAGTACCGCTGTCGGAAGGTCGTGTCGACGCTCGGCTCATACAGCTCGCCATCACGCGGAAAGCCAAATTCTTCGAAGACCAACGGCTTGTTCAGCGCTCGTGCAATGCGCTCGTGCGTTTCGAGGTATGCGGCAATCTTCGCTGAGCCGTCAGCCCAAGTTCCCGACAGGTCTTTTCCATTCACCCAACCCCAATTGAGCGGCCAGATGTGCGCTGTCAGATAGTCGATACTCGCGTGCGCCTCGGCAACTAGATCTTCGCGATCGCCGGTGGCGATCGTCCCTTCGTGGCCGAGCGACACCAGATGATTGCCATCGAGTGAGCGGATCAGCTGAGCGCTGCCGTTGATCCAATCGAAGTAGGCCGGCAGGGTCGCGCTGATGACGCTGGCCGTGGTGCCCGGGCGGGGTTCGTTGCAGAGTTGCCAAGCCATGATGGTCGGGTCGTCTCGATAGGCAATGCCCGTCACGCGATTGGTGCGTCCCACGACCTGTCGCAGGTGGTCGTGGAACATGGCGATCGCCGGTTGGTTGCGATAGAAAGCAGCGTTGTGATCGGGAAATTCGGGCCACGGATGGGCGGGATCGCCATTGTCCAGGTATTGGCCGGTTGCGTACCAAAGGTACGTTCCCATCCCTCCGGACCATTCCCAAAAGTTGCTGAGATAGAGGACCGCCTTCATCCCCCGTTTGCCGACTTCGGCGAGGCAATGGTCCAGGCCCTCGAGCAGCGTCTCGTTCCAGCCACTCTTCGTGCGAAAGCCAGGTTTGATGGAGCTCTTGAGTGGGCCTTCTTCGGCGGACGCGAGGATGCGCAAGTTGCTGACGCCGATCGCTTTCAGCCGATCCAGCTCGCGCGCCAGCCGCGCGCGGTTGCCGTAGGCGGCATCGGCGCCCAAATAGGCGCCATACCAGATGTTGGCCCCGACGAAGCGGTAGGGCTGGTCGTCGAGCAACAGCTGCATCCCCTCCCGGCGTACGAAGCCGATGCTGGCGCGGTTCGAGGGCGTCTTGGCCGAACTAGCGCCGCCCGCGCTGCCACAGCCTGTGATCGCGGCGCTTCCCAGGGCGATGCCCGCGGCCAGCATCGTTCGTTTGTTGAGCTTGTTCATCGAGGTTGGCGCCACCGGTGGCGAACCTCTTGTTAGCGTGAAACCCGACTCGCTGACGAGGCCGAAGCATCCGACGCCTGTTTCGGCTCTTGGCGGCTTTCCGCTGTCACTTGCAGCGAGGGTCGCGCTTCAGGTCCGCCACCACGATGTCGACCAGAGCTGCGACCGGCGGGGGTGAAGACGGAGGTCTCTTCTTGGCTGCAGGTAAGTTGGTGACGGTGGTCATCGTGTCTTTCGAGTGAGTCGTTTGCTGCACGACTCCGGCATAGAGCAGGGAACGTGCCAGCCAGAAACCGAGCTCGAGTGAGCTCGGTTTCTGCGACCATTCGCGGCGCATAGGCTTGCAAATGTTTCGGCCTTCCCTAGCGCTATCGTCTCGAAACGAAACTCGTGAGGCAGCCTCCGGCTTATTGTGCGAACTGAGGCCGTGAAAAGCGCTGGAGGTCCGTGGACATCGGGAACAAGCGTGTGATGTACGGATCGCCGCGATATTTGAACTCGACCAAGCCAATGCGAAGGTGCACGTTCGAGTTGCGCAGTCCGTCTGCCACCTTTTTGGGTGGTGGATTTCACCGCCGCGATTTCTTCGGACATCAACCCCGTCGAATCCAAAATGAACGCGACATCGATCACGCGCTGTGTCGGCAGAACGCGTGCCTGTGACGTTCGTAGATCGACGACGCCGTCCGAGCCCGAAAGCGAGAAACGCCGCCCCAGGCCGTTTCTTAGAAAAATCGTTGCCGAACCGCGGCTGATCGAAAAATCGCAGTAGATACCAATGCTTGTCCGCCTCGGGCGGCAGCCGGTCGCGCCCGCTAAGCAGACAACGTTCCGCGCAGCGTGGTGATCGCACGGCCGCCGAGCCGCACGCGGTCTCCGCGCACTCCGACCTGAACGCTCCCGCCACGAACGGACGCTTGGTAACCGGTGAGGTCGCGCTTGCCCAGCCGTTCGCCCCAGAACGGGCCTAAACAGCAGTGAGCAGAACCGGTCACCGGGTCCTCTGGTACTCCGAAGGCTGGAGCGAAAAAGCGGGAAACGAAATCGAATGCAGGGTCTTGCGAACGGCTGGTGACGATCACGCCGCGCACCGGGAAAGTGGCAATGCGTGCCAAGTCGGGCCGAAGCCCGCGCACCGCCGCTTCGTTCTCGAGCTCCACGATTAGGTCGAACTCGGTCCTCCCAACATAACGGACCGGCGCTCCGATGGCATCGACCAAACCGCTGAACGGTTCGCACTCGGTCGCGAACAGGGCAGGAAAGTCGAGCGCGATCAGTTGTCCCTCTTGCCGCGCGCTGAGCGCGCCGCTCCGCGTCTCGAAGTGCGCCGGGTCAGCGGCGCTCAGTTGGCCGGTCTCCCAGAGAACATGGGCGCTGGCCAGCGTGGCGTGTCCGCACAGGTCGATCTCCGCCGTCGGAGTGAACCAGCGCAAGCGGAACCCGCGCCCTTCCCGGTAGAGGAATGCAGTTTCAGACAAATTCATCTCGCGTGCGACCAGCTGCATCCAGCGCTCGTCCGCTGCTTCAGAAAGCAGGCAGACTGCTGCCGGGTTGCCCGTAAATGGCTGGTCCGCAAACGCATCCACCACCACAATCGACTGACCCATTTCGACCCGCGCCGAGCATACCGCTCAATCGGGCGCCTCGATAGCCCCATCAAACGCTGGCGCGGCGTGGGCTGAATCAACGTTTCGGAGGTGGCAGGCAGACGAAGCAACTCTGCCCAGTCACGGTGACGTTGACATTCCACGTGCTGCACAGCTCTGGGATTTGCCGTTCGCGCGTGGCTGAACTGAGCGGTGTTCGCTCGGCACGCAACGCGCGGCAGGCGCGGCTGCTCCTGGCGTGCCAGTTTGGAAGCTCGCTGATTCGCGTGCCCGAAAGGTCGACGTCGGTCAGGCTGGCGAGATTCCCGAGGGCGACCGCGTCGTCCAGCGGGTTGTCCGCGAGCGTGAGCTCGTGGAGCAGCGAGTGATTGAGCAGGGGCGAGATGTCGTTGATTTGGTTGTCATCGAGTGACACCCGCAGCAGTGCCGATGTCGATCCGAGCGCTGAATTGTCCGTGAGCTGGCAGTGAGCTGCGTCGAGCTGCCTCAGCCTCGCTGAGCTTTCCAGGCCACGCAAGCTGCCGAGCGGGTTACTAGAGGCGTCGAGCTCCTCGAGCGCGGACAGCGAGGCGAGCGGCTCGAGGCTATGCACCTGGTTCCCTCGGATCCTGAGGTAAACCAAGCTGTGGAAGCCTGCGAGTGGGGTCAAATCTTCGATCGCGTTCTCACCTAGGTGGAGGCGCTCGAGGGCGGGCGGGGCCACGAAGTCAGAGAGGTCGCTGAGCGGCGTGCCTTCCACATGCACGATCGCGAGCCTCGGCAGGGACGACAGCGGCGCCAGGGAGTTTACGTTCGTGTTCCAGGCACCCACCTCCGTCAATGACTCGAGCTCGGCGAGCGGCGACAAATCGCGGATCGGATTGTGGTCGACGAACAGCCGCTCCAGCCGTTCGAGCTCGCGCAGCGGACCAAGATCCACGATCTGATTGTTTGCCAGGTTGAGCTGCACGAGCTTCTTGAGCTGGGCGAGCGGAGAAAGGTCAGTCACGTGGCCGTGTTCGACCGTCAAAACAGTGAGGTTTTGTGCGCACTGCAGGCCTGCGAGGGTTTCGATCGGCGGCTCACCGAGCTGGCGAGCGGTGAGCCACGTCAGTTCGAGTAGGCGCGCTGGGCTGAGCGCTTCCGCTGTCGATAGCTTCAACTGGATTCGCACCTTGCTGGCGAGCAACGGATCCGAAATAACGACGCTCGCGCAGTCCGCGCTGGGCTGGGCGATACCGGCATCCGCGCTCGGTCCAACGACTCCAGAATCGACCGGGCCGAAGCCACTGCCGGCGCTATCCGGTCCAGTCACCGTGCCTTGGTCAGTAAACTTGCCGCAGGCGGCGACGAGTAACGCGAGAGAAGTGGCTAGCCTCGTTCGTTGCCTCTGTCGTGGCAAGGTCCCGAGCATTTAGCGATGCTATCACGGCCAGGTGAGTGGGGCGGGCTTGCCGATCGTGCATTCGATCGCCGGACACGAGCGGCGCTGCCGCGGGCGACGTCGGCAAGGGCAGGGCGAGCTCCGGACGATGGACGCTGTCAACGGTTCGGCGAGCAGTCGCGTCACCTTACGTGGTGTGGCGACAGCGCTCCTGCCGGATTTAGCTCGCGGTTCGTGAGCGTTGCTGGAGTTGGGCCAAGAGCAGTTGCGAGCGGGTGCAACGGCGTACAAGCTGCAACGGCGTGCAAGCTGCAACGGCATACAACCTGCAACGGCGTACAACCTGCAACGGCGTACAAGCATTCGCGGGCATGGAGTGCTGTGGTGATTTGACTCGAGGACCCTCGGCTGCCCGGCTCCGACCGCTGTAAGTATTCTAATTCATTGGCATTCGTACTGTGGGGGGACTGGCCCCTGAGGTTAGTTTAGACTGCCTCGCGTAAGCACGCATGGTCACCGAAACCCTCGAACTTACTGTCTTTCACTGCGTAGTGAAGCACTCGAGCTACGCCAAGGCAGCCGAAGAGTTAGCGCTGAGTCCATCTGGCGTCAGTCGCATCGTTTCGCGTCTCGAGGAGCGGCTGGGCGCGCGGCTCGTGCAGCGCACCACCCGTAAGCTTTCTCTGACCGAGGCGGGCGCTGCGTTTCACGCGCGTACGGTGCAGATCTTGCTGGATCTCGCGGACGCCGAGGCAGAGGTGCAGGAAACGTCATTTCGCCCGCGCGGAAACCTGCGCTTGAGCGCTCCGGTCGTTTTTGGTCAGCAGTTCATCGCGCCTTTGCTCGATGCCCTGCTCGAGGCCTATCCCGAGCTCAGCATCGAGTTCAGTTTGACGGATCGCTTCGTCGACCTGATCGACGAAGGCATGGATCTAGCGATCCGTCTCGGCTCGCTTCCCGACTCGCGCCTGATTGCGCGCAGGCTGTGCACGAATCAACGCGTACTGATCGCGTCCGCGGCCTACCTCGAACGGCGTGGCGTGCCCTCGCATCCGTTGGAGCTCGTGGAGCATGATTGCGTGCTATTTACCAGCTTCGCTCGACCTCGAGAGTGGAAGTTGCTCGGTCCCGATGGGCCCGTCACGGTGAGTGTTTCTGGTCGCGTCGCGTCGAACAACGCCGGGGTCGTGGCCTCTTCTGCGAAACGAGGTCTCGGTATCACGGTCGGTGCGACGGTGATCGTCGCTGATGCCTTGCGCTCTGGGGAGCTTGTGCGCGTGCTCAGCGACTGGCAATTCGAAAATGCTGCTATTTTCGCGGTCTATCCGTCAGCCAGGCAGCTCTCGACCAAGGTCCGGGCGACCGTCGATTTCTTGGCCGAGCATCTCAAAGATCCGCCGAGCTGGGACCAACAGCTGATCGGTGTTCCGGGCTTCGAGCAAAATTTCCGTAGCCCGTAGCCCGACTCGAAGCGCGCTCGCTCGTGATGTCACTCAGCAGCGATTCTGGAAAAGGTTTTACCCGGAGCGCGCGTGAGCGTGCGCCAACCCGAGCGTATTGCGCGGGGGTCACCCCCAATAGGCGCTTGAAGTGACGTGTAAAATGGCTCTGATCGACGAAGCCGTACTGTGCCGCGACTTGCACCGGTTGATGTCCCTCGCGCAGCGCTTTCTGTGCAAGAGCGAGGCGGACGTTGAGCTGATAGGTGTGCGGCGGTAGCCCGTAGCGGCGCTTGAACATGCGCAGAGCTTGATATCGGCTGACTCCGGCCTGCTTGGCGAGAGTCGACAGGTCGACCGTCGCTGAAGAGTCATATTGCAAGCACTCACGAACTCGCTCAGCAACGCGCAGACCTGATTCGATGCATGCGGGGCCGCCGCTCGATTGCTCGAGCAGCTCCACGACCATGACGTTGACGAACTCGACCATCGCGGTTTGGATTTCCAAGGCGCTTGGACCAGGCCGTACGACTTGGAAGACGTTGAGCAGCTTCTCCGTGAGTAGCCGCGACATCCGCGTGACCGCGCTAAGTTGCAGCTTGGCCGCAGACTGCTGGTGGTCGACGAGGTATTCGTGAAGTACGCGGGCGTCGATGGTCAAGAAGCTCCCGGCGCCCGGCGTGATGACCCGGCGGGCCAGAAAGACTTCGCCTGGGTGCGAGCACAGAAGCGCGCCCGGATCCATCCTGGCGTGTTGCCGGCGGTGCCAGATCTCGCCGTGCCAAGTGCTCGGCGCGAAAAATTCGAAGTCCGTGCTGTAGCAACGGAACGCGCGGGCGGAGTTTTTCAGCGACCGGACCTCCACCCCCGGGAGTTCGCTCCGACGGTGAAATGACACGATTTCCTCGCTTTTCCCCGCATCCGTCCCGCACTGCTCCAGGCTCTCGTTTGGTTTGGCACCGGTCATGGTGACAACCACTCTTTCACGCGCGTTCTACCCGGAGAACCCGGGCAGGTGGCACTTCACTCGTGATGGGGCGTCACGAACCGCGAGAAATGCCGGTCAGCCTGCTGCCCAACGGGTCGTAATCGGGCCGTCGTCCTCGTCGTCGTATGCGGATGGCTGGGGCGCATTCAGCGGACGTTTACAGCTGACAGGCCCTGGCCCTGCACGGCCAGTGTCAGTGCGGTTCGCTTTTTCGACGAAGTGCTGAAGGCGGGACCAGGCGTCGCTGTCGCGGTTCGAGGAGTCGTGGGGCGGCATCGCACAGCAATACGCCCGGCTGCGTCACAGCTTAAGCAACAAGTGCGAGAGAGTGCGATCGACGCAGGTTACTCGGATGTGTTAGCCCGCCAGCGAAACACGCGTGTCCGGCCGGCGCGCCGCTGGGATCAATGCCAGCGCGGCGCATACCGCCAGGCCAGCGAGCAGCGGGAACATGGCCTGCCAGCCAAAATGGGCGCTGATCGCCGGCAACGTGAGACCCTCCAACATGCCACCCAATGAGCCGACACCATTGACCAGCCCGGTTGCGGTGGCGGCCGCCGCCGCGCCGCCGACGTCTTGAGCGGCGGCGCCCGAGAGCAACGAGTCGGGGCCAAAAAGTAGCGCTCCGACCAGGGCCAGCGCGCCGACGGTGAGCCAGACGTCGTGCTTGGGCAAGGCGGCGCAGAGCAAGAGCGCGAGCGCCAGGCCAAGCAAGCTCAGCATCGACAGAGCTGCGCGTGACCAGCGACGCACACGGTCTGAGAGCGTACCAATCACGATTACCCCCACGATACCGCCAGCTTCGAAGGCATTGGAGACGTACGCTGCCTGGTCCACCGCGTAGCCCAGTGTGCCATGTAGGTAATAAGGCAACCAAAAGAGCAGGGCGTAGCGCACGTACTTGATGAAGAAGTAGCTCGCGCCGAACGCCCACAGCACGGGGCTTCGAAAGGCGGCGCGTTGAGCGGCTTGCCGGTCCTGCAACGCGAGCTCGGCCTGCGCGGGCGTGGCAGAAACGATGGTTCGAGGACCGCGCTTCAAGAACGAAAAGATCAGCAGCGCGACGCCCAGCATGCAGATTGCCGGCCCGAAGAAAGCGGCACGCCAGCCATTCGTCCGCAGCAAATAGGCTGCAAAATCGCTGGCGACGATACTGCCCACTTGGTAGCAGGTGCACCAAAAGGCCATCACCGTGCCGCGGCTTTTCGGCGTCGTCCACTCGGCCATGGCCCGCGTCGTCCCGGGCCAGCCCGTCGACTGCGCCAAGCCGTTGATGAAGAACAGCACTCCGAACCAGAGCGCGGCGTTCAGCGCACCGAACGCCGCGCAGCACAGCGCGGAGGCGGCCAGACCCCAAACGATCAATCGCCGCGCGCCGACGCGGTCGCCTACGTAGCCACTCCAGAACAAACCCAGCGCATAGGCAGCCAGGTAAAACGTATCGATCAGCCCGAGGGCGCGCTCACTGATCCCCAGCGAGTGGCGCAGCGTCGATTTGACGACGCTGAACCCCTTTCGGCCGAGGTAGTAACTGGCATAGGCGACCCAGGTCAGGCCCCAGGCGAGGTAACGATCCGCTCGGCGTTCGCCTCCGAGTTCTTCTCTCACTCGCTCAGTCCAAAGCGCGGCTCTCGGCTTCTTCGATCTGCGCCAGCGCGGCGGCCAGGGCGTCTTTTGCGCGTTCGAGCGAGTTGCGGTCTTCGGTCCACTTGGCCTGGGCTCGACTGACGCGACCCTGCTCACTGCCGAGCGCGGCCTGAGTGGTCCGCAAGTCGTCGTTGGCGGCAGCCAACGCGGCTTCGTTTCGCGCCAGCTTGGACTCGTAGTCGATGAGCTTGGTTCGGGCGGTGTTCAACTCGGCGTTCGCGCTGTACAGCTGGCTTTCCAAGCTCTGTATCGAAGCGCTCTGGCTCTCCAGGCTGGTCCGAGCCGCACTCAGCTCCTCGCCGGTGGTGACCAAGGTCGCTTCCAGATCGCCGATGGTCCGGTCTTTGGCGGTGATCGCGTCGTGCGCCGTCGCCAGCTCCTCGGTGCGCGAATTGAGCTCGGCGTCGAGTGCTGCCAGCTTCGCGTCGCGAGCAGCCTCGAGCTGCTCTTTCTCTGCACGCAGCGCGGCGAGTGCAGCCGCGTGTTGGTCGGTGAGTGCCGCGAGCGCATTGTCGTGCTCGGACGTGAGCGAGCCTAGCGTCGTGCCGTGTTCGGAGGTGAGGGCGGCGAGCGTGCTCTCGTGCTCTCCCTTCAGCGTCGCCAACGCGCGTTCATGGTGTCCGCCCAGCTCTTGCTCGCGATCGGCGAGGAATTGCTTGGCCGCCAACTCGGCGTCGGCCATATCTTGCGTGTGCTCGGCGCGTAGCCGATTCATCGCGTCTTCGTTGGCGCGGTGCAAGGAGGCGAGCTTGTTGTCGAGCTCGCGCTTGAGCTCGGCTTCACGTTGGGCAATCGCATCGCGTTGCGCGGCTGCGGCGGCCGACTGTGCCGCGGCCAGCGCTTGTTCATGGATGCCCTGTGCCTCGCGGCGCGCGCGTTCTGCGGCCAGCTCAGCGAGCTCACGGCCGGCTGCTTCCGCTGCGGCCACTGCCGCTGCTTGGGCGGCGCTCGCCTGCACCAGCTGGGCTTCGTGATCGGCCAAGGTGTTCGTGGCCCGCGCGTCGTAATCGGCGAGCGTGGCTTCGTGGCTATTTTTTGCCTCGAACAGCTCGGCGGCCTTGGCGTCGAGTTCGGTCTTGGTCTTCTCGGCCTTGCGTTTGAAATCGTCCGCGCGTTTGCTGGCTTGATCCTTGTCGTTCTTGGCTGCGTCCGTCGCTCGCGAAAGCTCGATGGCCTGCTTCTCGAGCTCATTGATGCGATCGTGCAGATCGGCCTTGTCGCGTTCGAGCGCAATCGCGCTGTCGCGTAGCCCAATCAGCTCTTTGTCTTTGTGCGAGAGCTGATCGCGGCTCTCGAGGATCTCCTTGTCCTTCTTGTTCAGTTGCTCGCGCAGATCCAAAAACTCGCGTGCGGTGCCCGCGCCCTTGCCGGGCATGATCGAGGCCGAGCGCGCCTTGGCTTCATCGAGCTCGCGTTGCAAACGCTGAACCTCGCTATCCTTGGCGCCGCCCCGCTTGAGCGCGTCCTCCAAGTCTGCGCTCTTGGCGTCGGCGCTGCGCACGAGATCTTCGAGCTCCTTGATGCGGGCTCGCTGACGCTCGATTTCTTCGCGATACTTACTGGTGTCCCCCAGTTCGGCCGCGCGTGGCGTGGAAGACGGCCGTAGCGACGGAATGCGCGCTGGCGGCATCGGCGGTCGCGAGGTCGCCAAGGGCGGCGGTATGGTCAACGGCTGGACGTCGGCCGATGACAGGGATTGCGGTTCGACCTCTGTTTCGTCGACCTCGACCTCGTCGACTTTCGCAGGCTCGCTCGGTTGATGGACTGGCGGCTCGCTGAGCACCGGCTGTGCGACTTGCGGCTCGGCCAGGTCGGGGGCGATGGAAGGCGCGACGATTTCCACGTCGGTGACCTCGGCCTCGGTCACTTCAGCCTCGGTCACCTCGGGCTCCGCGATTTCGGGTTCCGCGATTTCGGGTTCCGCGATTTCGGGTTCGGCGATCGCGGCTTCACTGGCGCGCAGCGCGCCGGGCGGCACGGTTTCTAGCGCGCCGAATGCTCGCTCTGCGAAATCGCTCAGGTCTTGGTCGACCATGCTCTCCCTGACCGAGGTCTCCACGTCAGGTGATTCATCGACCACCTCTGCTTCTTCGATCTCGATGTCGTCTTCGAGCACGATCGCACCATCAGAGCTCAGATCACCAGGATCTACGGCGTGCTCTTGCGTCCGATCGGCAATTTTTACGAACGGCTGGATCCGAGCCAGGAGGGCGTCGAAGCCGATGGGTTTGTGTAAATAGTCTTCGGCGCGCGTGCGCAGGCGGCGATGCTGCTCGAACGTCTCCTCCGTGGAGTCCGAGCTCATGATGATCAGCGGCACGTCCTTCAAAGCCGCGTCACGCTTCAGCTTGTTGCACACCGAGAAGCCGTTCATGCGCGGCAGCTCGATCGCGAGCAGGATCAGATCCGGCTTCTCGCGCGAGGCAGCTTGCAGACCGAGGTTGGCATCGTCCACCACCGTGGTCTGACAACCGAGCGATGCAAAACCGCTCTTGAGCTGCTCGGCGAAGGTGGCATCACTCTCGAAAACCAGAATCTTGATAGGCATCGCGGTCAATCGTTGGGCGGGCGCGGAGCGCCCGTGTAGGACGCGGTGGAACGAGAAACGCCACGATAACGAGCGCTCCTCAGAGGGTCAAACCCGCCGAGGCCAGCCGCCCCCGCACTCGGGAGGCCCGGCGCGACGAACGCTTGCACCTACATGCAACTACGGTCGCTCGCCGCAAAAGTAGAGCCCCCGGGTTCACTTCACTAAGCCTTTTTCGGCTCAGCCTTTCTGCCTGTCACTCAGCCTTTTTTCGGCTCAGCTTTTCTTCGTGACCGCTCTGCTTCGTGCGACCGGCGAGCGCCGCCACGACGCGTTGGAAGTCGAGTCCGCGCGCACGCAGCCCTACCAACACATGGAACAGCAGGTCTGACGCCTCGCCGAGCACGCGTTCGTCACTTTCAGCGGCCAGCGCGGCCACCAATTCAGCTGCTTCCTCGCTGATCTTGGCGTTGATCTTGACGATGCCGCCGTCTAGCAGGCTCTTCGTGTAACTCTTCTCGGCGCTGCTGGCCTGGCGATCGCGGATCGTTCGCTCGAGCTCGCCGATGAACGGCGTGACCTCGAACGGTTCATCGGAAAGGCTTCCGCCCGGACCGACGCGCTTGAAAAAGCAGCTCGGGCGACCCGTATGACAGGATGGGCCGGCCGGCTCGACCAGCAGGAGCAGGCTGTCGGCATCGCAATCCGCGGTCACCGAATGCACCCGCAAGACGTTCCCGCTGCTTTCGCCTTTGACCCACAGTTTGCCGCGAGATCGGCTGTAAAACGTGGCAAGGCCCGTTTCCAGCGTGTGCTCGAGCGCCTCGCGGTTCATCCAAGCCAGCATTCGGACCTGTCCGTCGAAGCGGTCCTGGGCCAGGGCGGGGATCAAGCCTTGTTCGTTGAACTGAAGAGTCATTGCTCGAGTCCCTCTAGCTGACGATGACGCCGGGTTCCATGCGCGGGAGTTTTTCCAGTCCAACCAAGACTGGCTCCAATATCCGCCCATGTACGCTGGGGGCTCGGGGCCGCGCGGGTGGCCGGTCCGCGGGGGTAAAGGCCCACGAGCTGCGCCATTAGATCTATGAAATGATTGGTATTTATGCCTGGCCCAGTTCCTGCTCTAATCTGTATTGACGCGCTTGCTGAGCGCTTCCGCGTTCAACCTCAGGAGTTTCGAGAATGTCCCGACCCCTTTCCCGTTTTCGTACCGCCGGCGCACTCTCCCTGCTTGCAGGGCTAGCGTGCCTCCCCGGCTGCTCGACCAAGGGCACGGACGGTGACGGAGCGGGCAGCGTATCGCGCATCGTGTACGCGGTTCGCCAACACACCACGGTCAGCGCCGACGGCACGGTCAGCATCGACGTCGCGGGCGGCATGGGTCAGGTCATGGACTACGGCCGCTACATGCCTGGCGGCAAGCTGGAGGTGTTCGACCTCAAGACGGGTCACCCTCAAGCGAACATCATCGAGGATTACCCGACCGCGGACGTGTCCAGCGTGGACGTGAGCTTCGACGGCACCAAGGTCCTGTTCACGATGAAGAAGGACGCGCAGGACAATTACCACGTGTTCACCGCGGGCGTCGATCGCGGCGTCGATGGCAAGTTCGCCGTCACCCAGCTCACCTTCGGCCCGTACGACGACCAGCAAGCGATCTTCTCGCCCGGCGGTCGCATCGTGTTCACGACCAACCAGTCGTACACGGAAATGGGTACCCGCGCGGACGAGTACAACCACGCGCGTGCCGTGACCCAGCTGGCGACGATCACGACCACCGGCGGAGACGCCGATCGCAAGCTGTGTTCACAAAATCTCTCCCACATCGTCACGCTTTTCCCGATGCATGACGGTCGCGTTGGCTTCTCACGCTGGGAACACCTCGAAAACATCAACGACGTGAAGGTGTTCGCGATGAATCCGGATTGCACGCAAATGGTCGCGCTCAGCGGCCAGCATGGCAAGCCGGGTAACTCGATGGTGCAGGTGACCGAGAGCAACACCCCCAACGTGTTCTACGGCATCGTGACCAATCGCGAAGATACGATTCAAGCGGGCTCGTTGGTCAAACTCGATGCCCGCTCCGCGGATCCGCAGGCGGTCGGTCAGTTCGACGAAGAGAAGAGCCAAGCAGAGTCGTACAGCATCCTCACTCCCGGCGTCCCGCGCGGCGACGAAGCGTCGCCGATTGGCCGCTACCGCTCACCTGCCATCTTGCCGGATGGCCGCGTGCTCGTGTCTTGGGCCAACGGCTACGTGGACTCGACGAACGAGCAATCGCTCAGCCCCCCCGACTACGGCGTGTATTGGTTCGACCAGAACGCGAAAATTCAGAATCGCTTGATCGTGAACGACGAGCGCGTCTGGGAGCTGTACGCAAAACCGATCGCCGCGCGCCCGGAACCGGCCATCATCCCCTCGCGCCAAAACACCGCGGACTCGTCGCTGCCGACGACCTTCGGTTCGATCAACATTCGCGAGACATCGCTTTCGTTGCGCCACGGTGATGCCGTCTCCGGCGCGCAGTTCGCCACCCGCACGCCCACGGATGAAGCGCTCGCGCAGGCCAATCGCGTGCGCATCATCGAGGGCTTCTCCACGGAAGGCTCGCCGAATCACACCATGTTCGGCCTGACCATGGCGGAAGGCGCGGCGATCTTGGGTGAAGCCAAGGTGGAGTCGGATGGTTCGTGGCTGGCTGATATTCCTCCGTACGTCCCGGTCCATTTGCAGCCGATCGACGAGTTCGACTTGTCGATTCGCAGCCAAACCACCTGGATCCAAGGCATGCCGGGTGAGAGTCGCGTCTGCGGTGGCTGCCACGAAGACCGCAACAAGGCGAACCTGCCCAGCGTCGGCTCGGGTCCTCTGACCATCGCGGCCGGTCGCGGCCCGGAGAATTTCATGAAGCCGGTCGACAGCCGCACGGAATATCCGTGGGCCAAGGCCAACGATGCCGCGAACCCGAACGAGATTCAGGCGTTGCTCAACGCCAAGTGCGTGTCGTGCCACAACGGGACGACCAACGGCGACAAGCCGCAAGAGTTCTACACGATCACCATGAGCAACGCGGTGCTCGATACGTCCACTGACTACCGGGTGGCGCGCATGGATCTGACGGATACACCGGTCACGGTCTACTACGATCGCCAAGTCGCGAGCTGGCCGTCCTCGTACGTGTCCTTGTTCTACCCGGCGGCCATGGCCATGGAGATGGGCACGGTCACCGTTACCGGCACGGTGCCGCCGAAGTGGGCCATCCCGAGCGATGCGCGCAACAGCTTGCTGATCGAGAAGTTGAACGTAAATTCGATCGATATCCCGACCAAATACGCCTGGCCGCTGGGCGAAGCCTTCACGGATGCCGGCGTCGCCGGTGGCAAGCGTACCGACCACGCCAAGCTGGCGGGGCTGACTCGTGACGAGCTGGTGAAGCTGATCCGCACCATCGACATGGGCGGCCAGTACTACGCGCGTCAAAATTCCGATTTCAAACCGTTCGGCGCGGGCGATCCAGTCGGCGGCAAGTACTGAGAAGGGTGCCAGGAACAAACCATGACTAGCAAATTTCGTCGGTTTCTCGGTGCTTCGGTCGCTCTCTCCGTGGCGGCGCTGGTTTCGCTCTCGAGCGCTGCAGACGCAGACATCACTCATTCGGGTCGTTCCAGTGTGTACGGGAACCTGAATGACAGTTCGCTCGAGGCGGTGACCACCGGCAAAAATCTACTCTCGCTGCTTACCCACGAGGAAAACGGTGTGATCGTGGCCACTGGCGAGGGGAGCATTGCTCCGACCAAGTATTGGACCATGCTGGAACACGGCGAGCGCGTCGAGTGCCTGGGCTGCATCCCGTACGTCTCGAAGATGCTCTACGCATCGAACCCGAAGACGCGTGAAATCAGCGCATGGTGGCTGCGCCGGCGAATCTTCGGTGTGTTCGGCAAGGGCGAGGCCTACGAGCAAACCATCAACACCATCAGCGATCCGAAAGCGACGGAGCTCTCACGCACCTACGCCGCGAACGCGCTGGGTGAGTTCTTGGAGGGAGCGGGCATTGCGCCCGTAGCTCGAGCCCTGACCGATGACGCTTCGCCGAAGGTTCGGCTGGCCGCAGCCAACGCGCTGATCCGCTTGAACAACCAGGGTCCCAACTCGGAGCTGTCCACGGCGCTTTCCGACAAGGATGTCGCGGTGCAGCTGGCCGCCTTGAACGGCGCCACGCACATCAACGTTTTCAGCAACGTCGACCGTGTGGTCGCTTTGATCAGCGATCCCTCGGCGTTGGTGCGCAGGCGCGCGGCGCAGGTCCTCGGTACGCTCAAGGTCACCGACTCTGTCGTGGCGCTGATCGCGTTGACGGCGGGCGACGAACCGGACCCAGGCGTAAGAGCTGCTGCCGTGTGGGCGCTCGGCCAAATCGCCGATTCGCGAGCACTCGACGCAGTGCTGGCGGCGGCCGACGACAGCGATCCAGGCGTGCGTGACGCCGCGCGCTTCGCGGCTTACCGGCTCTGAGGTCAGAGCTCGCGCACCGTTCGGTACATCGGGAAATTCGGCTTTTGCGAGGCAATCACCAGAGCTTGGCCGAGCTGCTTTGTGTGCGCTGGTCGAGTAGAGTTGAGCGTCTCATGCGTGCGCGCGACATGCTTCAGAGGCTGGCCGAAAGATCTGGGATTCTCGTCCAGGGACTCGCTGTTTGTTTCTTGCTGGTCATCTCTGCTTGCAACCGAGACGACGACTCGGTTCGGAGCTCCTATTACGACCGCAAGATTGGCGTGACGCTGATGCAATCGTGCGCCGCCAGTCCGACCAAATCGGGCTGCCACGTCGCTGCCGACGATCGTGGCAATGCGCTCGGCAATCTGAGCGTGACCAGCTACGACGCGCTCAGCAAGCGTCAGGACTTGTTCTTGCGCTACGGTCCGTATGGCTTCCCGGCGCTGCTGCTCAAGGTCGCCAAGCCATATCCAGTCTCGATCAGCACCTGGCAGAATACCGAACCCACGCTCGTCACCACTGATATCGCCCACGTCGGCGGACAGCTGCTGGACCTGACCAGCCCTGCCTTCACCTCGCTCGACGCCTGGATCACCAACGGGCACACCATCAACAACGCGCCGCCCGCCGAGCGCGAACTCGAGCAAACCGCCTGCTCCAACAGCCTAGGCAGCGATCCTGAGTTCGATCCCAGCGTCGCGCCGACCAGCGATGATTTCACGACCTTCATCGAAAAGGTCAACCCGGTGATCGGCAAGCGTTGCGCCGCTGGCAATTGCCACGGAGCTTCCGCCAACTCGCTGTACCTGACGTGCGGCACCACGACCGAGGCGGTCCGATGGAACTATTTCGCGCTCGGGGACTACGTGTCCGTGGACACCGGCACGAGCGAGATTCTGCGACGTGCGCTGGCCCCTGCGGTCGGCGGCGTCTATCACGAAGGGGGCACGGTCTTCGAGACCACGGCTGACCCCGACTACCAAGCGCTGGTCACCTGGGCCACCGAGAAGGGCGGCCCGACCCACCAAGTGGTGCCGGGCAAAGACGACGGCCTACTGTTGTTTGCCAACCGCGTTCAGCCGATGCTCGTGAAGCGTGGCTGCATGATGGTCAATTGCCACTCGGGTTCGATGTTCCACGACTATCGCTTGCGCGGTGGCAGCGGCGGTCACTTTGGCTTGCCGTCCACGCGCAAGAACTATGATTTTACACTGGAGCAGCTGGCGCTGGATTCGCCGGACGTGAACGCCAGTCGCCTGGTGCGCAAGAATCTCCCGGCCGTCGTCGAGTACGGCGGCATCTTGCACCGCGGCGGTCCACTCTTCACCGAAAAGCACGATTGCACGGATGCGGAACTGGCAGCGGCCGTCGACCTCACGGCACCGCTCGACAGCCAGGCGCCCTACTGCGTGATCAAGG
>DATEPG010000492.1:0-27063 GCA_035273265.1 Polyangiaceae bacterium
CCGCTTTGCCATCCCAGGGCCCTAAGCTGCTGACCGGCAACGACACCTTGACACGGCTATCCGGTGCGCGAGACTCGACGTGCCGTACCATGACACCTGAGCGCTCGCCCCGATTTCCCCGTATTGCGAGCGGCGTGCCCGTGACCGATGTGATGGCTCGCCCGGTCGTGACGGTCGATCCCGAGATGGGGCTTCTCGAAATGATGCGACTTTTCGTGACTGCCGGGATCGGCGGGGCACCGGTGGTCGACGCGAGTGGCACGCTCATCGGTGTCGTGTCGAAGACCGACTTGTTGCGCGAGATCTACGACCAGACGGGCAGCGCCACGAGCGCCTTGCTCGATGCGGCCGCGCTGGAGTCCAGCGCGGAACAGCGGACCAGCCCACTCTGCGTGGCACGCCAGATCATGACCGCAAGCCCGGTGGTCGTGACGGAGGATGCTTCGCTTTCGCACGCTGCCGGCCTGATGGCGCAGGAGCACCTGCACCGCGTGTTCGTCGTCGACCAGCGCGGCGCCATTACGGGCGTCCTGGCGTCCAGCGATATCGTCCAATGGCTGGTGCAAGAAGCGGAAGACGAGAACCCGTGAGCCGGAGCGGCGCGCGTTGAGGGCAGATATTCCTCGCCCTGCCGAAGCCGCCCGATCTGAGCCGTTCGAGCCCGTTCGCACGGTGGACCGGTCTTCGAGACGTCGGTTTTCCGCCGGGCGCGGTCTTCGTCGCTAGGCGCGGTTGTTCTTGCTGGGGGATGTTGCAAGCTTCATGGGTGTCGCGACTCGTCTCCAGACGCCACTTGCTGCTCGCTGCCGGCGTTGCCTTCGTGCCCGGCGGCGCTGCATATGCCGCGCCCCAGCCGAGCCGGAGGGTGCCGCTCTTCACGATTGAGCGGAGCAAGAATAAGAACGTCGTTCGCTACGATCTCCGACTCGACAACTCAGGATTCTACGACGTGCGGCGACCGCTGGACGTTTACTGGTCCATGCTCGCAGAAGACGGGCGGCGCTCGGAGCTCTCGGCACTCGAATGGCGAGCCTACGGCTTCGAGCTATTGCCGAACGCGAAGCCCACCGAGCTTGGCGTTCGACTGGTCGCGGTCAAAGACCGACCGCTGAGCGTCCGCCGACGCAACGGCGTGTTCCGAACCGAAATTCCGATTGGCGGCCAGCCCGCGTTCCTCGACAGCATTTTCGTCGCGACGCGTGAGGTCGCGCCGGTGCCGAGAGTCCTGTACGTCGAGCTCCGCGGCAGACGCATCGCAGACGAACGCCCGCTCAAAGAACGGCTCGAAAAATGAGGCCGCAGTATTGCTGAATTTTCGGTCACGCGCAGGGGATGCCCAGTTCAGCAGCACCGAGGCGGGTCACTTCAAGCTCGCGACCGCGCGCGGTTTCGTCGAGTTGGAGCGGTTGCGCTGACACTCTGCGAGAACGCGATCACACGCCAGCCGTGTTGGGCGCCCTGTGGCTAAGCACGGCGCAAAATGTGGAGCGCAACGCGCGGATTTCTCCCTGCGTGCGCTGGGACGCTCGCGCAACCAAACCAAACGAGACAACGAGGGCTATTAATACACGAGCAGGACAAACCCTATCGCGATGCCCGCGATCAGGGACCATACCAGCAACACCGTGTCGCGCCCGCCAATCTGAAAACGCTCCTGGTCCATCAAGTGATGGTCGTAGTTGGTCAGGTCCTCCGCGTTCTCCATGGAACTACCCTTTCGCAGGTAAGCCGCGCTCCCGTGGCTCACGAAAAAGCGAGCCGACGCTGAAACGTGCGGCTCGTCGAGGAATCGAGCGAACGGCGATGAGTATACACTCGAGCACTCGATTTGCCAGGAGTGGTGAGTCAGTCATTCGGCGAGGAACACAGCGAGAGCGCAGTAGGCAAGGATGCAACAGCTAATCGGAACTCGCTGGAACTTTGGATGATTTGTCCGAGCGTAGGGTCGACGGGGAGCGTCCATCACTCGATAGCCAACAGAGTGGTCAACAGAGCGTCCACGCGGTCGTAATCGACATCGAGCGGTAGCTTGCTCGAAGCTGTTGCCTGCTGCATGGATTGCTGAAGGTCGTCGGCCATCACCAGCAGAGCATCGAAGGACAGGGCGCCGTCGCGGATCGCCGAGAGCTGTTCGGCGTCCCCCCGTCGAACATGAAGCTCGCAGGTCTCGAGCACCTCGAGTCCCATGCGCATCAGTCGAATCAGGTGCATGGCGTGTTTGGTGTCGTAACCATGCGCGCGTTCGAGCGCTGCCCGCGCAGGATTGCGCTGGCTTTTCCAGGTCTGGTAAGAGTCCCAGTGCTTCAGCGCCGCGCGATATTTCTTCTCGGCGTTCAAGGTAGATGCGACTTCGGGCGGGAGCCCGAGCGAGGCCGTGGCTACGGCGCGCATGCGCTCCTCGACGTTGTCCGTCGATGCAGCTAGCGCATCACGGTAGAAAGCGTCGAGGTGCTCCTGCAATGCGATGCGCGACGGCTTCGGCATGTCCACGTTGTCGACGCCGTAGCTGCGGAGTTTCTCCGCGATGCTTTGCTCGATGCGGTTTTGGTCGTCTGGGCTCAGGGTACCACCGTGCGCGGGAAGCCCAAAGTCTTCGCGCGTGGGTTTCTTTGCCGGTGGGTTGAGCAGCCAAGAGCGGTGTGTTTGGATCTTCTTGAGCTGTGCCATGGCATAGCCCAAGAAAGTCTGCTGCAGTTTCTTGGTCAGGAACTGGCCGCGCTGGTCGTGCAGTAGCCGCCACGCCGGTGTTGCGAATAGCCAATCGCGCTCGTCGGCGAATAGGATCTCGAGCGCGTTGGGGTTCGCTGCGGCGCACAAGGCGACGAACTTGGCGACGTCGAAAATGGCGCACTCCGTCTTGATGCTGAGCCCTCGCGCAGCCGTCGGATGCTCTTGGATGCGAGGAATGACGAACTCAGTAAGCCCGGCAGGCAGCGCGCCCTCGTATTGCTCGAACGAACGGAAGAGCGAT
Source organism: Polyangiaceae bacterium (assembly GCA_035273265.1). GTDB lineage: Bacteria > Myxococcota_A > Polyangia > Polyangiales > Polyangiaceae > PMG-095. The sequence continues at coordinate 2,972 of DATEPG010000492.1, forward strand.
AGCCTGACGGACAGCGGGGCGACGCACACACCACGCACATCGACGTCCGAGCCCTCGCGCGCGGTGCCGTGTGCCTGGCTACCAGCAAGGGCGAGGAAAATGGTGTGCTTCTCGAGTGGGAACACTAACTCGCCGCCGGGCGTGCGGCATCGAGTCGAAGGTCGACCACGAACTGCTCGAGTCCCGGCACGGTGGTGGGCTGATCCGGAAGGTGGCTCGCGTCGTAGGCTTGCTGCAGCTCCTTTTCGAGACGATCCAGCAACTCTCCGTGCTGAACATGATCGCGTTCCTCCAGCGCCATCTTTTCGGCACCCGCGCGCTTGCGAGCGACCAGGTCGTCGATCTCACTCAGGCGAAATCGCTGGTTGAGGACCTGGATGTTTGCAATGACTTCGCCGGTCTGCATCAGGTGAATCCCGGTGAGCAGAACGCGATAGGCGTAGAGTAGGTGTTTTACGGTCGGATCCGGCTCGGCTAGTCGCTTGCGCCGGCCTCGAGCGAAGCCCTGGTAGTGGCGCACCGTGGGCCTCGTGACACAGCCCTTGCCGAGTTGCATCAGCTCTTCGTGTGCAGCCGTCGTGACTACCACGAGCGGCGAGTAGAGCTGCTCGAGAACGTAGCCGTTGTGATTCGTCATCAAGCGCGCGAACTTGCGAATGTCGTGCGCGACCCAGTCGAGGTCGATCGTGGTCTTGTCCTCGATCGTGATGGTCTCGTCCGGCGCGTGTAGGCCGAGCATCTCACGCGCCGGCAGCATGAACGCGCCGCGGAGGTCGACGTCGCTGTCGGGCGAAGCAAAGCCGTAGAGGTGCGCGCCGCTGATGGTGGCAAAGATCGGTTCCGGCCCCTTGCGTGCCACCTCCGCGAGCTGATCACGATCGAGCATCTCCCACACTTCCCGCTGTAGATTCGAATTCATGAGCTATCTAGACTTGCTCCGGTCGGGAGAAGCTAAACGATCGCTGGGCCTGAGCCAAACCGCCGCGGAACTATCGCTCGATCGCGCCTAACCGCTCGACGCAGTCTCCGGTTCCATGTGGTTTGATGCTCGTGCTCCAGGGCGCGGCGGACCACCCAAGCGCCGGTGACAGCATCGGGTGTGCGTGCGCGCCTATCCCGCCCGATCGGCGTCTTCCCGAATCAGCACGGTCGGGACAGCTGCAGAGCCAGCTTTGACAGCAGCGAGCGCAGCACGCGCCGCGGTTTCGTTCTCTACGTGTACTCCGTCAATGTCGATCAACCTGCGAATCGTCATGGCTGTGGTTCGCCAAGCTGAAAAAGTCTGCGAAATCGGCGGACCCGGCCCGTTCGCTCACTTGCAGCACAGCCCGTGCGCGCCGGTCGCCGTGAGCGAGCCGCCGAGTGTAGACTGGGCCGTGCACGTGGGCGGGGTGGAAGCGCCAACGAGACGAATGGGGGGCGAGTAGCTACTCGTCGTGCAGTACGCCGTGTTTGGATTGAGTTTCGTATCGACACAGCTCCAATCAGAACCAAGGCCGATTTTGACGGAGTCGCAGTTGCCTCCACTCTTGCTGCAGCTGCAGCTGCCGCAGCTGCGCGTGTCCTGAAAGCCGTCGTAAAAGGTTTGCTCGCTGAAGCCGGTCTGGCAACTCGACGTTCCGGTTTTCTCGCTGCATAGGTTCGTGCCCGACGGCGCCGCTGGTACGCACGAAAACCCGCTCTGACACCCCGCGCCGACCGTCGTCGTCATGCACAGACGCATGTCTTTGGTCCAGGCGGGCGGCGTCAGGCTCGCCGAACCGCTCGCCATGCAGGCCCCTGGAGTCACCGTGAAGGCGCTCGTCCGAAATCCGTCCCAGGAACCTTCTCGCTGGGGTGCCGCCGGGCAGGTTGTGGCGCTGGCCACCGCCGTGCTGCCGTTCTTGGACGAATCGCAGTCCGCCTTGCTAGCGAACATCGTGATCGTCGCGCGGCACTCCGTCGCGCCACTGGAGCAGTTGCAGCCGATGCACTTGCCCTTGTCTGGACCCTGGTGCAGCGTCAAAGCGCCGCCATTCGTGAAACCGCTAGGACAAGCGGACGTCAGCGGCACCAGCGCTCCGACACGACTACTGGTTGGAACGCAGGTCGCTCGGGGGTTGCATGCAGTGTCGGCGCAGTCGGTTTTGCCGTTGCAATCGTCATCGATACCGTTGAAGCATTGCTCGGCTCCGCTCGACACGCAGCTCGGCGGGATCACTTTGCAGCGCGCGTCGCAGGTGCCGCTGTTGGGCGGCTCGCACCCTTCTCCGCCACTCGACTGAACCTGGCCGTCGCCACAATAGGGTGCCTTCGACTTGCAGTCGGCGTTGCAGCCGCCATACGCCCCGTCGTTCTTCCCGTCGTCACACACTTCGCCGGAGCCCGACTGAATCTGCGCGTCGCCGCAGCGCGGAGCACGGGTCTTGCAGTCGCCGTTGCAGCCGCCGTACTTGCCGTCGTTCTTCCCGTCGTCGCACGCTTCCCCAGCGTCGGCTTGCAGCTTGGCGTCCCCGCAACGGCCGGCGAGCGACTTGCAATCGCCGTTGCAGCCACCGTACTTGCCATCGTTCATCCCGTTATCGCACGCTTCGCCGCTATCTACGACGCGGTCGCCGCAGCGAGCGGGCTGACAGTCGGGCCGGCAGCTATTGGCTTGAGTCGAACTATTCTGAGCGCCCTTGTCGCAAGTCTCGCCGCTGTCCACAACGCTGTCGCCGCACTTGGCGTTCTGGCACGAGGAACGACAGGCGTTCGGCATGCTGTCGCTGTTGCTCCCGCCCTTGTCACACTCTTCTCCGATGTCGATCGTGCCGTTCCCACAGCTTGCCAAGCGGCACGTCGTAGCGCACGCGTCGGCCGCCGTATCGCTGTTTGCGGCGCCATCGTCGCACGCTTCGCCCGTATCCTTCACTCCGTCGCCGCAGTGGTGCGCGGCGCAATTCGCACGACACGCGTTCGGCACGCTGTCACTATTCGACAACCCTTCGTCGCAAGCCTCGCCTGTATCGATGGCGCCATCCCCACAACGGGCACTTTGACAATCGCTACGACACGCGTTCGGTTGACTGTCGCTATTTTGCGGGCCGTTGTCGCACGCTTCGCCCGCTTGAACCAGATGGTCGCCGCAGCGCGCGCCGTCGTTCTGACCAGCTTGGCCAAACGGGGCGGAGCTCGTGCCACCGTTCGCTCCGAATGCGCCGCCGCTGCCGCCTGGCGCTCCGGCATTCGGAGCGCCGCTGGGCTTGCCGCCGCCAGCGACTCCCCCTGCGGTTCCATTACTGCCGGCTACTCCCGCGAAGCCGCCGGCATTCGACGAGTGCTTGCCAAAGGCGCGAGCAGAGGGCTCACAGGCGAGCGCGAAAGCACACGCTGCGATTAGTGCAGCCCATCCCACGTTCAACATACTTTAGCGTGTAGCGCGCCGCCCCGCGAGCGTATTGTATGTCTGTGCGGCTGGTACGAAGTTGCAGGCGCGCCCATGCACCACTTGGATCACGGCCTTTCGCTCGCGCGTCGCGAATTGAGCCGGATCTGGCGGGCCGTCTCGCAGCGAGGACGTTCGCTTCAAGGGAGTGCTTGGACGTTACTTGCTTGCGAAGAGGGGGGTGAGATTACCAAGCAACCCGATCCCGCCCGCCATGCTTTGCGTCGTACAGTTTCCGATCGCCGCGAGTATAGAGATCTAGCGCCGTAACATCCTCGGGAGTGAGTTCCGCGCAGCCCGCACTGATGGTGACGCGCACCTCCGCGTTCCCGAGGTCAACCGCGCGCTCGTGCACTGCTTTCCGGAGTTCTTCCGCCAGAGCGATGGCCCCGGAGATCCCTGTTTCCGGCATCACGACGGCAAACTCCTCGCCGCCGAGCCGCGCTTGCGTATCGCCGCCGCGGGCGCGCCCGTTCAAAACGTTCGCCACGAGCCGGATCACTTCGTCGCCCACTGGATGCCCGAAGTTGTCGTTCACGCGCTTGAAAAGGTCGATGTCGAGTACGACGATGCTCAAGGGTCGATCGTACCGGCGCGCCCGGGTGAACTGGAAGCGTCGGGAATTGAAACGGATTTGTGGCAGATCGAAAGCACGGAAGAGCATCGATCTGGCACGATCAGCACCGATGGTGCTCCGGACAACGTGTCAGATCGTGCATCTAAGTGTGCGGAGACAGCGCTGGCGAAGGTGCTGCTGCTCGCCGCCGAGGCGGCGCGCTGGGACGTGGTTGTTAGGATTGCGACCGAATGGAGGGCAGGCGAACGGGAAGCGTCGCATTTGAACCGCTCGTGAAGGCATCGCGGTAGTCGAGTACGGAAAGGTCTCTACTTAGTTGACCTGGAGGTATGTTATGCTTGACCTTTGGGCGTACACGGATGATTTGCCCGTCTCGAACCTGCACCGAGGCAGTGTTGGTCGCGAACGCGATTTCCTCAGCGCGTCTGCGTGCCCGGCGAAGGGCACGGAGTGCGAGCGCCAGGTCTGGCGTGTTGGCGTGCTCGATCGGCTTCGAGTTCCTCGCTCGTCGCCCAAGTCTAGCAGAACGGGTTCCAAGACGCGTTGGATGGCGGCCTCCGCAGACGGTAGCGCCACAGCAGACTCACGTGATAACCGGAAGCTTGTCAGTGGGAGATGTTTCGCGCGTAGCCCCTGTCGGCCAGCCTCGTTTCGAACGCGAAGCTGTCGCCGCGCGCTACGTGCTCGGCAATAAGCGTGCACTTCCGCGCAGACAGCTTGGAACGACTGCATCGCCGTGCCACCGCTGGGTGCTGATCAACTGGAGCTGGGTAGGCGGCTTCGCCTACTCGAACATCTGCTTCGACCAGGAGATGGGGTTCTTCACTTGCCTCGGCTTCTAAGCCCGGCCGACCGAGCACACGCCGCGCATTTTCGGCGTCAACGCGATGCCGAATGCCATTCGTAGCTGCGTGCCGTGGAATAAATGACCATCCCAATCGGCGGTATTTGCAAGCATCCTCAGGCGTTGTCGACCCTGCAACACCGAGTCGCAAGAATGAGGAGAAATCATGGCCACCTTTAGTCTGACTGCCAACCGCTGGAAGAAGGTTGCGGAGCACAACGGCCTGCGTGGTCGCTGGGTTGAAGTCACGGTGACGACCGGGCAGACCTGTAAGTTTGACAAGGAACCCGGCACGAGCGGCAGCTTCAAGAGGAAGAAGGGCTCGATGCTCCAGTATCAGAGTCTCCATATCAAATCCCCGGTCGCCTGCACCTGCAAACGCACGTGGGTCGACTGACGCGCAGATCCAGGAACTGTTTCGCGCGTACTTCCGCGAACTGCGCCGCTCGGTCGCCACGAAGCCTGTCGGAAATTGGGACTTGAGTGTGAACAGCGAACGGGCACTACGAGTAGTTGCTGCCATGCCGGCGGATCCCTTGACTCCTGCTGTCGAGAAAGACGAGTCTAGCACCCGATGGGAAAGAGTAAGACCAGTCGAGTCGCGTTCCGTGGGCTCGCGGCCTCCGTGGTCTTCGTGTTTCTTGCCGCCTTCGTGCATCTCGGAATGACGGCCGCGCTCGACGCGAGGGGGAAAGACTTCGTCAAGGCCCGCGGGTTCGAACTCTGGGAGATGCTGAACGCCTTTCAGCTCTTGATTTGGGTCTTGGCCGCACCTGTCGCAATCGACCTGCTGCGCGATCGGGTTCGTACCTTAGGTGAAAGCCGACGCTGGTTGTGGGCCCACGCCATCGTGTTCTTCGTCCTACTCGAGGGACCGTTCTGGCACATGGTCCTGGAACGCCAATTCACGATGCCGCTGACTGGCGCGACGCTGAAGATCGGAGTGTTGTGGACTCTCGGTGGAATGGTCCACACTTTGCTAATGACGAGCCTGGCTTCGATTGGCACGGCCGCTGCTCTAAGCGCGGCCAAGATCGAGACCGGCGCGGTTGGGCACGATGATGCGATCGATCATTTATTCGACGCGCGCGCGGGAGCGCAATCGCTTCTAGGATTCGGAGGACTGGTTCTGAGTGTTTCGGTTCTCTGCACCGGCACGCTGCGACACATGATTACAGAGTTCGACGGCGAGAGCGGACGGATCTGGTCCCACGAAAATGTCGTGGCGTTCGGGGTCTACTACACGGGCATTCTGACACTCGCATATATCCCGGCGGCCGGTGGCATTCAGTCCCTCGCCCGAGCGGTGCGCGACCAACTGACGAAGTCGACCCGGCTCTCCGAGCCCATTCAGGCGGGTGCGGATCCCGAGCGCAAAGCGCGGAAAGCCGCGTTGGATCGGCTGAAACGCCGACTTGCGATCGATCGCTACCTGCAGACTGAGGTCGATACCTACAAGACCTTGGCCAAAACAGTTCCGCTCCTTGCGCCCGTACTGAGCGGTCTGCTCAGCTTGATCGGGCTTGGGAAGTAGCTCGGCCATTCCCCGCGACGCACACGCCGCGCTGTCCGTTGTCGGCTCGAGTGGCCGCGGGGTACTCGAGCCAGAGCGATGAGTGAGCGCTTGGCTGCTCTGAGCTGATTTACTGATCTGATCAAGGCGCCGATTCGCTTAGCGCTATGCGCTCCCAGCGCTCGGGGTGGCGAGTTGCTGCGGGGACGCCAAATCGTATGTGGCGTGCAATCCCCTCGCTTTTCTCGACGATCTGTACGATTGAGTTCTGCGAGCACGTGCAGAGTGCGTCGCCCGGTTGCGCGGAATCGGGCAACTCCGAATCGCCGTGACGAACCGCAGACGGGCCTTCGTTGATCGAAAGATTGCGAAACTTCCGTTTGACGTTTCGCGTATTCCGCCTGAAGTCACGACAGAGGTCCTAGCCGGAACACTTCCCGGCGCATGCGTACGTTCGCGAGTGAGTAGCGACGATTGGGCCAGACTCGTCACGCGGCTCTCTCTCCAGTCACAGCGGCCCCACCTCGATCATTCCGGCATGAGATCCGATCAGGTCCGGTGTGAGGCTCCTGCAAAAGCAGACGATCTGAAGGAAAGGCGACCACACAATGTCGATGAACATTCTGGATCTCTCGCGACAACGAGGCACGCGCATCATGGCGTGTCTCATCCTGCTTGGAGTTAGTAGCTGCCACGATAGCGGGAGCAGCGACGATCGGTCTGCGGGCGACCGCGGCGGGACGACAGTTTCGGCCTCAGCGGGTCGCGATGCTATCGCAGGGGTCTACATGAACTCAGGCGGATCCGGGGCAAGTGCAGGTGGTGTTGCAGGCCAGACGGGTGGTGTTGCAGGCAAGACGGGTGGTGTTGCAGGCCAGACGGGTGGTGTTCCGGGCCAGACAGCCCCACCTCTATTTGGCCCTCAGGACGTCGAATTCTTTTGCGAATCACTAGCGGTCGTCATGATAAGGCCCTGGGAATTCGCGGATTATTATTCGGAGCAATCATCTAGATATGGGGCTCACTTTGACGCCAAGGCGGCTGACTATTTGAGGCGGGTCTTCGCCGCCTACGGGCATTACGCCGAAGAATGCGCCTCTCTTCCATCAGACCTGCAGCCGGGCAGCTTTTATTGCGAGCAGGCGGGCTACGGTCACTCATATGCTGGTCCAGTCGAAGTCATGCTCGTCGTGGATGCCGGAACTTCCTACTGGCAGACGATGCATTGGCAGGAAGCACAGGTGGCGTTGGTTGTGTTAGGAATGGAACAGTTCTCTGCTCTAGGGTCAATCTTGTTCAATGACGCGATAAAGTTCAGCGACTGTGCACAGTTGTAGTCGGCGCCCGACTAACCGAGTCCTACGCTGACGGCCTGCCGCTCGCCGCCCAGAATAAGCGGGTACCATTGTGCGGTTCGAGCTCGATTGCCAGCTTGGCAAGGCGCAGGCGCTTCGTAGCGTGCTTGGGGAAGTTGCCTCGCTCTAGAGATTAGGGCGATCTTACTGAGGGCTGCCTAGACGCGCATCCAAGTGCGCCACGAAGCCCGCCAATCGCGCGGTTCAAGCACGTGCGTATTCCGACGTGATCCGATCAGCGTTCCGACAGCATTCGATCAGCGTTCCGAAAGTATCCGATCAGGATTCCGGAGCCATTCGATCGGCATTCCGCTCATTCGATCAGCCATTCCGGGCATTCGATCAGAGTCGGCCGAGCGGCTGAAGCGGAAGGCGGGGATGGTCGCGGCCCATGAGGCGACTGTCCATGCGCAAGATTCGAGAGGTTCTTCGTCTTCATTACGAGTGCGGCTGCCAGCACCGCCAGATCGCGCTGGCGTGCGAGATGTCGCCATCCACGGTCTGCGACTACCTGAGCCGCGCTGCGCGCGCTGGGCTCAGCTGGGAGCACCGCTCAGCGATGCGGAGGTCGAGGCGAAGCTGTTCAGCCATGTGGGCCGCAGCGAGCCATCGGCGCGCGCCGCGATCGACTTCCAATGGCTTCATCGGGAGCTCAGCCGCGTTGGGGTCACGCTGCAGCTGCTGTGGGGCGAGTACGAAGCGGCGGCCAAGCAAGCCGGTGTGCGACCGTATCAGTACAGCCAATTCTGTGAGCTGTACGCGGACTGGCGCGATCGACGTCGGCTCAGCATGCGGCAAGTACATCGGCCCGGCGAAAAGCTGTTCATCGACTACTCGGGCAAGAGGCCACGCATCTGCGATCCGACGACCGGCGAGCTCACTGACGTCGAGCTGTTCGTGGGCGTTCTCGGTGCCAGCAACTACACATTCGTGGAGGCGACTCTGTCGCAAACGGTGCCCGACTTCTGCGCGAGCACGGTGCGTGCGCTCGAGTATTTCGAGGCTGCCCCTGCCATCCTGGTGCCGGACCAGCTCCGCAGCGCTGTAAAACGCCCGGACCGCTACGACCCCGACATCAACGACGCTTTTGCCGAGCTCGGGCAGCACTACGGCATCGCGATCATCCCCGCGCCGCCCGCGAAACCCAAAGGCAAAGCCAAGGTCGAGACTGGCGTGCTCATCGCCCAGCGCTGGATCCTCGCACGCCTTCGCAATCGCACCTTCTTCTCGCTCGCGGAGCTGAATAACGCCATCGCGGAGCTGGTCGAGGAGCTCAACACACGGCGCTTTCAGAAACTGCCAGGCACCAGGCGGGAGGCGTTCGAGTCGCTCGATAGGCCGCGCATGAAAGCGCTGCCAGTGCTTCGCTTCGAGCTGCCGCAGCGCAAGAAGACGCGCGCCAACATCGACTATCACATCGAGTTCGACGAGCGCTTCTACAGCGTGCCCTTCAAGCTGCGTAGAGAAGCCATCGAGGTGCGCGCGACGCCGAGCGTTGTCGAGTGCTTCCACGGTGGCGTCCGCGTCGCGTCACACCGCCGCAGCTACGCACGTCCCGGCACCGCGGTGACCAACGCCCAGCACCGTCCTCTCCAGCACAAGGACTATGGCGAGTGGTCGCCAGAGCGGATGACCGAATGGGCAGGCAAATTCGGGCCGCATGTCGCAGAGGTCGCGCGACGCACCATGGCCCAGTATCCGCAGCCCGAGATGGGCTTCCGGCCCGTGCTCGGTATCATCCGCGTCGCTGACAAGCACGGCGCCAGCGCGATGGACGCGGCGTGTCATCGCGCTCTCTCTGTGGCCGGTCAGAGCGCCCCGCATCGCCGCCATATCGAAGGCATCCTCAAACGCGGCATCGAGCGCGCAGCGCCGGCCAACCTACCCACAGTCCCCCGAGCTGTTGACGAGCACGAGCACGTGCGCGGCGCCAGCTACTACGACACGGAGAATGACAATGACACTCGACGAAACGATTCAAAAACTCATTGATCTGAAACTGCACGCACTCGCCAAAAGCCTTCGCGAAATGATGGAGATGCCGCCTGACAAGCACCTGACCTTCGAAGACAAGCTCGGCCTCCTCGTGGATCAAGAATGGACCTCTCGCGAGAATCGTCGCGTCTCGCGCCGCGTCCAAGAGGCCAAGCTCAGCGTTCGCGCAGCCACAGAGGAAATCATCTGCGACTCTGCCCGCGGCCTCGAGCACGCCACGTTGCGCGAGCTCAGTTCGTGTCAGTGGGTGCGCTCACACCACAACCTGCTGCTGCTCGGCGCCACTGGCGTCGGCAAGAGCTTCCTCGCCAGCGCGCTCGCCAACGCAGCCATCAGGCAGGGCTTCCGCGCTCTCTTCATGCGCGTACCACGACTGCTCGAGCAACTCGCCATCGCCCGCGCTTCCGCCGACTACTCCGCGATGCTGGCGCGCCTCGCCAAGATCGATGTTCTCATCCTCGACGACTTCTTGCTGGCCCCCATGACTGACGTCGAGCGCCGCGATCTGCTCGAGGTCCTGGAAGACAGATACGGCAAACGCTCCACCGTTCTCACGTCACAACTTCCGACGAAAAGTTGGCACGAGTCCCTCGGTGATCAGACTATCGCCGACGCCATCTGCGACCGGCTTGTGCACAACGCCCACGTGCTCACCCTGCGCGGCTCGTCCATGCGCCGCCAGAAAGGTCTGAAACCCCAACCCGAGACTCAACCCACCGTCTGACCAGCCCCCGTCCTCGTCGCTTCGCTCCGATTCCTGATCGGATCACCGGAATCCTGATCGGATGCCTCCGGAACGGCTGATCGAATGCGGCGGAATACGCAAGCACGCACTAGCTACGGCTGCTTCAACATTTCGCGATAGATCGAGTAGTGCTCGCCCAGACGGCGGCGCCGCGTTACCCTCTCCGACACGCCTAGCGCTGCAGTTACCGTGATCCTCCACGGGAATACAATCACGTTGGATGGGCCGGTCCCCCCGCTCGAAGGCAGCGCGTCCGAATCGTGATCGCCCTGATGGATGAAGAGGTCGAGCTTGCACCCGGCGAGAGGCGGGACGGCTTGGAAAGAGTGGATCACGGGTGGTCCTCAGGGGCCGAGAGGATGACGTCGAGCCGGAGTTTCCTTGATTTGACGCGGCGACGTCCGCTAGTCCCGTTTCAGCGCGCCTGACAAGAAGCGCCCTGTGCTCGTGCTCGGCCGCGACGACGTTCTGCCGTCTTTGTCGCAGGTCCCGGTTGTCCCGCTGTCGACCCGGGCGAGGGGATTGGCGTGGGAGGTCAGCCTTGCCGAGGCCGACGGGCTGCCGAGCGCCTGTGTCCTGAAGGTCGAGTGGATTCGGATCGTCGAGCGGGCGCTGGGACCCGGTTCCCACGCGCCCGCATCGCGGGATCCGGCGATCATCCGTAGTCACCTTGACCGCGATCATGACGCCGCTCAGCTCCGAAGTCAGGCTTGTCCAAACCAGACCGCGGCGCCACGCGCAGGCGTCACGGCTGAGCCCGTGACGAACAAGGAGCCGCGGGGCCCGACTCTGGCGGCCGGCGAGGTTGAGCTCCCGCAGCATCGCCCACGAGCCGAGCGCCCTCGAGCCCCCGGCGAGCGCTCGATCGAGCTGCCTCGTGACGCCGCCAGGCCCCCCGACGACCTGGAGCACCTACCAGGCAGCGTTTCCACGCGTCCCGCGCACGCGGGGGCGACCCTCGCCGGCGGCCAGAGTTGGGCCCCGCGGCGACGAGCATTCACCGACGCCCACGCGCCGCGTCGCGAGGGCGCAAAATTCCGACTAACCTGGGCTGAGACTCCCCGCGCAAGCAACCGTGCACCGTGTCCAAACAGCCTCGCAAACGAAAGAAGCCGCGACCCAAAGCCGCTGCCGCGGCCGATAGCGATACACCGCGGCGCAAGCTCCAGCTGACGCTGGAAACGTTAGAGGTGGCGCGCGGGCACGACGGCTTGCTACGTGGCAAGCCGGAACCCGCGTTGCTCGTCGCGGCGTACCGCACGAACGGTGCGCTGCCCGCGTCGCTCGTGGGACGAGTGTTGCTGCGCGCCCAGCTCGTGAGCGAGGTGCCGTGCACGGTCGAGCTGGGTGGGCGTGAGCTGCGCTACGATGCGCGCTTTGCAGTGAACGAGCGCATCCTGGTGCTCGCGTTGGCCGTCGAGGAAGACTCAGGTGAGGGCGTCCAGGCGCTGTATTCGGCGTTCGAAACGCCGCGGCAGTTTCTGCTCTACGGCGCGAGCGAATCGATCCCGAGCCCGCTCGGCCTGGATGAGTGGGCGCAGAGCGAGTGCCGAGCCCCCAGCGCATGCTCGGTAGAAGCCTTGTTCGGCGGGCAGAACTTCGACGGCATTGCCGGCTCGGACCAATTCATTTCGGCCTGTGCATTCAGCGTGTCCACGCAAGCTTCTGCGGATGAAGCTTGGCGCTTGCCATTCGTCGCGCGCGACGCGCGCAACGACTGGACGCTGGTGCTGCGAATGCGCGTCGTCCTCTAACGCGGGGCGCTCGCGTTCAGTTTGCGCCGGTTCAGCCAGAACAAGATCGCCGGCAAGAGCAGCACGGCGGCCAGCAGCGTCGTGACCTCACCGACGGCGGCGGCGAGCCCGAAGCTCTCGGTGGCGCCGTTCATCGAGAACATCAGCGCGACATAGCCGAGGACGGTGGTCAGCGAGCAAAGCACGACCGCGCCGCCGGTCTCCACCAGAGCCTTCGACAGATCCGTATCGCCGTTCAGTTCACGGCGCTTCATGATGTTCAGCGCGTAATCGGCGCCGACGCCGATGCTGATCGGCAGCGCGACGAAATTCAAGAAATTGAGCTTGATGTCTTGCCACCACAAGAACGCGACCAGCCAAGATAGGCCGATGATCAGCACCGATAGCGCGAGTATCCCGTTTTTGTTACCGCGGAAGGCAAAAGCGATGACCGCGAGCGTGCCGAGGAAGCTGAGCAGAATTGCCTTGGGCGCTTCGTCCCGGATCGATTGCAAGACATCGGCGAAGATGACTGGATCGCCGGAGCCATAAATTACTTCGCCGTTGGGCAAGCGGGTCTCGCGAAAGGCATCGGCCCAGCGCTGCAGGTAATGTGCGTTGTAGATACTCTCGCCGACCGTTGGCACGATGTACACGATGCGCCCGCGCTTGCCTTCGTGATCGATGAACGCTCGCGCAATCGTCGCCGGCAGCTCGCTCATGTCGATCGGCGTCACCTGGGCCGGGATGTATTCGTTGATCTTCTCGTAGTCTGGATCACTCACGAAGCCGCGCTTGTGGCCTCGCTCGATGCGATCGCGGATCTCGCTCAAGAGCTCGATCTTCTTCGCCTGATCTTTGGGCAAAACGTCGAAGATCGTGACCACCTTCTCGAACGGCCGGAGCTTTTGCGGCACCGCGTCGCGTCGCTTCAAGAGTGCCGTGACCAGGGGTTCCACCTGATCGACGCGATCGACGACGATGGCGCGACCGTCTTGGCCTGCGCGACCGACTACATCGTCGACACGGCCTGCCAGCGCGCCGGCCTCCGTTTGACGATGCGCCTTGCCGCCGAGCATCGCGCGCAGGTTGTATTCCATCGGATCTTGCGCGAAGTAGCGGACCGAAACTGCGATCGACAGAAGCCCGCTGAGCACGCCGAAGATGGCGATGGTGCGCGGCGCGCGTTCGGCGAGCCACACGAACGGGTAGCCGTAAATGCCGCGCAACTTCGAGCGCCAGCTCGGCGTGCGCCCGAACATCGGACGAATGCGCTCGGTGAGCACGAGCAGCGCGGGCAAAGTCAGGTATGTCGAAACCCAACACAGCGCCATGCCTGAACCACCGATCACGCCAAAGTGCTTGAAGCCGCGAAAGTTCGTCACGGCCAGCGAACCGTAGGCGACCATCGCCGCACCCGCGGCGGCCAGGGTGGCAATGTGCGTCTCGCGGTGTGCGGTGAGGACGGCCTCCGAGATCGACTGCTGAGCGCGGCGCGCTTCGATGTAGCGAGCCATGTACATGATGCTGAAGTTGATGCCGTTGCCAGCGATGATGCTGACTAGAAAGCCGCTCGCGGTGTTCAGGTAACCGATGCTCAGATAGGCCGCAGCGAAGGCCCAAACACAGCCCACCGCGATCGTCAGACCCATACAGGCAAGTACGCGAAAACGCAAGAAAAATAGCAGCACGACGGCCAGGATCATGGCCACGCCAAAAGCGCCCACCTGAGTCAAATCATGCGTAATCTCTTGGTGCGTCTCGGCGGAAGTGACCAAGTTGCCCGAATAACCAACGGTGAACTTCGGGTCCCAGGTCTGCGGCTGAATGGCCTCGACCAACTTCTGGATTTGCGACCTGAGCTCGAAAGCTTTGGGATCCATGCTGCCGAGCGGGGTGCGCACCAGGATCACGCCGTAGGTGTGGTCTTTGGACTTTCCGATGTAGTAGCCGTCGGTGCCGGGCTGCTTCTTCTGAGCTTCTTCGATCTTCTTTTTGAATTTGTCTTCGAGCGCTTGGGCATCCAAAGGCGGAGGCAGATCGGCCTTGTTGCCCGGAGCCGCGCTAGAAGCGTCGTCCAGGCCGAGGTCCATGCCGCCCTTCTTTTGCACCTCGTAGTCGTAGCGATCGATCACGTCGTCGTGGATCTTTTGGATGTCGTTCAGGTCGGCGTAGAGGTGCTTGTGCGCCCGGAAAAATGCTTGCACCTCGCGCGTGCCGTCTTCGACCGTGGTGACGAGCTTCGGGTCGAGTCTACGGATCTGGGGCGCCAACGTGTCCACGAAGCGCTTGAGCGCGTCGACGTTCTCGCTCTTGGCCACCACGCTCAAGGTCGAGGTCGAGGTCAGCCGCTCGGAGATCCGGCGCGCTTCGATCACGCTGCGCCGGTCGTCCGGCAAGAGCTCGGAGAACGCCGTGCGCAGGCTCAGCCGCGAGGCGAGAAAGCCCGTTGGCAGCAGCGTGGCCAGCACGAGCAGCAACACCAACAGCGGCCGCCGATGTTGAAGCTCTCCCAATCGAACGAGCAGGCGTTCAAGCCACGAGGGACCCATCGCGCCAAACTAACACAGCTCTTTTAGCGTCGCGCCGCAGCAGAGCAGGCGCAAAAATGGCTTCAGCGCCGAACCGGGTCCTTGGAAAGCTTGCGCTGCAGTGAGCGGCGGTGCAGCCCCAAGAGCCGCGCGGCCTGCGAGATATTGCCGTCACAGTCACTGAGCACGCGTTGAATGTGCTCCCACTCGACGCGGGCCAAGCTCGGCACTTCCAGGCTGCTCGCGGCCGGCGTTGCGTTCTTGCCGTCGAAGGCGGCCAAAATCTGGTCGATATCGACGGGCTTGCTCAGGTAGTGCACCGCGCCGGCGCGCACGGCCTCCACGGCCGTGGCGATGCTGCCGTAGCCAGTCAGCATGACGATCACACTCGCGGGATCGATGGCGTGCAGCTCGCGGATCACATCTAGCCCGGAGGCGCCGGGCATGCGCAGATCGACGACGGCAAACTCCGGGCTATCTTGCTGGGCGAGGCGCATGGCCTCGGTCGCGCTGTGCGCCGTGCGCACGTCGAAGCCGCGATCTCGAAAGGCTTTGCCCAAGCGCGTACGGAATACATCATCGTCGTCGACGACGAGTACCGAGCGGGCAGCGCGTTCTGGTTCAGTGGTCACGCCGGACTCCAGGGTTTGAGCATGTCCCGGGGGACAATCAGGCGCGCCACGGTGCCACCGCCCGGGCGCGCTGCCAGGGTCAATTCGCCGCCCATCTTCTCCGCGAACGCGCGAGCCAAGAACACACCCAGGCCGAGTCCGCGACCGGGAGCCTTGGTCGTGAAGAATGGCTCACCGATGCGGTCACTGGCGTGCGCCGGGATCCCCGACCCCGAGTCGAATATCTCGAACGCGGCTCGCTCGGCTTCCAGACGTGTCACGACGCGCACCGGTTCCGTTCTTCCGGCTTCTGCCTGCGCGTCGAATGCATTCCTGACTAGATTGGCGAGGACTTGCACCAAGAGCCCTTTGGGGGCGACGAGTTCGGTCTGATCGCCCTCGCGCTCGAAGGTGAGCTGTGCAGCGCGCGAGCCGAGTACCTCGGACAGATCGCGCTCGACCCCGATCAAGCTGACTTGCGCCAACATCTCGCCGGCGCCTTCGCCCGCGCGCGCGGCCATTTGCTGTAAAATCTCGCGGCAGCGCTCGACCTCCTGACGAATCAGACGAGCGTCGGGCACCAGCTCTTCGGCGCTGCGGCTCGCTTCCAAGCCGTGCTCGAGTTCTTTCGCCACGAGCGCGATGGTTGCCAGTGGCGTGCCCAGCTCGTGCGCTGCGCCGGCAGCGAGCGTACTGAGCGAGGCGAGCTTTTCGTGGCGCACCGTGGAGCGTTGCAGCTCGAATAGCTCATGCTCCCGCGCTTGCAGAGCGCTGGCAACACGAGACACGAAGTACACCACGAAGCCTGCGGCCAGCGAGTATGCCAGCCACATGCCCTGCAAATGCATGCTCGATGCGCCGTGATGCATGTGCATCGCGTGTGGATCGATGGTGTACGACGGAAGGACGAACAGCGAGCCGAAGGCGAGCGAGGTCAAGGTGGCGACGAACCAGGCCGGTCGCGGGGCAAGCAGCAGCGCGGCGAGCGCCACGTGAACCAGGTAAAACACGCTGAACGGGTTGGATGGGCCGCCTGCCGTGAGCAGAAGACCGGTCAACGTCAGCACGTCCAACAGCAACACGCCTGCCAGCGCGCGTGCTGACGGGTCACCTTTCCGAAGCCAGGCGGTGAGCATTACGTTGCTCAGCGCCGTGATCGAGATCAGCGAAGTCACCAGCGGTAGAGGCAGCGCGAGCCCGAGCGCGAGGACCGCCAGCCCCACGATCGCGAGTTGCCCGGCGATCGCCAGCCAACGCAGGCGCACCAGCCAGGCCAGGCCGATTTTGGGAGCGGTCGCCACCAAGGGCGTTCGAGCAATCACTGCTGGAACCTAGCAGACCCTTGGCTGAGCACGCGCTGCGACCAATTGCCGCGCTTTCTTGCCGAGAGTGGCTGCGGGTGGTTGGCCGAACTGGAACGGGCGCGCGGAGGTGTAATTTGCCCCGTTGACGAAGGTTGCTCGGGGGCCAACGCTCCCCCGGTTCAATCGAAGAGGAGGAATGCCATGTCATATGTGGACGGATTCATCGTGCCAGTTCCGAAAGCCAAGCTCGAAGAGTACAAAAAGGCGGCTCGTTTGGCCTCCCAGGTATGGCGCGAGCACGGCGCGCTGGACTATCGTGAGTGGATCGCGGACGACGTAAAGCCGGGCAAGCTCACGTCCTTCCCGCAGAGCGTCGATATGACCGCGGACGAAACCGTGGTGTTCGCCTGGATCAGCTACGAATCACGCGCGCATCGCGACGCGGTGAACGAAAAAGTGATGCAAGATCCACGCATGAAGACCGATCCGTCGAGCTGGCCGTTCGATGGCAAGCGCATGATCTTCGGCGGCTTCGCGCCGCTGTTCGAACAATAGACCGCTCTTGCCGGCGCGCTGGAGGTCGAGGCAGGCCAATGCCATGCGTCGACTCCAGGCTCGGGAGGTCTCCGCAGTTCTCCCTCTATTGGAACACCACCTGCCGACCTGCCTGCGGCACCTTCACGCGATTGGGACGCTGGCTCGCGCGTTTCGGCCCGGCGACTCGGCGGCTCAGCCAGAGGCCGGGGGGACGCTGAACAGTTTGTCCTCGTGTAGCATCGCCCATTCTCGCATGGCGCGTAGGTGTGGAAACAAACCGCGCCCAAGATCAGTGAGCACGTACTCGACGCGCGGAGGGGTCGTCGACAGTACGATCCGATCCACGAAATGCGCGCGCTCGAGTTCGCGCAATGTTTGCGCGAGCATGCGTTGCGAGACACCGGGAATTTCGCGCTTGAGTTCGCTGAAGCGACGGCGTTCCGTGCGCAGCGCGGTAAGCACCACGAGCGTCCATTTCTCGCCCAATAGCGAGAACAAACTGCGCATCAGCGTTGCCCCGCTGGCAGTCACGGGTGTTTGGGTTTCCGGCTCTTGATCGAGGCTGTGCGCGGTCATCAGTACTTTCTGGAGTCAGCAACCAACGCTGTAACCTGAAGCCGATATGGGCAACTCGAAAGCCCCTATGTGGGCGATTTGTCCATCCATCGAATCATCCTCCGTATCGCCCGTGCGGCTGACTCCCCCAAACGGTGACCGAACCCTCTGATAGCGAGACCGTTTGGCAAGACTGGAGCGCCTCGGCTGAAGGTTCTAGCTGCTCGACAGCCGGACTGAGGAAATCGGCCGCGATCAGTGTGCGGAGTAACATTGCCGTTACTTGCGCGCGGCAAAAGTCTGCAAATTGGTTCAACTACTTGTAGGCCCGGAACCTTGACAGCGTGAGCGCGCGCCCTAGTTACAGATCGGTTAATGACTCGGGCCGTTTTCGTTCTCGGGTTTGACGCTCGAAAGCGGTTCACGCTCCAAGCAGCTCGGTTTTGTCAGGAGAGTTTCGCGTGACACAGACTTTACGTTGCGCCCTTATCGGCTACGGCTTCATCGCTGGAAAGGGGCACGCACCCGTCTATGCCGAACGAAGCGCCGGCAGCGGTGATTTCGAGATAGTGGCGATAGTCGACAGCAGCGAGGCCAGGCGCGCCGCAGCCCAGCTGGATTTTCCGCAAGCCCGCATCTACAGCGACCATCTAGAAATGCTCCAGGCGGAGGCCGGTCGCGTCGACTTCGTGGACATCACGACGCCGCCCTACGCGCACGCCAGTATCGCCCACGCTGCACTCGACTGCGGCCTCCACGTGCTGTGCGAGAAGCCGATCGCCGTGTCTCCAGACGAGGCAATCTCTTTAGCGGAGCACGCGCAACGCGCGAAGCGCGTGTTTTTCCCCTGCCACAACTACAAGCACGCGCCAGTGATCAAGACGGTTCGCAGCCTGATCGAAGGCGGCAGTATCGGCCGTGTTCACCTGGTGACTTTGCAGACCTTTCGTACCACGCACGCCCGCGGTGTCAGTGATTGGCGCCCGGATTGGCGACGAGAGCGCCGTTACTCGGGTGGCGGCATTGCCATGGACCACGGTAGCCACACCTTGTACCTGGCCTTCGAATGGCTTGGTTCGCATCCGATCTCGGTCAGCGCCAAGGCCAACACTTTGGGTGACTTCGACACCGAGGACAACTTCAGCTGTACGTTGACGTTTCCAAACGGCATCGCCACGGCCCAGCTGACCTGGACGGCCGGAGCGCGCAAAGTGATGTACACCATCCACGGTGAGTACGGCGCAATCACCGTCGACGACGACCAAGTGCAGCTATTGATTCGCGATGATCTGGTCGCGCGGCGGCCCGATCTCGCACGCCACGCGGGGGTGCAATCAGTGCCGTCACACTGGATGGACGCCAGTCACAAAGAGTGGTTCGGCAGCTTGCTCGACAAGTTCAAGGCTGCGATCGCCGCCGAGGACTTCGTGGGCGCGGACGCGCGTGACGCCATCGAGTGCATCAAGGTCATTGCAGCGGCCTATCTGTCGGCCAGCCTGAGCTCACGTGAAGTTGCGGTCGTGGAAGCTCGGCCCCCAGCCCGCGAGATCGGTGCTCGCACGAACGGGCACCATCGCGCCGCGCCATCGCGGCCATGAACCCCCTCGGGCTCCAAGAGAAGGCGCTGATCGGGCTCTTTCTCGCGCTGCCCGCGCTCGTGCTGGCGGCCTATGGCGTGCGCGTGGCGATCGCCGGTCGCGCGCTCGATCCTCGCGTTCAGCGCGAATCGAGCACAGTGCTCCTCGGTCGTTTTCCGATCGAGGCCTTTCATTGGGCGCTTCGGGGCGTCGGTCGCAAAGTGTCCCGAACCGGTGTCTCGCCGGACACGCTGACGCTGATCTCGCTGCTGATCTCCGGCGCGTCGCTGCCGCTGGCCGCGCTCGGTCTACTGCCGGCTGCCGGCGCATCCCTGGTGTTCGGCGCCGCCTTCGACGCGCTCGACGGTATCGTCGCGCGCGAACGCGGCCTGGCGTCCGACGCGGGTGAGGTGCTCGACGCGGTGGTCGATCGTTATGCGGATGCTGCTCCGTTGCTCGGGCTCGCGGTCTACTACCGCGCTTCGGTCCCTGCGTTGCTTTTGGTCATGTTTGCACTGCTTGGAGCGATGTTGGTCAGTTACGTACGTGCCAAAAGTGAGGCCATGGGCCTAGCTTTGCCTGGGGGATTGATGCGCCGTCACGAGCGCATCGCCTACCTGACTGCTGGCCTGCTCTTGGGGCCGCTCTTACAAATGGCTAGTATTCCGGTGCAAATGCCGCTGACCTTGCTGTCCGTGGCAGTCGTGGCGGTGGTCTCGAACCTGGCCGCGGTCCAACTCACGCGGGCCGCGCGCGTTGCGCTCGTCGAGCTGGGTCGTGGACCAAAGAGGCGCGCATGAGCCCGACGTCGGACCCCAAGCGCCGCCTGCGGGTGCTCACCGAGCTGCCCGGGCCCAAGTCGCGCGCGCTGCGCAGCGCGGAGGCCGAACACCTCGCACCCGGCACTCAGGCGATCTGGGAGTACGCGGGGATTGCGGTCGACTCCGGCTCGGGGAGCGAGCTCTTGGATGTCGACGGCAATCGGTTTCTGGATTTCGTGGCCGGCATCTCCGTGGCGGCCTTGGGTTATGCGCATCCGCGCTACCTGGCGGAGTTCGGCGCACAGCTGGCCAAGATCCACGTCGGATCATTCACCACGGAGGCGCGCTTCAAGGCGCTCTCGCTACTTTCGGCGTTGCTGCCCAAAGAGCTCGACAAGGTGCAGCTCTTCTCCGGCGGTTCAGAAGCCGTAGAGAGTGCCCTCCGCCTGGCTCGGGCGCACACGGGTAAGTTCGAGGTGCTCTCGTTTTGGGGTGGCTTTCACGGCAAAACCAGCGGAGCCCTGGCCCAAATGGGCAGTGACTTCAAGCATGGCCTAGGGCCGATGGCGCCTGGTGCACACCTCACACCGTACGCGGATTGTGCGCGCTGCCCATTCAAGCTTCAGCACCCGTCGTGCGGACTATTGTGCGTGGAATTTGCACGCGACAAGCTGAAGAAGGAAACGACCGGCAAGCTTGCCGCCATTTTGGTCGAGCCCATGCAAGGCACGGCCGGCAACATCGTGCCACCGCCCGACTTTCTGCGCGCGGTGCAAGATGTCGCTCGGGAGAATGACGCGCTCTTGATCGCCGACGAGATGATTACGGGTTTCGCGCGCACCGGTCGAAGTTTTGGCATCGAGCATTCGGGCATCCGACCAGACATCATGACCTTGGGCAAAGGCATGGCTGGCGGTTATCCCGCGACGGCCGTGGCCACGCGCGCCGAGATCGCTAGTGCCGAACCGTGGTCTAAGCCGAGCTTTTCGTCTTCTAGTTATGGCGGCAATCCGTTGGCTGCTGCGGCCATCGCCTCGAGCCTCGGCATCATCGTCGACGAACGTTTGGCCGAGCGCGCGGCCAGCGTCGGTTCGCGCTTGAAAAAAGGCCTTTCTTCGCTCGCCGAGCGGCACCCGAGCATGGCCAACGTGCGCGGTGAGGGGTTGTTTCTGGGTTTTGATTTGGTCGAGCCACGCACTCGCGAATCATGGTCCAGCGGCGAGTGCCGCAGGCTGTTCGACGCCACGTTGCGTCGCGGTCTGGTGACGATGGCCTATGCCCCGCGTGTTCGCATCAACCCGCCCCTGATCTTGACCGAGTCCGAGGCAGACGAAGCGCTGTCGGTGCTCGATGAGTCGTTGACCGAGGTCGAGGGGCGCGAGCACCATCGCGAGCACCATGTTGTCTCAAAGAGCGCATGAGCCGGTGCGGGCGAGCGAGCTGTTCGTCGTGCTCAAGGCGATGCTGTCTTCGGGCGCGGCCACCATCACCGATGGCGTCGTGTATCAAATATTGCTGTTCGTCTTACCCGCCCACTATGGGCTCGTGGCCGCCGCCGGGGCGATTGCGGGTGCGGTGGTCAATTTTCTGATCAATCGTCACTACACGTTCGCCCGGAGTGCTGAGCGCGCGTGGCCGCAGGCCATCCGCTATGCAACGGTTTCGTTGCTCACGTTCTGTGTGTTGCGCTTGCTGCTTGCGGGCAGCGTCGAGGGCCTGGATTGGTCGCCGCGCGTCGCCTGGCTGCCGGCAAAATTGTTGGCTTTCATGCTGGTTTCGTATCCGGCGCAGCGGCTGTGGGTGTTTTCACGGAGAGCTTCCGCATGAGTCAGCTAGGTGCACGACTAGCCGCTCATGTCCGCGCGCTCTGGCCGCGCTGGCCACTCTTGGCCCCGGCTCCGTTCTTGCTGCTGGCCGCGTTTTGGGCGGTGCAGGGCAAGCTGCGTTGGGATCACTTGGCGCTCGCGCTGCTGGCGGTCGTGCTTGCCTATGGCTCGTCTTGGACCAAGCGCCTATATCTCGGGATCTTGCCGATCGGCTTGGTGGGTGTCTTGTACGACTCGATGCGGATCGTGAAGAATGTGGGGCTGACCCGCGACAACGTGCACGTGTGCGATCTGCGTGCCATCGACCAGCGCTTCTTCGGTTTCGAGTCGAACGGCGTTCGCACGACTTGGCACGATTACCTGCAACAGCACGCCACGCCCTTCTTGGACGTTTACAGCGCCATCCCGTACGCGATTTTTCTGGGCGTCATGATCGTTTACGCGGTGTACCTCTTTCGCCGCGACTACCCGAGCTTGCAGCGCTTCACCTGGTCGTTCCTGGCCCTGAACGTGGCCGGTTTCATCACCTACCACCTGTATCCGGCGGCGCCGCCCTGGTACTACCACCAGTACGGCTGCGCCGTGGATCTGGCCACGCACGCGAGCGAAGGACCAAACCTGGCACGCGTAGATACCTGGCTGGGCATTCCGTACTTTGCTGGAATGTACGGCCGATCGAGTGACGTGTTCGGCGCGGTGCCCTCACTCCACGTCGCCTACCCGTTGCTGCTGTTGATCGACGGCTTCCGTCGTCACCGCTGGCTCGGTCGCGTGCTCTTGATCTGGTTCTATCTATCGATGTGTTTCGCCGCGGTCTACCTAGACCACCACTGGGTCTTCGACATCGTGGTCGGTTCACTGTATGCCGTCGTCATTTCATCGCTCATCCGTCGCGTCTTCAACGCGCGCCTAGCGGTGACTTTGCCGAACGTCGCCGTTCAGGGGGCAGCCAAGTAACAGTGAGAGGATCATACCGAACCCGGTTCATCACCCGGGTTCGTCACTCGGGCTCAGTTCGATGGTCGCATCATTCCTTGGCCTTGCGCGCGAGCAAACAAAAGCCATGGCCAAACGGGTCGGTGCAGAACGCCGCGGACCCGTGCCCCGTGTCCTCGAACACTTGCTCTCGTTTCGCGCCTAGCTCCTCGACGCGCTGAAGAGCCGCGTGCAAATCGTCGACGTGGAAGTCGAGGTGTACAGGAGTCCAGTGGCGCTGGTACTTGCGTTTGTCGTCCGTTTCCGGGGCAGGCGTGGACCCAGCCGGTTTCTCGAGCAGGCAAAGCTCGACGTTGAGACCGCCCAAGACCGCCAAGCCGGGGATCGGCTCGGACTTTTTCACGAAACCAAATGCGGCGCAGTAGAAGGCGACACCTGCCGCAAGATTCGGGACATCGAGGCTGACGGATACCGTGATGGTCATGGTCCTCCGCGGCTCACCGTACTGCGGTTCAAGTGCAATCGCATCAGCAATCGATCGAGACTAGCCGCTCGGCAATCTCGGCTCGGGCGCGCGCTTCGACGCCGAAGGCTGAGACGGACGAGTCGGCTTGCGTGACCATCAACCATTCTCCCTTGAGCCAGAGCGCATCCGTGTTCACAATTGGGGGATGTGCCGGAACATTCGTCCGCTGTTCAATTTTGCGCCGCCTGCGACGGAAGAGGAAGTGCGCGCGGCGGCACTCCAATACGTGCGCAAGGTGAGCGGCGTGTCGAAGCCCTCGCAAGCGAACCAGGTGGAGTTCGAGCGAGCGGTGGCGGAGGTCTCAGAGGTCACCCGCCGTTTGGTCGAAACGCTGGTGACGAACGCGCCGCCGCGCGATCGCGAAGAAGAGCGCTCGAAGGCCAAGGCGCGCAACGTCCGTCGCTTCGGCGCCAATGGGCGCGGTTAGACCCGCGAAGCCGTTGCCGCGGGCAGCCGTTGCCGCGGGAAGCTCACCTGATTCGGTTCGCTTGTCCGGCTAAGTGGCTTGGCCGTTACTAATGGCCAAGCCACTTAGCCGGACGAGCTCCGAGTTTTCGAAAGTGTGCCTAACCGCCAGAGCGGGCGCCTGGAGCGGCCTGGCATCGCAGATCGTAAAGATCGATGCCTTTGAACGCGCCGTGTGACCCGGGAAGCCCAGTCCAGGTCGATCCTGATTTCTTCTAATGCACTTGGATTGCTCTCGTGCCGCCGTTACGTTTTGGGGTCGCGCTGGCTTGTGGTGCGTCTTTTGGGGTGCCCC
>DATEPG010000493.1:0-21465 GCA_035273265.1 Polyangiaceae bacterium
CGCCCGCGCCAACGCGAGTCGAACCGAAGGCGCCACTGCCGCCCGCGCCGGCCCGAGTCGAACTGAAGGCGCCACTGCCGCCGGCGCGAGTCGAAGCCAAGGCGTCAGCGCCGGCCCGAAGCGAAGTGAAGGCGCCATTGCCGTCAGCGCCGAGCCGAGTCGAGGCGAAGGCGCCGCTGCCGCCGCCCAAAGCCGCACCGCTCAAGCCGGAAGTACGCAGGCCGGATCCACCGCGGGCAGCTTCTACTCCGCCTCAAGCGGAATTTACGCCGGTACGCCCGATCAAACCTGAACCGCGTCGGCCACCACCGCCCGTCGTGCCCGTTCTCAGCAAGGGCACCAAAGCCAAAAAGAAGAAGAGCCACGATTGAGGTTCGGCTACGGTCGGCGCCATGCTCGACCCGACGAAACGTGCACGGCTGATTGATCTACTGCGTGAACTGAGCTTCGAACGTCGCCGTGTGACGCTCGCGTCCGGTCGCGAGAGTGATTTCTTCATCGACTGCAAGCAGACCATCCTCACCGCTGAAGGCCACGCCTTGGTCGGTGAGTTGATGTTTCAAGCCTTGGACGACTTGCCTACATGCGACGCCGTGGGTGGCGTCGAACTGGGCGGCTGTCCGCTGGCCAGCGCGGTGTCCTTGATCAGCTTTCAAAAGGGGCGCCCGTTGACCGGCTTTTACGTGCGCAAAGCGCGCAAGGACCACGGCACGACGAAACTCGTCGAGGGCGATAAGTCGCTCGCCCCTGGCACACGCATCGCGCTTCTGGAAGACGTCGTAACCACCGGCGGTTCGAGCTTGAAAGCGGTGGAAACGCTGAAGGCTGCAGGTGCGGTGGTGGTGGGAATTATCGCACTCGTCGATCGCTTGGAAGGCGGCGCAGACGCGATTCGCGCGGCCGGACTGCCGCTTCTGACCCTGTCGACGCGCGCTGACTTCATGGAGTAGCCTGACGCAGATGCCCGCGCCCTGCCCGACTCCCGGTCGACGTTGCCAGGAGCGGATCGGGCTGGCAGTGCCGAACGTGCAAGCTTTACCTGCACTGCTCAGCGGGCTCCTGGTGTTACTCGCCTCTTCCGCGGCAGAAGCTGGCTCCGAGCCCAAGGAGCGCGCGATCAGCACGGACGAAGTCGTGTCCTGGCTCGAAGCGAAAGCCGATGCGCCGCCACTGGCGGCCGATCAGGGCGTTGCTGAAGAAGAGCTCGTGCCGGTTCCGCCCCCGCGGCACCGGGGCTTCGTCGTGGAGAGCGGCATCGGCGCCTTCGGCCAAATGGGCGAGATGAAGCACACCTCGCCGGTCGCGCCCTGGTTTCACCTTCAGGTTG
Source organism: Polyangiaceae bacterium (assembly GCA_035273265.1). Lineage (GTDB taxonomy): Bacteria > Myxococcota_A > Polyangia > Polyangiales > Polyangiaceae > PMG-095. The sequence goes on from DATEPG010000493.1 coordinate 1,328, forward strand.
GCTACGAGCCACTGCGCTTCTTGATGGTGTTCGTCGAGGGTGACTTGGTTTTGTCCAACACCTCGTACGCGGCCCCGCCTCCCCAGCCGCGCACCTACGGGTTGTGGGGCGTCGGCGCCGGCCTGCGAGGAACCGTGAAGGCCAGCGAACGCGTGGGCCTGTACCTTCAGGCCAGCCTCGGCGGTGCCGAAGTCACGGACGACGTGCTGTCCACCTACGGCTACGAGAACGCGGACAAGTTCAATTTGTACTTGGCCGCCGAGCTGGGCGCCGAGTGGTACCAAATCAGCCCTCACTGGGCCCTGGCCGTCCACGGAGGCCTCCGTGACTACACCGCCACCTTCAAACGGGAATTCAGCGACCGGCCGCCCTTGGCCTGGGTCTCCGGATTGGCCCTTCGCTACACCTTTTAGCGCTTTCGACAGGGCGGGCAACGTTTCCCGCTTGCCTTCGAGCCAAGTGCTAGTAAAAAAAGCCTCTTCTTTGGCTCTTTCCGGGCGGCAACGTGAGTTCCGTCCGCGCTCGTCGGCGTGCAGTCACGTTCGGCCAAGCGGAAGGTTCGCGAGATTGGATAGCGATCTGGCTGAATCGATTTCTGCGTTGCGCGACGTATTCGCGCAACGACACGTGCGAGCCAAGTTCGGCAAAGCCGAGGCGGCAGCGGTGGACCAGCTCAAGGCACAGCTGAAGCTGCCGCGGCGCTTCCGCGAGTTCTTGCTGGCGGCCAACCCGGAAGACGTGGAGACGCGCACGCCCGTCGAGCGGGTCAAGCTAATCCCGGCGGAGCGCTTGGCCGAAGAGCAGAACGGCTTCGCGTTGGCCGAGACCGGCACGCTGCGCTCGAGCGCAGCCGCAAACGGCTGGCGTTCGGGTTGGATCATCATCGCGCACAGCTCCTTGCTCGGCGATCCGTATTTTTTGGACGTGTCGAGCCCCGACCCCGAAGGTGACTGTCCCGTGTACACGGCGATGAACGGCACCGAGCAGTGGAAGCCACGGCTGTGCGCCTCCAGCTTCGCGATGTTCCTGCGCATCTTGGCGGTAGGCATGGATGTCGCCAAGGGCTTCCCCGAAGACGACATCGACATCGACGACGAGCAGGTCTTCCGCGAGGCACTGGGCCCGAAAATCCGCGAGTACGATCCCGCTGCGCTCAAAGCTGGGCACTGGACATGACGACAATTGCCGCGCTGCGCTCGGTGACACAGGGCACACCGGAATACGACGCACTCTTGTCGCGCCTCAGCCGTCGTGGCGAGACTGATTTGGATCGCGTCGAGCCCGCGGTGCGAGAAATCTTGAGCGCCGTGCGCAGCGAGGGCGACGCGGGACTCAAGCGTTACGTCGAACGCTTCGAAAAACGCTTGCCCAAGGCTTGGCTCGAGCGTGACTACGGCGGCGAGGCCGCCTTGCACGGCCTGCCGAAACCAGTCGCCGAAGCGCTGATCGAAGGCGCGGCGCGCATCCGTCGCTATCATCAGCGCCAAGCCGAAAGCCTCGGCGGATTCGAATATACCGAGCAGGGCGTCACCCTCGGCAGCCGCGTCACCCCGCTAGCCAGCGTGGGTGTGTACGCGCCCGGCGGCAAGGCGCGCTACCCATCGAGCGTGCTGATGTGCGCCGTTCCCGCACAAGTCGCCGGCGTGACAGAAATCATCGTGGCCAGCCCGGATACCAGCCCGGAAGTGCGCGCCGCCTGCCACTTGGCGGGTGTGCACGCGCTGCTGGACGCCGGCGGAGCGCAAGCCATCGCCGCTCTGGCCTACGGCACGGAATCCGTGCCGCGCGTCGATAAGATCGTCGGCCCAGGTAACATCTATGTCGCCGCGGCCAAGCGTTTGGTCTTCGGTGAGGTCGACATCGACAGCATCGCCGGCCCGAGCGAAATCCTGGTCGTTGCCGACAGCAGCGCCGACCCGGTATTGGTCGCCGCGGATCTACTCTCGCAGGCCGAGCACGACGAAGCCGCCTATCCGCTATTGGTCACGAGCGATGCTTCTCTCGTGCCCCGCGTGCAAGCCGAGCTGATTCGGCAGCTGTCCGACCTGCCGCGCAAAGCCATCGCCGACGTTTCCGTGAAAGACAACGGCTACGCCTTGGTGGTGGCGGATCGCGACGGACTGGCGGCCGTCGCCAATCAGCTGGCGGCCGAGCACGTGGCCGTGCACACCGTCGAGCCGCGTGCGCTCGCGGATCGCATCTTGCGCGCAGGTGCCATTTTCGTGGGTTCGATGACACCCGAAGCCGCAGGTGACTACCTCGCGGGCCCCTCACACGTTCTGCCCACCGGCGGCGCCGCGCGCTATGGTGCCCCGCTCGGCGTGTATGATTTCGTCTCGCGCACATCGATCATCGATTACGAGCCCTCCGCGCTGATCGCGCAGGGTCAGAAAATTACCGCATTCGCGCGAGCGGAAGGGCTCGAGGCGCACGCCCGCGCGGTCGAGTTTCGCACGCGATCCAAGTCGTAACCGCGCGCTTCTGGCTGGCAAAGGTATATCCTAGGGGTCGCCTTTGCGTTCGGTCCCAGGAGTGTCGATGTCTGCGAGTTTTATCCGTGGGTTACTGGTCAGTGCGCTGTTCGCGCTGGGCACCAGCAGTTGCGCCAGTGAGCGAGCACCGATCAACCGGGTCCAGGCCAACGCGCTCGAAAAATCTTTCTTCGTCGGCGAAGACCTGAGTAGCCCCGAGGACAACCCCGAATTTTACTATCGACCCACGATCGTGGACGTCGACTACGGCGCGTCGCAAGACGGTTTGTTCACGGCCAGCTACGCGCAAACCATGGCGCGCACCCGCTTCGAGATCACCGAAGATCTGTTGCTCGCGCGTTTGACCTACGAGCGAATCGCCGACACCACCGGCAACGGCGCGCCGAACTCGCCCAATCAGAACAGCGGCCAGATCGTGGCTGCGTTCAAGATCGAGAGTCATTTCGACGTCAAGCGGAGCTACAATCCGACCACCGGTGAAGAGCTGAACATCGTCGATGAGAACTCGACCGACAGCCCTTGGTACGCGCGCGAGTTCATGCGCGTGGACTGGTCGCAAAACCTGATCACCAGCGCCTACCAGCTGGACACGTTGGCGGCCATGACTGCCTTCGACGGCGCCTTCCGCTACGAACCGGTCGCCTACTCCGCCACGACTCCGGATGACCCGGACCGGCCGGTGTTCGAGCCGAACAGCGGCTACTTCGACATTACGAACAAAATCTTCGTCACTCCGCAGAAAGTGTTCACGCCCTTCGGCTACCTGCCGGCTTGTTTCCTCTCGCCCGATTTTTTCGGCGGTGATAGTCCCGCGGGCAACTGCAATCCGAGCGAGGCCAAGGTGCGTTTGTCCTTCCGGCGGGTGGTCGACAACGACTACGAGCCAGTGCATTGGGACGGCTCGCGCATGGACATGTTCGGCATGTTCACCACCGGTACCCTCAACCCCGATCGCTTGGGCTACGATCGAGACTACGGAATCGTCGACGACAAGTGGTACCGCTTCGTGTCGCGCCACAACATTTGGGCGAAGAGCCACGCGCAAAACGACCAGGGAGAGCCGATCCCTTGCTACACCGACAAGACCACGCCGGTCGGCGCGCTCCCCTCACGCGACGAGCTAGCCGACGAGGGCCAGCCGGGCCCCGATGGCACCGACGACGAATGCCAGAGCGCGGGTGCGGGCTCACGCTGTGACCAGTTCAGCCACAAGTGCACCTTGCCGTATGCGGCGCGAACCATCAAAACCTCGCCCTTTTACTACGCACCAGAGAGCGATCCGACACTGTTCGACGTGTCTGCCGAGTCGCTCGCCGAGTGGGACGGCGCGCTGCGCCAAGCGGCGCAATCGGCGCGCTACACCGAATGCATTCGCCTGAGTGGCGGCGTCATTCGGGCAGCAATCGACAAGTGCAAGGCCATCTACGATCCGAGCCTGGAGGCGTCCGTCGCGGCGATGCCCAAGGTGTTCACGCTCTGCCACAACCCGGTGACCGCCGACGACGATCCAGCTTGCGGTAGTCCCGGCCTGCTCGCACGCGTGGGCGACCTTCGCTACCACATGATCAATCTGATTCAGAAGCCACAGACGGGATCGCCCTGGGGCATCATGGCCGACGCCGTGGATCCGATTACGGGCGAGGTCGTGGCCGCGAGCGTCAACCTGTGGACCCCGACCACGGACATCGCAGCGCAAGGTGCGGTGGACTCCATGCGCTGGTACTTGGGCGAGCTGTCGAACGCGGACATCAGCAACGGCAACTATCAGAAGGCTCCGGTGAACGCCGCGCTGCGCGCGCCGCAGGCAGCGTCCGGAAATCCTCCGCTGTTGAGCGCGGCAGACGTGAAGGCGCGACTGTCCGCGCTGGACAGCCGACTGAACGACGGCACCCAGCTGAACCCGCCATCGCCCGGGGTGGGCGCGCGCAAGCTGGCCGATTGGGCCGAATCTGCAACTCGCCAGAAATTCGGCAATCTGGTGCTGGGCAGCGGCAACGGCGGCATCGATGCCCGAATGACGGCCGCGCGTGGCTCGCCGGTCGAATCGCAATTGCTGACGGCGCAGTACAAGCACTTGGCCGGCTTGGATCCGCGCAAGCAAGCAAACGACGACCAGGCCAACCGGGCCTCACCGCTGCGCGGCAGCTTCGCTCAATTCCTAGCGGACTTCGAGCAGCAGCGACAAGTACGCTTGGCTGCCCTGGGTCGCTGCTCCGAGCAAGCACCCGAGCCGACCAGCATGGCTGACTGGGCGGCGATCATGGACAAGAAGTTTCCGCTGACCGACGAGGACCCGGGGACGCCCGGTGTCCAGGCTTCCGCTGCCGCGGTCGCCGAGCGCAACGGCAAATGGCGCGACTTCATTCGCCGACGGCTCACGCTCGGGATCCTGTCACACGAGCTCGGTCATTCGATGGGACTTCGCCATCAATTCACCTCGTCGTTCGACGCACTCAATTTCCGCCCGCAGTACTGGCAGCTGCGCACGCAAAACGGCAAGCAGACCAAAGCTTGTACCGCTGCCACGACCGACGGCGAGACGTGCACTGGGCCGCGTTGGTACGACCCCGTGACCCAAGCCGAACGCGAGGGCCTGATCTGGCGTTGGCAACAGACCTCCGTCATGGATTACCCCGGTGATCTGACGCAAGACACGCTCGGACTCGGCGCTTACGACCGAGCCGCGGTGCGCCTGGAATATGCGGACGTGGCCGATGTCTGGGACGAGCCTCAAACCGTGAAGTGCGGCCCACCCGCTAGTGATCCGCTCGGCAACCCGAGCATGGGTCCGTCGTGCACCCCGAACGGCACTGCCCTGCACTCGCTGCTCGACGGCTTCGGTGGCCTGACGGGGCCGTTCTACAACAACGGCAGCCAGTATTTTCACTACTCGCAGCTCCATAAGCAGCTGAATTTGGTGCGTGATTGCCAGCCCGCCGACACCAACCCGCCCGCCGATTGGGACGAGGCCAAGAACGGCGTGTACAGCCCAGAGTTCGACGGCGAGATCGTAGCGGGCACCGTGTGCAAGGGCATCCCCACCGACTACGTGCCGTTTCGCGAGCTCTCGCCAGACGCTGGCGGCTTCACGCAGGAGCCGGGCATCGGCGACAACATTCAGCGCAACTACGACGCGCTGGGGCGCGTGCGTCGGCCGTACATGTTCGGCACCGACAACTACGCGGATATCGGCAACCTGCCGGTGCTACGCCACGACAACGGCGCGGATGCCTACGAAGTCGCTCATTATCTGATCAGCGAGTACGAAGATCGCTACGTGTTCGACGCCTATCGGCGTAACCGCACCACCTTCAGCCTGCGCAACGCGTTCATGCGCGGCTACAACCGCTACAACACCAAGCTGAAGGAAGTGACCAAGGGATTTGCGCTGTACAACGAGCTGTTCCAGGCTACGGGTCAGTTCGCTGAACTGACCGCCGAGGGCGCGCCATTGCAGCACAGCGCGCTGGCCGCCTCACTGGTGTTCGATCACTTCGCGCGGATCCTGACTCGCCCCACCTCGGGAGCGCACTTCAGCGACACGAGTTGGAGTCCGTTCAAGACCGCGGTCATGCGTTCCACGGATCAAAATCCGGCCGTAAACACCGTATCGGGCGTGAATCTTTTGGTCCCGGACGGTACAACCGGCGTCGGCCGCGACGCCAGCTGGGGTGGCAGGCTTCTCAATAACTCGTACGACCAGAGTAAGGGCTACTACGCCGTCGAATATCAGCTGAACGTCGGCTCGTACTACGACAAGTCGCTGGCCGTTTACATGCTCACGGATTCCGAGGATCGCTTCATCAGTCAATCTCGAGACGACTTTCAAGACGGCCGCTATCGCAATACCAGCTTCGCCACCCTGTTCCCGGATGGCATGCGGCGCTTGCTCGCCAACACCCTGACCGAAGACGAAGACATCAAGGGCTGGCGCGTGGCAGCCACCAAGGGCGTGCCCAACGTGGACGCCCAAGGCGCACTGACGCAGCCCATGGGCTTTCGTTCCTGGTGGCCCAAGGACGAACTGCAGACTTGCTGGCCCACGCAGGGGCGCCTGTACTGTCACGCTTTCCCGAGCGATGCCGAGGTGACCAACGGCACGCCCGCCGAGTCGCTAGCTGTCGACCCGGAGGTGGGCTTCGAAATCCACAAATTCATCACTTTTTTCTCGATGCTCAACTTGCCCGAAAGCTGGAAGCTCAATTGGGTCGACATGATGCGCATCTGGCTGATCGGTGTGGACGCATCGCCCGGGTTCCCCGACAGCGGCTCGGTCGCTTGGCGCGATCCGCAGAGCGGGCAGCTGTACTTGGCGCACAGCTATGGCACCGAGGAAATCGACGGCAAGACCGTGCAGCGAGGCATCGCGGCGCGCGTCTTGGAGTGGATGAACACGCTGACGGCGAAAGCCTACAGCATCGATGAGACGGTCGTGAATCCCACGGGTGAGCTTTCGGTCCTGCGCTACACCGACAACAGCGCGTGCCCGCCCGGGGTCAGCTACTGCATCGATCAACCCATTCAGATCGACGCGGCTTTCGCGCTGCGCGTCACGAACTACAAGAGCGTGATCGACTACATGCACATGACGGCCGCTCAGTTCGGGTTCTACGGTCCCAATTGGCGCGGCGTGTACTGAGCGGCCAGCTCGCCTCCTCGCTAGTGCTCGCGCTTTTGCTGGCGAGCTGCCGACGCGAGGAGGGCGCGCCAGCTCCCAGCGCGTCAGCCTCCGCTGCCGGCGAGGATTTCACGGCGCGTACTCGCGAGCGACACTTCCAAGAGGAACTCGCTCGCGCAGCGGCGCGCCGGCAAAGCGAACCCAGTCTCGAGTGCGCGAAAGCCTTGAAGGAAAAGTCCGATCTGGAGCTGTGCCAGGCTGCGACAGGCGCGTTGGCGACGCTCGCAGGGCCGCCGGCCGCGACGCCCGAGCTCGCGCTCCTGCAGCTCGCGCCCGGTGCGCTTGCGCTCGTGCGACTGTCCGAGCGCGCGCGTTACCTTTCGCTTGCCGAGCTCACACAGCGGCGCGTAGAGCGAGAGCGAGACGCAGGCGGCGCGCCCGCGCCAGCCCCGCACGTGCACGCGCACAAGGAACAGGGCTCCGCTCGGCCGGACTCGCGCGCGCTGGAGCTGGGCGATGGTCCCGTAGCGCAGCTCTTGGCGCTGACGACTCGCTTAGAGCGCGATGTGATCCGCAATCTCGGAGCGTACCTCGAGTACGGCCCATTGCCCGTGCGACGTGCGGCGTTCAGCACCGTCAAGCGGCTGCAAGCCGAGCATCCGCAGTGGGCCCTGCTCGATCACTTGTTGCAGGAAGCCGTTGTGTTGGAATCGGACGCCGATTTGAAGCGTGATTTACGACAATTGGCGGCGAGCGGCGCGCAGGGCGGCCGGCATGGTCAATCCGCAGGGACCAAATAGCCGCGCTGCACCAAAAATAGAATCGCCTGACCCACCTCCAGATCAGTGCTCGACACCGAGTCGAACGCGACCTCGAGGGACGGCGAATTGAGCACGCCTTGCAACACGTCCAGCTGAACCGGAGTCAGCTCGCGCAGCTTGGGCTCGAGCGGTAAATTCAGGCGGAACGACGAGTCGAGCGCTGGAAGGCGGCCGCGCAGCGCGTTGAATTCGTCCTGCTGACGAATGCCCTCCATCAGAATTTCTTGAGCACCGGCATCGACCGGATTTTCGAATTTGCGCGAATCGGGAGGATCGAGCGCGAACTGCCCCTGGTGCCAATCGAGCATGCGATACACGGCCTTGAGCGGGGGCACGGCGTCCATCCCCTCGATGAGGGCGAAGCGAACCTTGCCCTCGGACAGGTAAATGCGCCCCTCCAGAGTTTCGGTCTGCAGGACCAACACGCCGTTTTTCTTCGATGTGCCGAACAGCTGCAGCAGATCCGGGAGCGGGATCTCCTCCAAGCTGCCGGACATGCGCGGCGGTTCGTCACCCACGCGGCTCATCTTCTGACGCGCAGTCACGCGGCCCGCTGCGACAGCTTTCAGATCGAGTTGTTGGTCACCGTCTTGTGAGATGGCCATCACCTTCAAGATGTTGGTACCGACCAGCACACGGTCGCCCTCTTTCAGCGTGCCGCGTTCGACCTTCTCGCCGTTGACGAACGTGCCGTTGGTCGAACCCAAGTCTTCGATCGTGATCACGCCTTCACTGAGGGCGATGCGCGCGTGCTTGCGCGAAACCATCTCCTCGACGAGCACCATGTCGAGTTCGCTCGAGCGACCGATCACGATTTCTTGACCCTCACCCAACGGGTATTCCCCGCCCTGGTATTTGCCAGAGATGAAGCGCAGACCAAAGCGGAGGTCGCTCGGGCTGGGCTCGGTGCCGCTTGGTTTCGGCGCGAAACGCTTAGTCATGATCTCGGCGGAGTGGCTCGGTACACGAGGCTGGTAAGCCCAGGGAAGTTGGAGGGAAAAATCATAGGTCCCCTAGGAAGAACGGGTCAAGCGCGCCCGGGCCCCGACGGTACGGTCAGGACCGGTCCGACGCTAAGTCTAGACGAAGCAGGGGCTTCGTCACGGTGGTGCCCTGGGGGAGGGCGGGGTGAGACATGGGCCTCCGCAACCGCAGGTAGGACCAACGAGAAGGTAGAACCGGCCCCCGGACGGGATACCACCTCGATCCGGCCGCCCATCTCCTCTACGACCCGCTGGCTGATTGCCAGGCCCAGCCCGGTGCCCCGGTCCTTGGTCGTGAAAAATGGCACGAACAGGTTTTTCTGCACCTGAGGGGCAATCCCGGGGCCTTCGTCGCGCACGGCAATCTCCACCCAGTCACTCTGCGGCACTACGGCGTCCCGCGCCATCCCGCTCGCAGCGCCACGGCGACGAGTGGTGACCTGCACCGTCCCCTGCCCGCCCATGGCTTGGACGGCATTGCGGATCAGGTTGATCAGCACTTGGCGCAGTTGCTCGGCGTCCGCGCGCACGGGCGGCAGGCTCTCGCCGAGCTCGGTCCGCAGCTCGCACTCTTCGGTACGATCTGAGGCAAGCACGGTCAAGGTGCGCTTCACGACCGCGTTCACGTCCACCGCTCCGGCGTCGCCCTTGGACGGGCGGGCGTAGTCGAGCACCGAACCGACCACACGGTCCAACCGCTCGACCTCTTCCAAAATGATGCTCACGAACTCTAGGTCTGTTGGCCCGAGCTTGGTGTCGTGACTCGGATCTCCGAGCAGCTGGGCCGCACCCTTGATCGCTCCCAACGGGTTTTTGACCTCGTGCGCCAGACCGGCCGCCATTTGACCGAGTGCCGCCAAGCGATCGCGCTCTTGCATGCGCCGGTACTGTCTGGAGTTTTCGATCACTACGCCAACCTGTACGGCAAGTGATTCGAGCAACGCCACTTCATCCGGGGAAAAAGCGTCGCGCACGCGATCATCGACCAGCAACAAGATGCCGAGCAGATCCTGACGCTCGCCGTGAATTCCCAAGCAGACGGCCTGTTTGAACGGGCCGAGCACTTCCGCCGCCGTGAGCAGGCGTTCGTCGGCTTCTGCCTCGGGGCTCCAGCCCGAGCGTCGAGTCTCCACGAACTTGAAGCTCACCTCCTCGAGCACGATCGAGGAGCTGGCCGTGAGCCGTTCGATCAGGGGCCGCGCGGTCACCACGTCGATGCGGCTGGGAGCGAGCGGGCCGAACGAGGAAACGAGCGAGAAGTCCGAGCCGAGCGGATCCGGCAAGTACAGCGCCGCCCCCGTGGCGCGACGCGAACCCTCCAAGGCGGAGATCACCACGCTCTGCAGCTCGGAGACTTGCAGCACATGGACGAGTTCCGCGCGCGCACGGCCAATGGCGCGCTCCAGATCCACGCGTTCGCGAAAGAAGGCTTTATGCGTGTAATTTTCGGCCTTGTTACGCAAGGGCTCGAACAGCACCAAAATCACGATCGCTGCCAAGATTGCGCCGAGATACATGGTCTCGAAGCCACCGAAGAGCACGACGAAGACGTAGAAGATCCCCGCCAGCGCGAACGCCAGGGCCGTCGACACCAGTAGCTGCCACAAGATGTCGTACAGATCGACCAGTCGCTCCCGCGTCAGTGACTCCGAAAGCACGAACAAGAAGACGATGCTGAGCACCGCACTCACGGGCGGCAGCGGCGCCCCGATGAACCACAAGAAATCCGCCAAGCTGAAGATGGCGGCCAGCGCGCCGATGAACACCAGAAAACGCACTCGACGCTGCACCGCACGCGAACCACTGCGCTCGCCGCGGATGGCGAGCGTCCACAAGGCGGCGGCGATCAAGCCGAACACGTACAAAAATACGGCGCCGCGCACCAGGCCGTGCTGGTGCTCGGTCAGCACCAAGACCAGCATCGGCACCATCAGGATGCCGGCAACGCGCTTCAACGAGGAAGCATGCCCGGGCTCTGGCACGATCGACTCGAACAAGTGCACCGCGAACTGCGGCAGCAACACGGCCAGCACCGCGGTCCAGCGCGCCCAGAGATCGCTGCGCCCAACGTGGTACAGCCACTGCGCGAGGTACCAGAGCCCGATGTCGCCGGCTAGGCCGGTAAAGAACAGCTGCGGCAAGCGAGGCTTGCCCTTCAGCAACACGGACACGGCGATGGCCAACGCCAGCACCCCGCAAAAAAGCGAGGTGCGCGTTCTGAGGTCCATTCCGCCCATGCCAGAACCTTACCGCGCTCGGCCGGGCGAACAAGCAAGATGCGAGCAGCGCAGCAGAACGCCGCGCGAGCGGGGGTGCAGGCTCAGCCGTGCGCGACGAAGGCCGCAGTGAAGCTGCAACCGATGATGATGCTCGCCGATACCGCGAGCATCGCCCGCTTTCGTATGCGCGCACGGCTCGCCGGATCCAACACCACTTCTTGCCCGTGGTCGGCTTGGCGGTCTCCCCGCAGACCGTGCACGATACAAATGCCGAAGATGCCGGAAATCACCATGTAGCTGGACGCCACCAAAGGCAGCGCCATGAACCAGCCGAGCTGGCGAGGCCCGCCGAGCTGATTTACCAACAGGAACGCAACCAGTGCTATGCCTGCCACAATTACCCCGGCGTGGAGCTGCTGATTGCTCGCGCGCATCCCAAGGTTTCGCTGGTTGCAGGCCAACATCCCTTTGATTTACGCCCCGGCCGACGGCTCGGCAAGAGGCGTATCGCTGCCGTCTCGGATTTGTAAGGATACGTAGGTGAACGTTTTCGGCCGGAGCAGATTTTTGGATGTCCGCGCCGGCGAAGTCGGATTGTTTCTGCGCGTTTTCTTCGTGCTCGGCCTGACCATCGCAGGCCACACGTTGCTCGAAACCGCGCGCGATGCGCTGTTCCTCGCGCGCTTGCCGCCAAAGCTCTTGGCGCTCGTGTACGTCGTGGTCGCACTCGGAATGTTGGTGATCACGCCGTTCAACGTGCGGCTGACGCGTCGGGCGGGTCCACGCAATGCCCTGGTCGTGTCACTTTTGTTGACTGCGTTCGTCAGCGCCTGGTTCCGAACCCGCTCGCCATCTCCGAGCACGGTGTTCGCGCTGTACGTTTTCGGCACGCTCTCGGCCACGCTGCTGATCGGCCAGTTCTGGATGCTGGCAGGCACGCTTTTCTCCGCGTCGCAGAGTCGCCGTTTGTTTGGGCCGCTCGCTTCTGGTGGGGTGCTCGGAGCGATCGCGGGCGCGGCCGCGGCCACCTTGCTGCTCGAAGTGACCTCCGTCCGCTCGCTGCTGACGGTCGCGCCGCTCGCCTATTTCGGCGCCGCGCTGCTCGCCAGTAAAGTTCCCGTCGAGAGCGAGGAGCCAGCGGCCAACTCGGAAAAGGCGAAGACGCCGCTCGCACCCGAGCTGACGAAGATGAGCCGCGATCCGTTCTTGTGGCGGCTAGCGGCGATCGCCGCGCTCTCGGTGGCCGTCTCGATCGTCATCGACTACCTGTATCGCGCCAAGGTCGCGAGCAGCTTGCAGGCCGATCAGCTCGGGCCATTTTTCGCGCGCTACCAGCTGCTCCTCAACGTCGGTTCGTTGCTCCTGCAGCTAACAGTGACCAGCAGCCTCGTGCAACGAGTCGGTGTCTTGGGCTTGGCGCTGACGGCGCCGGCGCTGCTGACCATGGGCGGCGCCTTGTCCGCGCTATCCAGCGCTTCGTTTGCCGTGGTCGTGACGCTCAAAGCCAGCGATTCGGCACTGCGCAATTCGCTGGGACGGGTGGCCTCCGAGCTCTTGTGGGCGCCGGTCGAGAACCAAGCGCGCGGCCGAGGCCTGGTGGACTTGCTGGTCACCCGCAGTACGCAGGCCTTGGCGGGTGTGGTCTTGCTCGGCGCGACCATGAGCCAGAACCCTTCGCCCGTGTTCTTGGCGGTCTGCGCCGCGAGCCTGTCTTGTGCCTGGTTGCTCGTCGGCCTGGGGTTGCGCGGGCCGTACATCGCGCTCTTCCGGAGCGCGCTCCGCCGCGGCAGCGTAGAACGTGATTTCACGCTCGGTGAACTCGACCTGACATCGCTCGAGATGCTGGTCGAAGCCCTGGCCAAACCCGAGGCCAACGAAGTGATCGCGGCCATGAACGTACTGGCCGAACGCAAGCGCGAGAAATTGATCCCAGCGCTGATTTTGCACCACAGCGACGCAGCCGTGCTGATCCGCGCGCTCGAGCTGTTCGGCGGCACGGACCGCAGGGATTGGCTCCCGCTGGGTGAGCGGCTGCTCACTCACGACAATCCGCGCGTGCAACAGGCAGCGGTGCGCGCGTTCGCGCTGTCCGGTGTGACCGCCGTGCTCGAACGCGTCCTGGATTATCCGAACCTCTCGCTGCGCGCGTTCGCGGCCCTGTATTTGTCACAATTGAACGGCAAAGCGCTGCCCGGTGATCCGCTAGCCTGGGAGCTGTTTCACGATGACGACGCCGAGCACACGCTCAAGCTGGCATTCATCCAGACGCTGGCCGCCCACCCACCGCTGGACGCCACGCGCATTCTGCTCCAGCTCGCACGCCTGCCCGCCTTGCTGGGCGCCGTCACGCAGTCGCTGGCGCTCGTTGGTGACGAGTCCAGTATCGCATTTTTGATTGGGCGCCTGAAATTCGCAGAGGATCGGCTAGCGGCGCGGCGGGGGCTGGTTCGGCTCGGTCCGCCTGCGTTCGCCGCGCTGAAAAACGCACTCACCGATCAGCGCGCCGAACGACGCTTGCGCATTCAAGTTCCGCGCAGCATCGCCGCGTTCGAAAATTCGGAGGCCGTCGAGCTCTTGGTCTCGATCATGCTCGGCGACCAAGAGGGCTTGATTCGCTACAAGGCGCTGCGCGGCCTCGGGCAGCTGGCGCGAGAGAGCTCGCTGGTGATCCCGATGGCGCCGATAATGGATGAGCTGAAGCGCAATTCACTCGAGTATTTGCGGCTATTTTCAGCGCGCACCTCGATCGAGCGGGAGAGCGCGCTGGCTGCGCGCTTGGCCGTGAAGTTGGTCAGCGAGCTGCTCGAAGACAAGATTCAACAATCCTTCGAGCGTCTGGAGCGCCTGCTACAGATTATGCACCGCGGCGACGACATCCGCACGATTTTCGCGGCGCTCGGCTCCGCAGATCACCGCCAGCGGGGACAGGCGATCGAGTTCCTGGATGCCCTGATCCGCGGTGTCGGGCGCTCGGCGGATGACGTTGCCAGCTTGCTGCGTCTGGTGGTCGACGATCTTCCCGCCGAGGAGCGCGCTCGGCGCGCGACCGAGCTGGTCGGCGTATTCGCGAGTGTTCACGACACTCTCGAGCAGCTGGCGCAGAATCAGGACGCTATCTTGCGAGACTTGGCTGCCCACGCGGTCTCGGCCATCGATCGACCGCGGCTGCCCGAGAGCTTGCGGCTGCTCGAGCTCCTGGAGCGTCCCGCGTGACCGTCCCCGACAGCCAACGCGTCAAACGCGAACTCTTGCTGCGTACGCTGTTTCCCAGCATGCCGGCTGCCGCGCACGTGCGCTTGATCGAGCTGCTCGAGGATCTGGATCTGGCGGCTGGCGAGCTCGCATTCAGTGAAGGCGACCTGCCCGACCATTTTCTGTTCCTGACCGAGGGTCGTGTGGCGCTGGAGAGCGACCAAATGAAATCCCTAGAATTTTCCGGATTCTCCGTGGTCGGCGTGGTCGACGCGATTTTGGAGCGCCCACGCCAGCGCTCCTGCCGCGCGCTCGAAGCCAGCAAAGCGCTGCGCATTCGCAGCGCGGATTGGTTCGACTTGCTGGAAGACAACGCAGAGATTGCGCGCGCTGCGATCAAGAACTTTGCCACGCAGCTACATGGCTTGTGGCGAGGTTTGGCGGCTCGCTTGCCCCGGCACAGCGAGCCACCGCCCGGCATCGTGCCCTCTGCGCTAGAGACCTACGACAAGATTCTGGCGCTGCGTCAGGCTTCGTTCGTGCGCCGTGCCGGGATGCAGGCCATCGCCAGCCTGGCGGCGGTCGCCGAGACCGAAGTCTTGGAGGCCGGCGAATCGCTGTTCGAAGTCGGCAATGGCGGAGAAGACTTCTTCATCGTGGCAGCGGGTCTGATCCAACTCTCGGACGGGTCTGACTTCCAATTCACGCACGACGCAGGTGACGTAGTCGGAGGCTCGGCCGCGTTCTGCAACGCCTTGCCGGGCTACGCCGCAATCGCCAAGGCGCCGTCGATCGTCCTCCGGATTCCGCAACAAGAGTTCTACGATCAAGCCGAAGAGCACGGCCGCCTACTGCGTGGCACGCTCGCGTTCCTCGCATCCGAGCTCGAGGCACTGCAAACTGCGAGCTTTACCTAGGAGTAGCAATGACATCACCGATTCGGATTTCGCTTCACGCTTCGAGCGCAGGACTGGTATTGGGCATGCTCTCGCTGACCGGCTGTGGTGCCGCCGGCGACGCGGTCAAGGGAATGAGCGATCCGGGCATGACGAACGGCTTCAGCGCGGGCAACGCTGGATCGAGCGCGAGTTCTGGGTCCGACAGCGGGGCTGGCGGTGGAGCAGCTGCGAGCGCTGGGACCAGCAGCAGTGGCGGCAGCGTACCCGATCCGAACGGCGGCGCGCCCAGCGGACCGAGCTCCTCACGTCACGTGGCGCGCCCGGTTGGTACGGTCACGGGCACGACTTCGGGCTTTTGGGAGTACGTCCCGCCAGGCTACGGCAATGGTGCGCGCTACCCGTTGTTGGTATTTTGGCACGGCCTAGGCGAAAACGGCGACGGCTCTTTGGCGTCACTCGCAAGGGTTACGTCAAATGGCCCGCCAAACTTGCTAAAAGAGAACAAATGGCCAGAGGATCGCAAGTTCATCGTGCTCTCGCCGCAACATTCGGGCGACGGTTGCCCGTCGTCCAAAGTAATCCACGATTTCATTCAGTTCGCGATCGCTCACTACGACGTCGATCTTCAGCGCGTGTACTTGACCGGCTTGAGCTGCGGGGCGATCGGCAGCTGGAACTATCTCGGCGATCACCTGAACGAAGTCGTCGCGGCAGCGGTGCTCGTCTGCGGTGACGGGCGCAACGCATTCGCCAAGGCCGGTTGCGCGCTCGGTCGCGTGCCGCTCTGGGCGCTCCACGGGGAGAAGGATCCAACCGTGCCGCCCGCTGGCTCGACCGAACCTTTGGCACAACTGAAGGCGTGCAGCCCGAAAGCGCTGGATGCCAAGCTCACCGTCTATCCAGACGTCGCGCACGACTCCTGGACACGCACCTACGATCTGAGCGCAGGCAACGATATTTACGCCTGGCTCCTCACGCACAAGAAGCCATGATCATGTCGAACAGCGCCCTCCATCCAGCAATCGTTCCAGCTAGCAGCGTCCGCGGACAGCACTATGACGTGGTCGTGGTCGGCGCTGGTCACAATGGGCTCGTGGCCGCGCTGTGCGCTGCGCGCGCAGGGCTGAGGGTGCTGGTGCTCGAGCGCGCGAACGTGATCGGCGGCGCTACCCGCACCGAGTATCCGTTCGCCCGAGCCCCCGACCTGCCCCACTCCACGGGCGCCTACCTGCTGGGCCTGATGCCGCCCGAGCTGTTGCAAAAGCTGGAGCTCGAAATCCCGGTTTTGCGCCGGGATCCTCATTATTTTTTGCCGCGGCAGCAGCAAGGCTATCTGTTGTTCGGCTCGGACCAAGCCGAACTCGAGCGGCAGTTCGTGCAGTTTTTCTCGCGCGCCGACTTCGAGGCCCATCAGCGACTGCAAGCCGAACTCACGGCGCTGCGCGAAGACATTGCGCCCACCTGGCTGGCACAGCCCTACAGCATCGAGGAAACCGCCGAGCGCTACGTGCGGCCCGCACTGCGTGAAGCGTTCGTGCGCCTGTGCCGAGGCTCGGTCGGCGCATACCTGGAGCGCTTCGGCTTCAAGAGCGATCTGGTCAAGGCCATGTACGCGGTCACCGATGGATTTTCCGGCCTGTACGGCGGCTACGATACGCCCGGCACGGGCATGAACTTTCTGATCCACAACATGTGCCGACTGCCCGGCAGCGACGGCACCTGGATGATCGTCGAAGGCGGCATGGGCACCGTCGCCCGTATCTTGGCGGATGCCCTGGCCCGGCACGGTGGCCGCATCGTGGTCGGCGAGCCGGTGGCATCGGTGATCGTCGAGGGCAACACGGCACGCGGCGTGGTGCTCGGAGACGGCAGCGAGATCCGTGCCCGCGCGGTGCTCGTGAACGCAGACCCCTTTCGCATGCAAGCGATGCTCGGCGAGGCGCGCTTGCCGCCCGCGTACAACGCACGCCTGGCCGACCTGAAGCGCCCTGGCTCGACTTTCAAGTTGAATTTGGCTCTCGAGCGCGCTCCGAGCTTTCGCTGCTTGCCCCAACACGGCCCCGCCTTCGGACCCACCATTCACTTGCTACCGGAAGAGGCCACGGTGCTCGCCGAGCTCGAGCGCGGCTTTCACGCGGTCCAAGCAGGCAGGCTCGCCGACTTTCCGAGCATCGAGTGGTACATGCACTCCACCGTCGACAGTTCCTTGACTGATGCTCGGGGTCGCATCAGCTCGGCGTTCTTCGTGCAATGGGTGCCGTACGAGCTCTCGGAGAGCTCCTGGGAGGTCGAGGGCGAACGCTACGCGCGGCGGCTGCTCGAGATCGCCGATCGGTTCGCGCCGGGCACGAGCTCACTGGTGACCGATTGGCAGATCTTGCACCCGCAAAAGATCGAGCAGCACTTTGGCATCAGTCACGGACACATCCACCACATCGACAATAGTTTCGGCTTCGCCGATCGCTTACCGCACCGCACGCCGATCGCCGCGCTGTACTCGGCGAGCGCGGGCACGCACCCTGCAGGCTCGGTGATCGGCTGCGCGGGTTATCTCGCGGCCGCGGAGTGCTTGCGGGATCTCGGACTTTCACCGGTGTAGCGCGGCAAGGCGAAGTTTGCGTTGCGTTGCGATCGCCAGTAGCAGCGTGATCACGACTCCGAAAATGCCAGGACCTGCGAAGAAGTACCGCCAGGAAATGAGCGTGTTGAAGGCGTGGCTGGCGACCAACGCCCAAGCGACGTATCGAAGCTGCGGCCACAACGCCAGGTCTACTCGCTCCAGCTCCCAGGCAATGATGGCCGAGAGCAGCAGGAACGCCGACACTGTTAAGCCAAAGCCGAACCAAAACCCATACCAGGTGCAGTCAGCTCCATTGAAGTCGAAGTGGACGCCCTTCATTTGCTCGAAGACCACGTCCGACGCTGCGCCCAGGCTCTTCTGAGCGATCATGCCGCCGATGGTGTGCATCACGCAAAGGAGCGCCAAGAGCACACTCGCACAACGAAATAGCGTTATCTTTTTCATGAGTTGCTCGCAAAGTCGTGCTCCGAAAGCCAGCTGAGCACGCGCTCCCAGCCGTCTGCGTGATTCGCGCACGCCGCGTGCGCATCAGCAAAACCTTCGTGCCGAACGACCACCCGTGTTCCGCCTTCAATGGCGTCGAAACACCAAGTGATGGTCGTCGTACTGCCGGTCGTGTCCCAGTCGTACAGCCAGGTCTGCACGAGCTTGTGCGGCGGGTCTACTTCCAGAAACTCGCCGTGCACCGAGAACTCCTTGCCTTCGCGGCTAATGCCCTCCGTGCGCCAACTGCCGCCGACTCGGACGTCCCCGGTCCAGCGGGTCGTGCGATAGGTATCGTCAGAGCCCCACCAATGCGTGAGTTCTCGAGAAGTCACGGCGCGAAATACGCGCTCCGGAGCAGCCGCGATATCAATCGTTGCTAGCAGCATGCCCCGATTGACGTCGGCAACCGCCCGCGCAGGGCGATTCAGCTTTTCGGTCATTTCTCGGCCTCCAAGTACTTCTTCAAATTCTCCAAATTCGACAGCCAAAACTGGCGATAACCTTCAACCCAGCCGGCAACGTGCTGCAGCGGCCGCGGATGCAGCTGATACATGCGCTCGCGGCCTACTTTGGTTTCAGAGACCAGCGTGGCCTCCCTCAACACGCGTAGGTGTTTCGAAATCGCAGGTCTCGACTGTTGAAAGTCGACCGCCAGCGCATTGACTGGCGCTGGCCCGGCTCGCAGTCGATCGAGGATGGCACGCCGCGTTGGATCCGCGATCGCGCGAAATACGTCATAACGCTGTGCGGCGCTCATTTCACCCTTAAATAGGTAACCATATAGCTACCTATTTTCATGATTTTGAACTAATTGAAAGCTTCATTTTGCGAACAAGGGTCCGATCGGTTACCTTTTCATCAAGACGAGACCGGCGATTAGAAAGCGACCAGCGCAGGCCTATCGCCGCCATCGACCAGGCGCGCTGGGGTCGGGCGTCAATCGGCGTTTTCTCGCGCTGAGGGCCTTGCTACGTTGGCGCCATGAGGGTCTTTCTAACTGCATTGGGCAATGCCATGGAGGCGGCGGGGCCTTTTGATGCCATGTTGGCGGACATCGAGCGCGTGACGCAGCTCCAGCAGTCGGTGATTCGTAATCTTTGGATCACCCAACACTATCACTCACTGGCGAGCCTTTTGAGCGAGGTGCTGGGTTCTGACAATGCCAACTGGTCGACCTTCGCAACCTGGGCGTCGAAGACTGCGGGTCAGTCCATTCGCGGCGAAGAGGTCCCGCCAGAGATTCAGCAGCTCCTGATCGAACAAGCCAAAGTGCACGAGCGATTGAGCAAGCTGTTGAGCGCCTTGCCAGGGGCTTGGGCGGAAGAGCTCGATCCCTTGGCGGTTCCCAAGGCAGTGCTGCTCCAGGTCAGCGAACAAGTCGCGCTTGGCAACCTCGAGGTTTTCGCCGAGCTTGCACCGCTGTTCGCCAAATTTTGGGACCGCTTTCGCGATCCGAAGCGACTGACCGAGGCGGAGCTGATCGCGTTCGTGGCCGGCTTGAAAGATGGGCCCGCCGAAAGAGACGGTCAGGATTCATTGAAGGTTGCGTTCACCAGCTATTTCGCGGCGGCGCGCACGAAAAACGCCAAAGAAAAGGCCGAATACGTGCTCTATGGCAATCTATTGATCGGCCTGCACGAGCAAACGCGACTGCAGTCCTACATTGCCGGCGCGATCGACGCACCCTTCGAAGAGCAGAGCTATGAACGCCTGATCGCCTCCCAGCCTGACTGGCTAGAAAGGCTGACTCGCCCCGCCTTTCGCGGTCTCTTGCGCTCGCTCAAGTCCGAGTTCGAAGATCGTTGGGAGCGACTGGCAACGCGCTACCTGATGACGTTGACGTTGCC
>DATEPG010000494.1:0-20382 GCA_035273265.1 Polyangiaceae bacterium
TACTGGCTGCGGCTCACAGGAGCAATCGCGCAACCTGAGGCCGGAGCAAGTGGGGCTCACTCCGGACGTGCCGCCCATTTTCGAGGACGATGAATCGCAGCTGTTCGAGGTCAAGCGCGGTCTGCAATTTCCGATTCTCGAGCCGAGCCCCGCAGAAGCCGATGCGCTCAACCAAGTCGTGGTCGAGCCGTACGGTAGAAAGCCGTGGATCACCAACCAGGACGTCAAGGTGCAGCTGACCTGGACGCTCAGCAATCTGGACGAGGAGGGGCACGAGGTTCAGCTGTTGATCGATCCCTGGAACGAGTTTGGCCGCTACTACCCCGGCATGACACTCACGGACGCCGAAAACGAGACCTTCGAGCCAAACTTCTCGGGCATCGATCGCCGTTACCTGCTCGATGGCAAGAGCGCGGGCGCGTCCTCACGGCGTCACGGAACGTTCACGTTCGACGACATGAACGAGATGGCGATCGACTTTGCCACCGTGCAAAACATGATCAAATTCCCGCCGCCCCTGCCCAACGGCGCGCAGGCGGACCCGGACATGGCGGTCGATCCGCTGCCGATCTACGCCAACCACGCGTTCAACTTCATCAACCACGCGTACGATGACGTGCTGGTCGCGCCCTACATTCCCGCGGTGATTGCCGGTCTGACCGGTATCGACTTCGGCTTCCGCACCACGGAAAAGGCGACGATCGCGCTCGAGGTTCAAATCCAGGTCGTCGACTCGGGCCAGGGCCGCGTCCAAGAAGCAGGCGGCGACGGAAGGCTGCTGGCGAAGACGACCGAAGTCGTGACCGTGGGCAGCGCGCTTCCCTAGCGACCGGCGCGCCCGTCTGTTCGCCCGCGGCGGCTCGTGCTAGGCAGGGCCCGCCATGAGCCGCATTTATCGTTCGCTTCCGCCCGAGGGCACTCGTCTCGGGATCGCATTCTCTGGGGGTTTGGACACGCGCTGTGCCGTCGCTTGGTTGAGCGAGAAGGGCATGAAGGTGTTCGCCTACACCGCCGATCTGGCGCAGCCGGACGAGAGCGATCCGGCCACGATCCCACCCGTGGCCCGCGAGCACGGCGCGGTCGAGGCGCGCCTGGTCGACTGTCGTGAGGCGATGGCACGTGAGGGCATCGTCGCCATTCAATGCGGCGCGTTTCACCTCTCGAGCGGTGGCAAAAAGTACTTCAACACCACGCCGCTCGGCCGCGCGGTGACCACGACCGCCATCATCCGCGCCATGCGCGAAGACGACGTACACGTGTTCGGCGATGGCAGCACCCACAAGGGCAACGACATTCAGCGCTTCTACCGGTACGGCATTCTGACCAACCCGAACCTGAAGATCTACAAGCCGTGGCTGGATCAACAGTTCGTGGATGCCTTCGGTGGTCGCACCGAAATGAGCGAGTACCTGAAGCGCATCGGCCGCCCGTACACGATGAGCACGGAGAAGGCGTACAGCACGGATGCCAACGTACTGGGCGCCACGCACGAGGCCAAAGACCTCGAGCATTTGAACAAGGGCATGCACATCGTGCAGCCGATCATGGGCGTGGCTCATTGGCAGGCCGAAACCGCGATTGCCGCGGAAAACGTCACGGTGGATTTCGAAGCGGGCTTCCCGGTGGCCATCAACGGCAAGCGTTTCAGCACGCTGATCGACCTGGTGCTCGAGGCCAATCGCGTCGGCGGCCGGCACGGCTTGGGCATGAGCGATCAGATCGAAAATCGCGTGATCGACGCCAAGAGTCGCGGCATCTACGAAGCTCCGGGCATGGCGCTCTTGCACATCGTGTACGAGCGATTGCTGTCCGCCGTGCACAACGAAAATACGCTCGATCTGTACTTCACGCTCGGCCGTCGTTTGGGCCGGGTGCTGTACGAGGGCAAATGGTTCGATCCCGAAGCGATGATGCTCAAAGACGGCCTGACGCGCTGGATCGCACCCAGCGTCACGGGCAGCGTCACGGTGCAGCTGCGCCGCGGTGACGACTACTCGATCATGGAGACCAAGGCCGAATACATGGCCTACGCGCCCGAGAAGCTATCGATGGAGCGCGTGGAAGATCCGGCGTTCTCGCCCGCCGACCGCATCGGTGCGCTGGAGATGCAAAATCTGTCGATCACGGACAACCGCAACTTCTTGATCCACCATTTGGACAGCGTGGCGCGCCTCAGCCAAGCCGCGACTGCCAGTCCCTTGCCCGAACTGCTCGGGAAGACCGAGAAATAGCAGTCGCCCATGGGCGAGCGGGCGG
The DNA here is from genome assembly GCA_035273265.1 of Polyangiaceae bacterium. Taxonomy (GTDB): domain Bacteria; phylum Myxococcota_A; class Polyangia; order Polyangiales; family Polyangiaceae; genus PMG-095. The sequence continues at coordinate 2,257 of DATEPG010000494.1, forward strand.
TCAGCGCGTTCGGAATGCTGGTGATGATGGCGCTAGCCTTCGCGCTCTGTCCGCCCGAACGCCGCCGCTTGGTCAAGCTGCGTACGGTGGGTGGCGGCTTACTGATGCTGATCGTGTTCGCGCTGGTCGTGCTGCGCACCCCGGCCAGTCGCTTGTTCTTGCTCGGCAACGCGGCGGTCGATCGCTTGCTCGCCTTCAGTCGAGACGGAGCCAGCTTCCTGTTCGGCCGCTTGACCACCGATCCCGCTTCGTTCGGCTTCATCCTGGCCTTTCAGGTGCTGCCGACGATCCTGTTCTTCTCGGCGCTGATGTCCCTGCTCTATCACTTGCGGGTGATGCCCTTGATCATCGAGGGTTTGGGGCGCTTGCTGATGCGCGTGCTGGGTACCAGCGGCGCCGAAAGCTTCTCCACGGTGGCCGACATCTTCGTTGGCCAGACCGAGGCGCCCTTGGCGATTAAGCCGTATTTGGCCAAGATGTCGGGCTCCGAGCTCAATGCCTGCATGGTGGCGGGCTTTGCCACGACCGCGGGCGGTGTGCTGGCCGCCTACGTGGCGATGCTCGGCCACGCCGTCCCAGGCATCGCGGGCCACTTGATCGCTTGCAGCGTGATGAGCGCGCCAGCCTCCTTGGTGATCGCCAAGCTGATGCTGCCCGAACAAGCGGGGCGCGACTACGCACACGAGACCAGCGTCAACATCCCCAAGTCGAGCGAGAACGTGCTCGATGCGATCGCGCAAGGCACCACCGACGGCATCCGCTTGGCCGTCAACGTGGGTGGGATGCTGATCGTGTTCTTGGCGCTGACCGCCATGCTCAATGCCACACTCGGCTACCTCGGCGGTGCGCTGTTCGGTGTTCGCGTTAGTTTGGAGTCGATCCTGGGCTGGGCGTTCTCGCCGCTGGCTTGGCTGATGGGCGTACCCAAGGCCGATGTGCTCAAAGTCGGCCAACTCCTGGGCCAAAAAACGGTTTTGAACGAGTTCGTCGCGTACAGCCACTTGGCTGAAATGTTGAGCAAAGATCCGCACTGGTTGAGTGAACGCGGTCGTGTGATTAGCGCCTACGCTCTGTGCGGTTTCGCGAATTTCGGCAGCATCGGGATTCAAATCGGCGGCTACTCCGGGCTCGCTCCGGAGCGCCGCGCCGACATCTCACGGCTGGCATTCAAAGCCATGTTCGGCGGGCTGCTCGCGACCTGTCTGGTGGCTTGCGTCGCCGGCGTGATGCTCTGAACCCGCACCGTCTCTCCCTTGAGTTTTTGGATGGTTGACCCCAGCATGCACGCGGACATGGCAAGCGATCCTTCCAACCCCAGCGCCCGCTGGAAGACGTTGCGGTCACGCTCGCTCATCGAATGGCTGGTCATCGGTGCGCTCGCGCTGCTGGGCTTCTTCGTGGTCTGGTGGGTCTATCGGCCCGGCTTCATGTCCTGGGATTCCGTGGTGCAGCTGCGCCAGGCTCGAGCCGGTGCATACAGCGATGATCATCCGCCGATCGTGGCGCTGATCTGGCGCAGCCTCGACCGGTGTTGGCCGGGTCCGATCGGCATGTTGATCCTGTTCGACGCGCTGTTTTGGCTGGGATTGGGCGTGTTCTTTCGGCTCCTGCGCTGGCCGCTCTGGGCTCGGGCCAGCGCGCTCGTCGTCGTCGGTTTCCAGCCAGCGGTGTTCATGCTGCTCGGTACCATCTGGAAAGACACGCTGATGCAGGCGGCCTTGTTGGCCGGCTTCAGCGCGCTGCTCTTGGCCGGGCTCGGGGCGCGGCGATGGTGGTGGGCGCTCGCCGTGCCGCTGTTTTTCGTCGGCATCGCCGCGCGTCACAACGCCATTGCAGCCGCCTGGCCGCTGCTCGCGGTGCCGATCTTTTACCTTCAGCGGCTCGCCCGCTGGCGAAGGCACTGGCAGCTGGCAGTGAGTCTCGCGCTCGGGCTGGTCTTGGCTTTGATCTTGCGCCAGGGATCGGTGCTGCTGTCGCGAAGCCTGACCGAGCCCTCGGAGTACTGGCAAACGACTCCGATTTTCGATCTCGTGGGCATGTCACTGCAACTCGACGAGCAGCTGATTCCGCCCGAAAGCGGCGTGCTCAGCCCGGGCGTGACACTCGCTCGGCTTCGCCAAGTGTACGACCCGACCGATCATCTTCGGTTGTACAAATGCCCGCGGAAAAATTGCACGCCGGCTTTGAACCGCAGCGCCGACGCGGTGCAGCTTCGAGCCCTCAGTTCCGCTTGGAAGCGGGCGATTTTGGCTCATCCGCGCGCATACCTCGCGCACCGCTGGCTGGTGTTTCGAGAGCTGCTGCGGCTCGGGAAGCGTAAGATCGAGCTCAGCACCGGCATCTCCAGAAATCCGCTCGGGATACCGCTGACACGCTCCGAAGCGGGGACGGCGGCGGTCCAGCTGCTCAGCGCGTTGCCGAAGGTCCCCTTCTACGCGACTTGGCTGTTTGCGCTGCTGGAGTGCGCGCTGTTCGCGATCGGTGCGGTCGACTTCTTCAAGCGCGGGCGACCGCTGTGCTTGTGCTTGAGCATGTCCGGACTGCTCTATCTGCTGACGTTTTTTCTGGCCACGGGGGCGCCAGATTTTCGCTACTCCGTGTGGACCATTCTGACGACGCTGCTAGCGGCGTGTTCGCTGGCCGGCATCGAGCGGCCGGCGAGCGCAAGAGGACCTGCGGGAGCGCCCGCTGCCGCCGCTTGATTCAGCTGTCGCCGTCGGGTGAGACGCGGGCATTGAAAAGTCCGACAGCTCGAGGCTGATCGCGTGAAGGAGCGCCCCACGCGCCAAGCGGTGCGCGGAGCCACCGCATTAGCCGCGCATGCTCCGGGCGGGCGGCCGCGGCATCAGCCCAAAAGCTTTGGCTGACATGCGCTGCTCTTACTTCAGGTTGGGCGTTGGCGGGACCTTGCCGGTTGCTGCCGCCGCGCTTGGCGGCGGGGCTTTCGGTGCGGGGTGCGCCAAAGCGTAGCGGATGACGCGTTTGAAGGCCTTGAGCGGCTGGGCGCCGGACAGGTAGTAGCCGTTGATCACGAACGCGGGGGTGCCGCGAATGCCCGCGTCGTCAGCCAAGGCTTTGTCCTTTGCCAGCACGCTGTCGAAGCGACCGTCGCTTTGCGCCGCTTTCAAGCGCACTTGGTCCAATTTCATCGCCGCAGCTTGTCGCGTCAAGGTTTCTTCGTTCAGCGGGCTGTCGCTGCTGAACAGCAAATCGTGGATCTTCCAGAAACCAGCGTCACCTTTTTGGGCGCGGGCTTCGCGGGCGACGATCGCGGCGGGGCGCGCGTGCTCGTGAAACGATAGCGGGTAATCGTGCCAGACGAAGCGCAGTTTGTTCGGATAGGCCTTCTCGAGCTCGAGCAGCGTCTTTTCGATCTTCTGACAGTACGGGCACTGAAAGTCGGCAAATTCGTGAATCAGAATCGGTGCGTTGAGTGGACCGCGGCTGGGGTTGTCGGCAGTGGGCGCGGGGATCTCTTTGCGCTCTGGCGCGTCCGGATCCTGCGCGTGTTTCATGATCTCGTCGTAAACTGCGGCGCGCGGGGTGCCCGCCGCGACCAGCGCGTTGGCCACTTTCAGCTGCGACTCGACCACGGTTACGAAGTTCGATAGCGGCTGCGCGCCGGACATGCGCAGCCCATTGATGAAGAAGTGCGGCGTACCCGAGGCCTTGAAGTCGCTGGCCAGATCCATGTCGGCCTCGATCTCGGCCGCGTGGGTATTGTTGGCGAGCGCCTTTTGCAGGCGTTTCTCGTCGAGTTTGAGCTCCTTGCCGAGCGCCAGCAGATCGCTCTCCTCCAGCTTGCCCTCGAACAACCGGCGATTGGCCTCGAGGAAGCCGGCGTCGCCCTTTTGCGCGCGCGCTTCGAGCGCGAGGTTTGCCGCAGGCAGCGCGCGCGGATGAAACGGCAAGGGATTCTGGCGAAGGACGACGCGCACGTCCTTCGGGTAGCGCGCCATCAATTCCTTCATGGTGGCCTCGGCGCGCCGACAATAGGAACACTGGTAGTCGAAGAACTCGACGATCGTGACGAGCGCGTCAGTGGGACCAACGCTGGGGGCGCCCTTGGCCGGAACTTTCCAGATCGCGAGATCTTGCTCGGGTTCATCCGCATCGGGCTCGGGCTTGGGGGCCACATAGTTGGCGGCGACGCGCGTTTTGTAGAGGGCGTTCGCCGGGGTGCCCTTGCGCAGCAGATCGCCTGCGGCGGCCAGCTCGGCGTCGATGATGCTGGTGAAGGCCTCGAGCGGTTGGGCGCCGGTCAAGCTGATGCCATTGATGCGAAAGGCCGGTGTGCCGTTGGCGCCCACTTTCGCAGCGAGCGCCACGTCCCGCTCGATTTTCTCGTTGGTTTCTGGCAATTCTGCGCGTCGCAAGACGACCGCCGGATCGAGCCCCACGCGCGCCACCCAGGCACTGAGCGCCTCGTCGCCGAGCTTCTTCTGCTCGTCGAAGGCGAGCTCCAAGAACGCGAAGAACGCGGACGAGCCGCCCTGACGCAGGACCGCGTCCGCCACTTTGGCTGCGGGCCGCGCATGGTCGTGGAACGGCAACGGGTTGTGTTTGAATACCACGCGCAGTTGGTTCGGCCCGTACTTGGCTTGCAGGCTCTTGATCGTGGGCTGCACGCGCGAACAGAAGGGGCACTGCAGCTCGGAAAACTCGATCAACGTGACCGGTGCCGTGGCCGCGCCCCAAATCGGATCGTCAGCGCCGATCGGCAAGGGATCGGAGCTTGGTTGCGTACCTCCAGCCGAGGTTGCGAGCTGCACCGTGCCGGCACCGACCGCGGGTACGCTCGGGCCTTTGAGCGGCTGCTGTGCGGCAGGCGTTGCATTGCAGCCCGCGATCTGTGCCGAAAGGACCAGGGCCGTCGTGACTCGCCCCAGGCGATGAATCCACATGATTCATCGGTCATAGCGCTCGGCCGGGGCCGCGTCTACGGGCCGAGCAGCGCGTCCAGCACGGACGATAGTTCCACTTGGCTCAATTCGAGCGCGAGTTTCAGGCGCGTCCCCAGCAGACTGACCGTGATGCGTTTGGCGAGCCGGGTGAGCGCCGGGTCGAACGGCAGTAGGTCGAGCGATGACCGCAATTCGCCGAGCAAGCTCGAGATGCGCTGCGCGCCCTCGCTGTCCGCGCACTCGAGCAATACGGAGAGTTCCGCCTTTTGCGCGAGATCGAGGCGGGCGCTCACGGTCTGGAGCGCGCTGAGCGGTGACAGGCGCGCGTTCGTGTCGTCGCCCGCGACGCGCTCGAACCACCCCTCACCGAGCAGCCAAGTCGCGAGCAGCGCGCCCGGTCCCAGCGCGCGGCGAAGCTCGGCATGTCGGGCGCCCTGCGCGTTGGGCTCGGCTGCTCCGCGTTTGCTCTCGGCCGAGTCCAGCAGCTCGCGGAAATAGCTGCCTCCGCTGACGATCAGCAAGCCGTCTTTCGCGGCGATCTCGCCGCTGCTCGCCCGGCGGTCGCGCACCGAGTCGAAGCTGCCGAGTTGGGTTCGGATCGCTTCGCCGCCGCGCGCGCTGATCGCCGCGCTCGCGCAGCGCGTGATCTCTGCGGCACTGAAGCGGCCCGAGGCGACGATGCCGAAATCTTCGGGGTGCTCCTGTGCGCCGAGGTTCGCGCTGGGTATCGCCAGCGCCAGCTGATCGAGCCGGGCGAGCGGGTCGAAGCCGCACGATTCGACGAGCTTGCTGGCACCCGCGCTGCGCTCCAGGCGCTGGGCAATCAACGCGCCGAGCGACGAACGGGCGAGCGCGCGCAGATCGGCGCTGAGCACGAACGCCGAACCCGGTGGAATGATCGAAAGCGGTGACCGCTCGTGGCTTGCTTGCGCGCGGGCGCCACCGTGAGTTGCTGGTTCGGCCGAGCGCGGCTGTGCGCCAAACACCCAAACCGCCAGCGCCAGCGAAGCGCCGAGTAGCCCGAGATGAATGTTCCGTTCAGTCGTGCTCACTGGCCGCGATCACTGGCGCGTCGACCGCTCGAGGCGCGTCGGCCTTCGGGGCGGGCCGGAAACGTGCGGCGATCGAGCGGCGCGCGTCGTTCGAGCAGTGAGCGCTGCCCGCGTCGCTCCGTGAACGCCTCGCGCAGCGCGGCCACGGTCGTGGGCGCTTGCTGCTTCACCTGCTCTGCGTGCGCCGCGCACAGCGCGACCACGCGATCTTCGACCAGCACCCGCCGCAGCTTGCCTGGCTGGTGTTCGGCCGCCGAAACCCGAGTTTTGAGCGTCGCGCACAGCTCACACTTCCTGGTCATGCCTTTGGCCTAGCGGATGATGCCCCGGCCGGCCAAGTTTTCGTCAACGCTGGAGCGCGTGTCTTTCGGCCCAGGCGATCACGTCTTGTTCCGGGCTCTTGCCTTGGTGGCGGCCGAGTTCTTGGATCCCGGTGGGGCTAGTGACGTTCACCTCGATCAACTTTTCGCCAATCACGTCCAGGCCGACGAACCACAGGCCGTGTTCGCGCAGCTTGGGGCCGACGGCGGCGACCATCTCGCGTTCGCGGGGAGTGAGCTCGGTGGCGTGAACTTGGCCACCCGCGTGGATGTTGGCGCGCACGTCGTCTTCGCGCGGGACGCGCAGGATGGCGCCGAGCGGTTCGCCATCGAGCAGCAGAATGCGTTTATCACCCTGGCGGATTGCGGGCTGATACTCTTGCACCATGGCTAGGCGCTTGCCCTCCATGGTCATGATGTCGACCATCGAGCGCACGTTGCGGTCACCTGCGGTCAGCACGACCACGCCCGCTCCGCCCGCGCCGTCGAGCGGTTTGAGCACGGCCGTGCCCCCGACTTTGTCGACGAAGGCAATGATTTGTGCGGGTTCTGCGCTGACCAGGGAGCGCGGCATGAATTCCAGGAACTGGAACGTGAACAGCTTCTCGTTTGCGTCACGCAGGCCGCGCGGGTCGTTCATGACCAGCACGCGATCCTTGACCAGATCCAAGACCTGAGTGAGATACAGGTAGCCCGCGTCGAAGGGCGGGTCTTTCCGGATGAAGACCGCGTCCAGCTTCGCGACCTCCACGCGCTCGTCCGGGCCGAGCGTGACGTGCGGCTTTTGTTCGCTCACTTTCACGGAGCGAGCGCGCGCGAAGACCTCCCGGCCCTCGTTGGAGATTTCGCGCGGCAGGCAATGCAGGCAATCGTGCCCGCGCGCCATCGCACCGCGAATGAAGGCGAAGGTAGTGTCCTTGTCGGCCGTCATCGTTTCGGCCGGGTCCATGACGAAGAGGATGCGCACTTGGTTGCCTGCAAATCTCACACGTCACGCGCGGCCGAGCAAATGCGCCGCCGCGATATTGCTCGATCTTGCTAGGCTTCGGGCCATGAGCAGACCCTGGCTGATACCGCTGAGCGGTGGCCTGTGCGCGTGCGCTTTGCTGTTGGCCGCACCGGGTGGGCGCGCCGAGGGCAAGCCCGCGCGCGTTGCGGTGGCGACCGAAAACGCGGTCTCCACGCGCGAAGGTCTGGCTGAACTCGCGGCAGGCGGGAACGCGGTGGACGCAATCGTTCGCGCGGTGCTGGTCGCGGGGGTGGCGAGCCCGAGCTCGAGTGGCCTCGGTGGTGGCGGCTTCGCGATGGTTTGGCGTGCCGCCAAGCGTGAGCCGTACGTGTTGGACTTTCGCGAGACCGCGCCGGCCGCGCTCGACGCTGCTGCGTTCGAAGCCCGACCATTCGCTGCCGAGCAGCGCGCGCGCGCCACGGGCGTGCCCGGCGAACTCGCGGGCTTGTGGCAGCTGCACCACGATTTGGGTCAGCGAAAGTGGCGTGACGTGGTGCTACCGGTTGCGCGCGTAGCCGAGACCGGTTTTCCGGTGAGCCAGCATTTGAGCAACGCGGCGGCTTCGCCTTGGTCCAAGCTGGCCTCGACGGACCTTGGACTTGCCGGCTTGTTCTTTCCCGCGGGTAAAGCCATTGCAGCCGGAAAGTCGCTGAGAAACCCCAAACTCGGGCGAACTTTGCGCGAGCTCGCGCTCAAGGGCAAAGCGCCGTTTTACGAGGGCGAACTCGGGCGCGAGCTTGTCGCGGCTGCACAGACCAAGGGCGGCGCGCTCAGCTCGACCGACCTACGCGACTACAAGCCGCGGCCACGTCAGGCGATTCATGTCAGCTGGGAAGGCTACGACGTGTACACCATGCCTCCACCGTCGGCGGGCGGGCTGATGGTAGCGGAGACGTTGGGCATGTATTCGAAAGCCGATCTGCAGCGGATGGGTCAGGGCAGCAGCGTCTTTCAGCATACGCTCGCCGAAGCGATGCGCGGCGCGCTGGCCGACCGCATGCGCTTCGTGGGCGATCCGGATTTCGAGCAGAGCCAGGTCACGGCGCTGCTCGATCCGCAGCGGCTCGCTGCGCGCAAACGCTCGATTTCCGCGGAGCGCACCCAGGCTTTGCCGCGCTTCGCGGAAAATGAGCACGGAACGCACCATTTGTTGGTGATCGACGCGGAGGGCAACCTGGCTTCGGTCACGACTACGGTGAACAATGCTTTCGGCGCCAAGCTGAGCGTGCCGGAGAGTGGTATCGTGCTCAACGACGAGCTCGAGGATTTCACGAAGCAAAAGGACGTTGCTGCGTTCGGCCTGACTCAAAGCCCCAATCGACCGCGCCCGGGCGCCCGCCCCGTGTCGAGTATGACTCCGACCATGGTCGTGAAGGACGGCCGCGTCGTGTTTGCTCTCGGCGGCTCGGGCGGTCCGCTGATCGCCACCAATGTGACGCAGCTGCTCGTGCAACGCCTGGCATTCGGTCTGTCGGCGAACGCGCTGGTCAAGTTGCCGCGCTTTTCAGTGCCCACTTCCGGCCCCAGCCTGATGCTCGAAGCCGGCGCCGAAAAGTCACTGCTCGACGATCTCGCGTGGCGCGGGGAAGTGACGGCGATCATGAAGCAGAACACGACCGCGGTGCAGATCATCGCGGTCGATGACGGCGTGGTCAGCGCAGCCGCGGATGCGCGAAAATACGGTAGTGCCATCGCCAAGTGAGGGCGTGCTGGACGACGGCGCGTGGCGGCTCAGTCGGCCTTCACTCCGGGCGCGGCTGTGGAGGCCGAATCGCAAACTTGCTTGGCGCGCTTACCGGCCGGAGCTTGCGCTGAAATGCGAGCCAGCTGGGCGCGACCTTCGGCGATCCGATCCGACGAGCACAGCGCTTGCGCCTTGGCTGCTCGTCGCTCCTCGCTCAGGACGCCATTGGGAAACTGCCGTTGGTGTTCATCGAGCGCCTTCAATGCCTCGCCGATGCGGCCGCCGTTGAGCGCGGTCGTGGCTCGTGACAAGAGCGCGACCTCCAAGACTAGCTGGTCTCGTTCGGGCCGTACCGCCGTCGAACTCGTCGATGGTCCCGCCGAACGTGCCGATGGCGCTAGTCCTTCCGTCGGCTTTTGGCTCGTGTTCACGAGCTCGGCGCTGGGCGAAGTGGTGATCACCGCGGACGGCTCCGGCGCGGTGGCAACGGGCTGCTCCAGATCGGCCGGCTTGCGCTCGGCAACTCGGTTCTGCGCAGGCCGCAAGCCGAAGAACAGTGCGCCGCCGATCACACACACTCCGACCGCTGGAGCCACGAAGCGCCAACCGATGCCGCTCGCGCCGGAACGGGGCACGAGCGAAGCGACGTCTGGAGGGAGAGCATTGGGTCCGAGCCGCGCTCGAAGCGCGGCCTCGACTCGCTCGAGATCCGCGTCCGATCCTCGCAGACCAGCGCGGCCGGCTTCGACGATGGCACTAGCTTTCGGACCGAGTCTAGCCATGAGGGTCATGTTCCTTTGCTCCGGTCTCCGCGGCGTGCCACAGCGGCCTCGAAGGCTTGCCGCGCAGCGCGCAGCCGTGAGTACGCGGTATTCAAGGGGATCTCCAAGAGTTCCGCGGCTTCCGGAACCGTCAATTCGTCGATCTCGACCAGCTCGAACACTTCACGCTTGGGCTCATCGAGTTGGGCGATCAGGCTGGCGAGGAGCTCGAGATCTGCGTTGGTCCTCAGCCGCTCGAACGGCGTCGGTTCGTGCGACTCGGCCTCTGCCGCCGCATCGTGCAAAATTCCTGCGGCCTCTTGCGTGCGCAGCGCGCGCCGGTAGTTGCTCGCCGTGCGTCGGACCACGCCGCAAATCCAGCTGTACAGGGCCTCGGGGCGCTCGAGGCTCTCGAGTTTGGCGTGAATCACCATGAACACTTCTTGGACGAGGTCGTCCATCGCGTCCGGTGGGACGCCGAAACGCCGTGCAGACGACCACACGAAATGGAAGTACTGCCTGTAGATTGCTTTGAACGAAGACACGGGAAGGGAAAGGGGAGGTGAAGCAGGGCTCTCGTTGACCGCGATCCGCACGCCGGTCGCGTCAGCGCTTGGTCCTGCGGTCTTCATCCAGTGAGGTACTGGCGGCTGGTCGCGTGGTCCGTCAAAAAATCCACTCGGACCCTAGTGTTGTCGTGATTGCGGCAGGAAGCAGACGCTCGACCGGCCCGATTTCATCTACCGCAAGCAGCGGCTGCGAGAATTGGATTTGGGCGTCGATGCCGAGAAACACGCTAATCCAAGCCGCGATAGGCGCCCGGGCCTGCGCTCCTAGGCCGACCGCAGGCCAAGTCGCCGTGCCCGTGCGGGTCCCGACATGCGCGCCCGTGCCGCGCGCGGATAAATGCTGGATGGCCAGCGACAGGCAAGGCGAAAGCTCGAGCCAAGAGCGCACGACGGCGCGGCAGGCGAGCAGCGTTGCGGTCGCTCGACGGACATCGGCACCATATTGCTGCTCTGCGTTACTGGCCGAGGCGTGCTGCGGAAACCAAAGGCTACCTTTGGCCAGGAAGCGCCAACGCTCGATGGATATCCCCCCGCCAATCGCCAGCCCGAAACTCGGTTGATGCAATGGCCCCAAGCCGAGCTCGACTTGGGGCAACTGGAGCAAGCCGCGCCAGCGGCGCTCAGGCGGCTGATTTGTGTCGGTCCTCGAGGCTGAGCTGCGCGGCCGTTCGAGCTCTGGGGACGCAGACTCTGGCGCTCTAATTGAGTCTCGTTGCGCCGTGGTTGCTTTGCTTGGTGCAGTCGTCGTTGGGTCGTTGGCACTCTTTGCAGCATCGACCGCAGTTGGGCGCACTGAAGCGTCCTCGCTCAACGGCTCGTTCGAGTGGAGCAGCAAGACCAGCGCGACGGCCGCCGCGCCAGCCAAAGCCGTGCACGATTTGCCGTCCATATTCCGTTCTCCGGCCAAACTGCCGCTGCGCACGAGCAATCGCAGGTGCCAACCTCCTTCGTCGTTGTGTGTGATCGTGGCTGCGGCGCGCAACGGGTGTGCGGTCGCCTTCAGTGGGCCCGCGAGCTTTCGCAGGCGAGCTCGCACCACCTCGACGCGCGGGCATTCGGCGGGCGCGGTCCATTCGAGCTCGATGGGCTCACGCGGCTGGGCGGAGGCAAGCAACGGCGAGCACATGCCCAGCAACGAGAACAGCCACGGGGCGGGCCTCATCCGCATTGGCGCGGAGCTACGGGGAAGCGCTGATCGAGACGTCATCGACGTAGACCGTGGAGGCCGCGGGCAGCAATCCGTCGGCTAAATTTCCGACGTACCATTGACCGACGACCCAATCGCCAAGCAGCACATTGGCTGCCTCGAAGATTTGCTGATCGTCCTGAGAGAGGCGAACGATACCCGTCGTTGCCGTCGTTTGCTCGACGTAGAGCTGGATGCGAAACCAGCCGCCGATGGGGATCGTTCGGATCGTCGGCATGTTGCCGATTCGGCTGTGGTTCGGCGGTCCGTACACTGCCAGCTGAAGCCCGCCGCCCGGGGCGTTGATCAACGAGACATCCAGCAGCCCTTCGATCTGATCCCAGTCGACGCCGCCGTTGAAGTGAAACAAGTTCCAATTGCCAATGCGGGTCGGGATTGCGGGGATGTAATAGCGCGCGCTGTAGTACGCAGATGCCGGCAGCGCGCCCTGGCGAATGCAGCGCGCCTGGTACGTGATCGGATCACCGCTCGTGACGCGGAACGCCGCCGCGTAGCGCCCGGAAGGGGGTTTTGGTGAAGTCACCACATCGAAAGACCCCGGGGCCGTGGGGTAACAGTGGCCTCCGGGCAGGGCGTAGTCGCAAAAGCGATTCTCGAAGCTGGTCGACCAATCGATCGCCAGCGGCGGGCTCGCGTCCAGATCCTCGTTTGGCGGGCCGTCGTCCGAGCCGTCTTCCGAGCAGGTCCGCGTTCCGACGCTGACGCTTGGCCGACAGGCGCTCAACCCGCTCGATGCCGCCAGGGCCGCCCACAGCGCAGCGAATGAGAGACGCCGCATTGGCGTCAGCTGCGGGTCCGTTGCCCTCGCGCGTGCGGCTCGACACGAAGGCGTGGAGCTGAATGGCACGGGCACACCCTATTGTCGAAGGGAATCCCCGCCTTGTCATCCATACAAAGCAGCCTTGCAGCAAGCGCACGATTGCGTGACGGAACGTGGCGCGTCACGACAGTCTCGGCACTCGGACGGCCAAATGCTTCGAAATCAGGCCGCGCTCGAGCTGAATCGTGCTGCCTGCCGAAACGGGCCGAGGGCAGATTTTTTCTGACGGATCGCTGGCTGCAACGCCAGTGAGCGTCACGGCGATCGAAGGCGGTCGCTTCAGAAGGTTCAGAGATGAAATCTATCGCGCTACGGTCGGCCCTTTTGTTGTCGCTCGTCGTTGGGCAAGAGGCCTGCTCCTCGAGCTCGTCGCACAACCCCGATGCGGGCGGAGCTGGCGGCGGCAGTAGCACTGCCGGGGCCGCGCAGACCGCGGGCGGGAGCGCTGCACTTTCCGGTTCTGGAGGGCAACCGTCTTCGCAGGCGGGGACCTCGAACGCAGACGCGGGACCTCTGGGCGGGGCGGGCTCGGCGGGTGGTGCGAGCCCGGCGGCTGGCGCGGGACCAGTGGGCGGCACGGGAACCGCTGCGGGCGCGGGCCCAGTAGGAGCCGCAGGAATGGCTGGTGGCAGCATTGGCGCTGGCGGAATGCCCTTGGTCTATGACACCGAGGATACCGGCGCGGCCTGCCCAAAGCCGCCAACGCCGCCTGCGTTTAGTGCTCTGACGCCGGTCAAGAACCTGCCTGACCCCTTTTTGATGACCAGTGGTGCCCCGATCACCACTCGCGAGCAATGGAAGTGCCGGCGTGCCGAAATTTCCTCTCAGATCCAGTATTGGGGCTCCGGGCCCAAGGGCGCACCGCCCAGCACCCTGACTGCCACCTTCGCGAACGACAAGCTCACAGTGGTCGCCACTCAAGGCTCGACGTCGATCACTCTGAGCGGAACGATCAAAACGCCGAGCGGGGACGGCCCCTTTCCGCTGCTCATCGGCATGAACAGCGCGACGGGCAGTCTGCCCTCCAGCCTCTTCGCCGGGGTCGCGACGCTGGTCTTCACTGACTCGCAGCTGGTGTCGAACAACTTCAACGTGACCCGTGGCGCGGGTGACTACTTCAAGGCGTACCCCGATACCAACACGGGCGCGATGATCGAATGGGCGTGGGGAGTGAGCCGGCTGATCGACGGACTATACAAGACTCGCGATCAGAACAAGATCGATCTGAAGCGCATCGCCGTCACCGGCTGTTCATTCCAAGGCAAGATGGCCCTGTACGCGGGCGCCTTCGACGAACGCATCGCGCTCGTGCTGCCCCAAGAATCAGGGGGTGGCGGCGAAGCGTCCTGGCGCTTCATGGCCACCCAGACCGGGACCGAAGATCTCGAAGCCGCTCAAGGCACGGCTTGGTACGCCAAAAATCTTCTCCAGTTCAAGAACGCCGACGCCCCTAAGCTTCCTTACGATCAGCACGAACTCGTGGCCATGGTGGCACCTCGAGCAATCCTGACCATCGCCAACACGGGCATCGATCGCCTCGGATCCCAAGCCGGTTTCGTGTCGATGAAGGCCGCAGCCGAAGTCTACAAAGCGCTGGGAGTCCCGGATCGCATTGGATTTACGCAAGTCGCGGCCTCCGGTCACTGCGTATTTCCCTCGACCCAATCGGCAGATGTCACGGCCTTCGTGGACAAGTTCTTGCGTGGAAAGACCGATGCGAACACTTCCGTTGCGAAGAGCCCCTACAGCACGGACATGAGCAAGTGGATCACCTGGGCAACGCCAGCGCTTCAATAGCGATTGACCGACATCCAGGCATTGAATGAAACCCGTGAACGAATCTTCCACCTCGCGCTGGCACCGTGTTCTGGTCGGAGCTGCACTCTCGCTGGTCTTAGGCTGCACCAGCGCGGGTCAGCCGAGCGCGGCCGCCGGCAGCGGCTCCCAAAGCACTGCCGGACGGAGCGGAAGCGGGGGCGCTGCGAGCGCGAGTGCAGGCGCTGGCCCGTCCGTGGGCGGGCTGGCGGGTTCGCTTTCGGCCGCGGGCAGTGACAGCACGGCGGGCAGCGCTGGAGCCATTGCCGGTTCCAGCGGGGCAGGCGCTGCCAATTCTGCCGGAAATGGCGGCAGCGCAGGACTCGCCGGTAGCGGCGGCTCTCGGGCGCCACGGACGCCGGTCTACAACGGACTGCGCGGTGAGTCCTTCAACGGCGGCTGGAAGTTCAACCGTGGAGACGTCAGCGACGGACAGAGCGCTGCGTTCAACGATTCCTCGTGGCGCGCGGTGACGCTCCCGCACGACTTTAGCATCGAGCTGGCATTCAGTAGCAACTCACCGTCCGGATCCAGCGGCGGCTACTTGGATGGTGGGATCGGCTGGTACCGGAAGACCTTCACGCTTGGCCAGGCCTCGGCTGCCAAGCGCGTGCTGATCGAGTTCGACGGCGCGTACATGAACAGCCAGGTATGGATCAACGGCAGCTTGCTCGGTACCCGTCCCTACGGTTACTCCAGCTTCGAGTACGATCTCACGCCGTACGTGAAGTTCGACGGAAGCAGCAACGTGATCGCCGTGAAGGTGAACAACAAGCAGCCGAATAGCCGCTTTTATTCGGGGAGCGGCATCTACCGCAACGTCTGGCTCACGCAGGTCGACCCGATCCACGTCCCCAACGGAGGCGTGTTCGTCTCGCCGGTGGTCAGCGGGGCAGCTGCCACCGTGTCGGTCACTACCGAGGTGCAAAATCAGTCCAGTGACTCCGGATCCGTAACGGTGAGCACGACCATCACCGGGGCTGACGGCACGACCGTTGCGACCAACGACAGCCCGGCTACGGCCGTGGCTGCAGCCGCAACGGTCACGGTCCAGCAGAGCCTGGCCGTGTCTTCGCCGCAGCTTTGGTCGCTGTCGACGCCCACGCTTTATCGGGTGAAGGTCGAAGTCAAAGTGGCAGGCGCAATCGTGGACAGCTATGTCACGCCGATGGGTATTCGCACCGCCACCTTCAGTGCCACCAGCGGTTTCGCGCTGAATGGTCAAGGGATGAAGCTGCGCGGGGTGAACATGCACCATGATCTCGGGGCGCTCGGTGCAGCCGTCAACTATCGCGCCATCGAGCGCCAAGTCGAGATCTTGAAGGGCATGGGCGTGAACGCGATCCGCACGTCGCACAATCCGCCTGCGCCCGAGCTGTTGGAGATCAGCGATCGCCTCGGCGTGCTGATTCTGGATGAAGCCTTCGACACCTGGGAGCAGACCAAGACCGCGAACGACTACGGTCTCTACTTCAAGGACTGGGCCGAGCGAGACATTTCGGCCATGGTCAGGCGGGACCGCAATCACCCCAGCGTGATTCTTTGGAGCATTGGCAATGAAGTCGGCGGAGCGACCACCGCAACGGCGACCAAGCTGAAGAACTGGGTTTTGGATTTGGATAAGACGCGGGCGCTGACTTGGGGCTCCAACAAGATGGGCGGTCCCCACGTTTCCGAGGGGGACGACCGCGCTGTCGCCAACTTACTGGACGTGGCGGGCTACAACTATGCGCCGTACGCCGGTAACTACGACTCAGACCATACTGCCAACCCCAGCTGGAAGCTGCTAGGTACCGAGATTTCGGCGGCCGTTCGTACGCGTGGCGTCTACCATACGCCGGCCAACAAGGTTACGTTGGCGACCAGCCAAGCGAGCGCTGATCGGCAGTGCTCGTCCTACGACAACGAGGCCGCCGGCTTCGGCGCCACGGCCGAGAGTTCGTACAAGTACGACAACGATCGCCCTTTCGTGGCTGGTTCGTTCATCTGGGCTGGTTTCGACTACATCGGCGAGCCGACCCCGTACTCCTCGTGGCCGTCCAAAAGCTCATACTTCGGCGCCATCGATACTGCGGGCTTTCCGAAGGACGTTTACTACTTCTACAAGAGCGTGTGGACGAACCAGCCGATGGTGCACCTATTGCCGCATTGGAACTGGAGTGCTGGCACGACGGTCACCGTTTACGCCTACAACAATTGCGACAGCGTTGAGCTGTTCCTGAACGACCAGTCGCAGGGCGTGAAGACCGCCACAGCAGCTGCGCTGCACGCGGAATGGAGTGTGCCCTGGGCCTCGGGCACGCTGCGCGCTGATTGCAAAAAGGGCGGCAGCGTTGTCGCGACGGACACGGTCAAGACTGCAGGCGCGGCCGCAAAGCTGGTGCTTTCGGCAGATCGAAGCCCCATTTACGCTGACGGCCAAGACCTGGTCTTCGTCACGGCCGACGTCCAAGACTCGAGCGGCGTGTTCGTGCCTACTGCCAATCCGTCGATCACGTTCACTGTTACCGGGCCTGGTCAACTCGTTGGCCTGGACAACGGCGACCCGACGGACACGACGTCCTACAAGGGGACGAGCCGCAAGGCATTCAACGGCAAAGCTCTGGCTATCGTGCGCTCCAGCGGGGCCGCCGGCGAGATCACGATCTCGGCGAGTTCGAACGGCCTCAGCGCGGCGCCGATCGTGGTCTCGGCGCAAGCGCCCTGACGGATGATTGGCTTGCCCGGTAAGCGCCGTGGCGCGTGCAACGAAGCGCAAAGGTTGCGCGCTCGGCGCGCAGCGGTTGCGTCGGGGAGCGCTTTCAGCCCATGAAGGTGCCGAGACGCTCGCAGGCATGAGCTTTGCAGATTGTCATCCGATGCCGCTCGAGTTGGCTCGCGTCGTGAGCATTTCCTTCCCGCTCTTGCTCGTTGCCTGCAGCGCGCCTGGCCCTGCTGAAAACAAGCCTCCAACCGAGCCCGTGGGTTGGGCCGATGAAATCGCCTTACCCAGCGCGAAAGATCTGAACCCCGATCCGCGGGTCATCGAGGTGGAGCTGGAGGCGCGCTTGGCTCGTGTCGAGCTCGTGCCAGGCAAGCTCACCGAGGTTTGGACTTACAATGGCAGCATGCCCGGACCGCTGCTGCGGGGTCGGGCCGGCGATCGCTTGATCGTTCACTTCAAAAATTCACTGACAGAACCCACTTCGATTCACTGGCATGGGCTGCGCATCCCGAATGAGATGGATGGTGTTCCCGATCATCCGCACCCGCCCATCGCGCCGGGTCAGAGCTTCGACTATTCGTTCGTGCTGCCCGACCCCGGAACGTATTGGTACCACCCGCACCATGCGTCTGCCGAGCAGCTGGGCAACGGTCTGTTCGGCGCGCTGATCGTCGACGATCCGAACGAGCTGCCGGGCTTGGGCGAGGAGGCCGTGCTGGTACTCAGCGACGTGGGCGTAGACGAGGATGGCAAGCTCAGCGAGGCCGATGCAGGCGGAGGGTTTGGCACCTTGTTTGGTCGGGAAGGCAACTTGATGCTGGTAAACGGCAAGGTCCAGCCCACGTTGCGCGTGCGGCCCGGTGTGCGGCAACGTTGGCGTATCGTCAACGCTGCCAAGACGCGCTACTTCGAACTACAGCTCCCGGGCCATCAGTTCACCCGCATCGGCGGCGACGGCGGCTTCATCGAGTCGCCACAGGCCCTGGACACGCTCCTGCTCACTCCGGCGCAGCGCGCGGACGTGGTGCTCTCGCCGCGGCCAGCAGCCGGCGAGAGCCGGCTTGCATTGCGCTGGCTGGCGTACGACCGAGGTTTCGGCACCGCTTTCATGCGGCCCGCGGAAGATATCCTGCGGTTGGACTTCACAGGCGACCCGGTCGAGCCTGAACCGCTGCCGCGAATTCATCGCGAGATCGCGGCGCCGGACCCGACCAACGCGCGCCCGATCGACATTTCGCTGACCGCGGACTTCAAAGACGATGGCACCGTGCTGATGGGGAT
>DATEPG010000495.1:0-12893 GCA_035273265.1 Polyangiaceae bacterium
TGCCTTCGAGCCCGCGCGCACCGACCAGATCCCGCTGAAGCCCAAGCAGAACCATCAGTTGGCCGTGCGAACCACGCCAGCGGGTTCGTTTCGGATCCGCTTCGCCTTGGTCGGCGCGGACGCGGCCGACGCGGTGCTCGACGCGAGCGAAGCCGAGACAGACGCCGAGGGCGTCGCCCGGGTGACCTTGACCGCGCCCAGCAAGCCCGCAACATTCAGCGTGCGCGCGTCGACCCCCAGCGCTGCGCAGGTCGCCTATCAGGGCGTCGTCGTGAGCGCATTGAACGTGACTACGTTGCTCGTGCGGCCCTCCTACAGTGGGCAACGACCGATCCGCGAGTGGACCGCCACCGCGCAAACGGGCGTGCGCTGCAGCGATCTCGGGGGCAATCCTCCGCCCGATGGCGAGCACTCGGCAAGCGCCAAGGTCGATAAGCGGCTCGCGATCGACAACGTCCCGGTCGGTGTCGACCTAGCAGTGACCGTGCGCGCGGGGCATTACATCGGCGGCTGTGTGAACGTGCCAGCGCTCAGCGAGGGCGATGGCAATCAAGTCCTGGTCTATGCCAGTGATCGACCCCTCAATTTGGGTGCCACCGGCCTCTTACTGAGTTTAGGCGCGACCGATCCGCATCCCGACTTCGACAAGTTGCTGCAAGCCAACGCGAGTTCGGCCGAGAGCGCTCTGCTGGGCGACGCAAAGAGCGACGTCGCGGCCTTGCTGGACGGCATCCGTGACGCCACGTCCGTGCCAAACCGGGAAGCATTCAATGTGGCGCGCGCCGAGCACGGTTGGGACAGCGCGCTCAACAGCGCGTTCGGCAAAAGCGCGGATCGTCGTCTGCGCGATCCGGCGCGACGCTGGTTGACGGCCGGGCTATTGGCACTCGACGCACCCGACGCGCTGGTCGGACAAGTGCACGCGAGCGGCGGCGGTGCTTTGTTCAGCCTGCGATCCGTAGGCCAGGTGGCCCCCAGCAGCGCTGGATTTCCAGGGCCTTTCCCGGGCACTTGGTCGGCTGATTCGGACGACACCGTGCTGCTCGGCTTGGAACTGAACTGGCAGCCCAGTCGGCTCGTGACGGCGCTCGCAGTCGCACCTGCACTGGTGGAGTTTCCCCAAGCTACGAGTGCCGAGCTCGCGCTCGCGCTCAGCGTGGATTGCGCGCAAGTTGGGCAGGTGCTCTTGAACTATGGCGCCAGCCCGGGCAGCACGGCGTTTGCCAGCTGCGACCAGACCTGCGCCGTGAGCTTGTGCCGCAATGCCGTGGCCGCCGCGTGGAACCGAGCGCGCTTCAGTTCCGGCGCAGAGATGGCGACGCTGAGCATCACCGCGACTGGTCCGGCCGAAGTCGGGGACGCCGCGGAGGCCACCAAACTCGAAGGCCGCTGGCTGGGTCAATTGCGGACTGCCGATGGCACGGCGCCCGTCGCGGGGGTGTTGTCGGCGACAGCGCCCTGATCGGCCGTAGCTGCCCGGGGTCAGCTGCGGCTTTGGATGCGCGCGCGTGCTAGGCGGACTTCGATCGCGGTGGCATAGGCGCCGAGCGCCTCGCCTTCGTTGACGCCGCGGCCAGAGCGGACGTCCCGGACCAGGGCGCGGAACTCCAAGTAACGGCGGCCTTCGAGCCCCAAAAGCAGGGCCACGGTCGACGGATCGCGCGGCGCGTCCAAGTTGCCGCCGAGCAGCGCGGCCGCGCTGGCCAACGCCCGAGCGACCAACTGCTCGGCAAGCGTGATGGCGCGCTCGAAGTCTCCTCGAGCCAGCGATGCCTCCAGCTCGCGTACCGTGGCTCGTTCCGGAACGGGCCAGATGGTTTCGAAACTCAGCGCTGCTTGCGCACGGAGCGCCTCCGGCGCGGGCGGGGGGCTCGACAGACGCGGCGCGGGCGGTGGCTCCGTCATCGCCGGCACAGCCAGCGAGCTGTCCGAGCTGTCGTCCAAGCTGTCCGGGCTGTCCGAACTGTGGAAGGGCGGCACGGGCGGCGGCGGCGGCGACTCGAGCCGCACCAGCCCCTGGAGGTCCCTGGCCACGGCCTGTGCGGCCGCTTCACCCACGTCAGCTTCGGGTAGATCGGACAGCAAGAGCAGCCCGCTCGGGTTTCGTTGCACGTGGCGGGCGGCGCGCTCGGCGAGTTCCTCACCCCAAGCGTCGCTGTCTTCGGCCCGACGCAGCGCCTCCATCAGGCCGCCTTCGGGCAACTCCAGTTTGGTCGCGCCTGCCCCGCGTTGACCCGGCACACGACGCTCGAAATCGTCCAAAACGGCGCGCGTAATCGCCTCGAGTGACTCGTACACGCCCTCACCCGTCGTGGCCGTCGTGGCGAAGGAGGGCGCGCCCGCGCGATTCAGTTGTCGTTCTAGCTCGTCGATCGGCAGCACGTCGAACAAGTCGCGCTTGTTGTACTGCACGACGTGCGGCATCTCGCTTACCTGCCGGCCGTGCGCGGCCAGGTTGTCGCGCAAGTTGTCGAGCGTCTCGAGGTTTGCGTCGGAGCGTGCCGATTGGGAATCGTAAACGAGCACCACGCCATCGGCGCCGGTCAGCACCAATTTACGCGTGGCGTTGTAGTGGACCTGCCCGGGGACCGTGAACAGCTGTAACTTGACGTTCATGCCGCGCACGTTGGGCACACGGATGGGCAGAAAATCGAAGTACAAGGTCCGGTCGACCGGCGTGGCCAAGCTGACCATCTTGCCGCGGTGCTCGGGCTTGGCCGTGGCGTGGATGTACTGAAGACTCGTGGTCTTCCCGCCGAGCCCCGGCCCGTAGTAGACGACCTTGAATACGAGTTCCCTCGCCAAGGGATTGACCACGGGCATGACCGCCGGAGGATAGTCGGGCGAGGCGGGCGACCGCTACCCCTGAAATCGCCGCTCCCTAGCGAGAGCGTCAGAACTAGTATTGAAGGCGCATTTCGTCGCTCCGGACCAAGCGCCAAATCGGCGAGGCGGCCGAGAGCGCGACGCTGGCCACGGAGACCACCACCAGAACCGTTGCCACGACGGCAAATGGCCGGTCCAGGTTCGGCTTGCGCGGCTCCTTGTTGAACAGAAAGCCAAACAACGCGCCGGCAATCAGCCCGCCAATGTGGGCCGCGTTGTTGATGCTGCCCAGGAAGCTGATCAGCACGATCCAGATCACGTTTTGCAACAAGACCTGCTTCCAATTGGGGTCCCGACGCGCATAGGCGATGCCGATCACGGAACCGAAAAGGCCAAAGACCGCGCCACTGGCTCCGCCCGTTGGAGCAATGAAGGGATTGTTGGTCCAGGCATCCCAAGCACTGCTAGCGACGAAGCCGAGCACGCCCGTCAGCACGAACAAAAGCACGAAACGCGCCTTGCCCAGCTCGCGCTCCGCGGAGGCACCGATGGAAGCCAGCACGAAGCAATTCATGCCCACGTGCAGCAGATTCAAATGCAGAAATACGGCCGAGAAGTAGCGCCAGGGCTGGGCCGCTCCGAGCTGACTCAGGAGACCGCCGAAGCGAAGCACCGTGGACAGCGCGAACTGCTCCTTGCCCCACACCGGCAAGCGGTGCTCACTCGCGACGCACAGCGCAAACACGGCGATGCACGAGCCGAGAAACAGGCGAGTCATCGAGTTGTCGGCGCCGAGCGTGTTCTTGAAAAAACCGATCAGGCCGGTGGCCAGCGGGCCTGGCAGCGAGCGACCGCAGCGGTAGCAGCTGCGCTCACCCGCAGAATTCAACCCGCGGCAGAACGGACACAGCTTGCTCTGAATCGGCATGGGGGCGCGTGGTTCTTGGGCCCATGGCAGGGACATTGCAAGCAATTTCGCAGCTTCCGTAAGCTCGAGCGCGCCGCCTGCGTTCCCCTCTCTGTGCACGCCAGCGCCGGTTTTCTTCCGACCTTTCGGCCGTGCGGGCCGTGCCCGCCGGGTCCCCCCCTCGGGCGGATCTGGCACGCCCCGCCGGAGTCGGCGCGCCATTTGTGTAGAGTGCCGGCGGTGGACGACGCGGCCGAGCTCGACGCCGAAAGGGCTCTGGTGGAGCGCGCCCAAGCCGGCGAGCGCGAGGCCCTGGGGGCGATCTTGCGCAAGCACGGTCCGCGACTCTACCGGAGTGTGCTTTTGCCGCGCTTGGGCAGCCCAGCGACGGCCGAGGAGGCGCTCTCGCGCACCTACGTCAAGGTGATCGAGCGCTTCGACCAATTCAGCTGGCAGGCGGTGGGCGTCTACCCTTGGCTGCGCGTCGTGGCACTGCGCGTCGCGCTCGATCTGCTGCGCTCCCGCAAACGCGAGCTACTGTTCGAGCCCGAACACGTGGAGCGCGAGCTCGACCACGCCGAGCGTGAGGCGCGCGAGGCAGACGCCTTGGAACGCCACGACCTGAACTGCGCCAAAGAACGCGTCCGCGAGCTACTCTTGCGCATCAATTCCCGCTACGCCGATGCCATCCGCATGCGGGTGCTCGAGGAGCACTCGCGCGAGCAGGCGGCGCTCGCGTTGGGAGTCAGCGTGGCGACCTTCGACGTGGTACTCCATCGGGCGATGGCGGCGCTGCGCAAGGTTCTCTCGGAAGGAGGAAGCGAGGCATGAGCGAGATCGCCGATCGCGACTCCGATCCCGAGTTGGCCGAGCTCGACGCTGCCGAAGAGCGTCGCCTCACGGCGCTCCTTCGGCATGCGTTTGTGCCGAGTGAAATCGAGCCTGCGCGTCATGAACGCCTGCTGCTGGCGGCGCTGGAGGATCCGCTGGCGGAAGCCAGCCCGGAGGAGCTGGTCGAGAGCGAACGACTCAGGCAAGCACTCGACGGCCGCGGCGATCACCCGGAGCTGCGCTTGGCCCGCGCGCTGTCGGCCGCTTTCGCGCCGAACGTCGATCGGGCGTTGCCCGCGCCAGAGCTCCGAGCCGAGCCTCGAGTGAAGCAATCCGGGCGGGTGATCTTCTATCGCTTCGCAAGCGTGGCCACCGCTCTGGCCGTCGCCGCAGCGGTCTTGTTGCGGCTCACCGCCGAATCCCAGAAGAGCTCTGCGCCGCCGGAGCTTTCGACCTTGGCCTTGGCGCAATCGCGCAGCACGGCGGGCTTCTTCCGAGCGGACTCCGCTGGCGCGCCGTCCGATCGCATCGATCGCATCGCCAGCGCCCGCAGCCGCGATCTGCGCGACAATCGCTACGCGCTGTGGGGGGTGCGATGAAACGCCTGCTGCTCGCCTGCGCGCTGCTGCTCGCGGCCTGTTCGCGCCAGGAACCGAGCCCGCTTTCCAGCTGCCCCGGGCTAGACTCAGGCCTGCCAGTGGATCCGATCCTGCTCGCGTTCCTGAGTCGCGCGCGCGCGGCACATCATCTCGCCGACGATCGGGAAGCCGAGGGCGATCTGCCCGGCAGCGTTGCACCGCTCGAACGTCTGGTCACGGGGCCAGTGCCACGCGTCGGCAGCGTCGAACTGGGCCCCGAGGTGCGCGAGGTGCTCGCAGACACCTACGCACGCCTCGCAGACCTACATAGCCGCCAAGGCGCATTCGCGCGCGCTCTCGAAGACGTGCAAAAGGGCCTGAGCCATGCCCGCGAGCCCAACTACTTCCGCGGTCACCTCCTGGAGACCGAAGGCCTGATCGAGGAACGCCACGCCAAAACGCTCGAAAAGAACGGCAATCAGGCCGAAGCCAGCGTGATCCGAAAGCGCGCCATCGAGCTACTCGAGCAAGCCATGGAAGTTCAGTCTCGCGTGATAGAGCGCGCGCCGAGCGGCGCAGGTACACCGACAGCCGCCCCTCCCCGACGCTGACCACGAAAGCGCCTGACCCGCATTCGCGGATTGCGGAAAAACCTAGGACCCAGCTACACTTGCCAGATTCCATCTGGGGACCAAGTGGCCACCACGACACATAGCCGACTGCCTCGCTTGGTCGAGGGCATCGACCTTCGTCAGTTGCCGCTCGACCCCGCGCAAGCCTTCGTGCTTTCGCGGGTCGACGGCGCGTGCACCGAGGCCGAGATCGCCGACCAGGCGGGGATATCATCGACGGTCGTCGCGGCGGCGCTCGAGGAGCTGGTTCGGCTGGGCGCCATTCGCTTCGACCAGCCCGCGGCCAGCGAGGCGCAACGCTTGCCACGACCGCCACCGCGGCTGTCGAGCGCGGTCCGGATCGGACCGATCATCGAAGCCAGCGGGCGACACGAGCCGCAGCATCCAGCCGCCGCATTGTACGACGCGCGAGACTTGGACGAAGACGTCGACATCGAACTCGAACGCAAGCGGACGATTTTGGATGCGTTCCATCGCTTGGATGAGCTGACGCACTACCAAATATTGCGGGTGGACCCGAGCGCCGACAAGCGCGCGATCAAGAACGCCTATTTCGAGATCGTCAACGTCTTCCACCCCGACCGCTACTTCGGCAAAAAGCTCGGCTCGTTCAAGCCCAAGCTGGAACGGGTTTTCGCCCGCCTGACCGAAGCCCACGATGCCCTGACGCGATTGGGGCCCCGCGCAGAGTACGACGCCTACCTTGCCTCGCTCGCCAAGACGCGCCAGTTCGATCAAGCGCCTGCCTCGCTCGACGCCCAAGTCCAGGCGATTCAGCGCCAAATCGAAGAAGAAGCGCGCGCCGGGCTGAGCACGCCGCCTGCGCCGGCTTCCGGCAATGCGCTGCCTTCGCAGCCACCAGCGCGCCGCCAGTCGCCCCAGCCGGCGTCGACTTCACAGCCGCGTTTGCAATCGCTGAGCCCCCCTGATCCCGAGGCGCGTCGGCGGGCTCTGGCTCGCAAGCTCGGCGGGCGCGCCATGTCCGGCAGCTTTCCGGCTGTCATGCCTGCACCAATCAGCACCCCTACCCCCCAGCGGCTCGAAGCGCGCGACCGCGCGGTCGAAGACCTCAGGAAAAAATACGAGCAACGCGTCACGCAGGCTCGCGTCGATCAGGCCGAACGCTACTTGGTCAATGCGCGTCAATCGCTGGCGAGCAAGGATCCGATCTCGGCCGCCAACGCGCTACGGATCGCGGCTAGCCTCGTGCCCGACAACGCCGAGGTCAGCGCGCGGTTAGCGCAAGCGCAAAACGAGGCCGAGTCGCTGCTGTCCGGTCACTACTTGGCACAAGCACAATACGAGGAGCGCGAAGGGCGCATGGCGGATGCCGCGCGCTCGTACGCTCGCGCCACGCTCGGTAGCCCGGACGTGCGCACCTTCGAGCGAGCCGCCTACTGCGCCTTGCTCGCCGAGGGCGACCTCCGGCTCGCAGGCGAGCATGCCCGGAAGGCCGTCGCGCTCGGGCCGGACGACGCACAAGCCCGGGTAACGCTCGCCCGAATCTACGTCTCGGCCGGAATGAAGCAGAGCGGGTTGGCCGAATTCGAGCGTGCCGCGACGCTGGCGCCCAAGGATGATACAATCCGCGATTGGATACGGCGACTCAAACGCGGCGAGGCTTGAAAGCCGAACCGCTTGGTGATGGGAAGGGCTCAGTATGGAGCGTGTAATCGGCATCGACCTCGGAACGACGAATTCCTGCGTCGCCATTTTAGAGGGCGACACGCCCGTCGTGATCCCGAACCGAGGTGGATACAAGACCACGCCCAGCGTCGTCGCAGTCACAGAGGCCGGCAAACGGCTGGTCGGGCACATCGCCAAGCGCCAAGCCATCACCAACGCGGAGAACACCGTCTACGCCGCGAAGCGTCTGATTGGTCGAAAGTGGAACTCGCCACAGGTCAAGAACGCGATCATGACCTCGAGCTACACGATCGTGGAGGGTCCGCACGCGGACGTACGCATCAAGCTGCGCGACAAGACCTATTCCGTGCCCGAGATCAGCTCGATGGTCTTGCAAGAGATGAAGATCGTCGCCGAGGACTACCTCGGGGAACCGGTCAAGAAGGCCGTGGTCACGGTACCGGCGTACTTCAACGACCATCAACGGCAAGCCACCAAAGACGCAGGCGCAATCGCCGGTTTGGACGTGATTCGCATCATCAACGAGCCAACCGCGGCCTCGCTCGCGTACGGCTACGGCAAAGACATGGACCGCACGGTCGCGGTCTTCGACCTCGGCGGCGGCACGTTCGACATCAGCATCTTGGAAATCGGCGCCCACGGCGTGTTCAAGGTGATCAGCACGACCGGCGACACCTTCCTCGGCGGTGAAGACTTCGACGCGCGCATCATCGACTGGCTGGTGAGCGGTTTTCAAGACGAGCACGGCATCGATTTGCGGCAAGATCGCATGGCACTCCAGCGCCTCCGTGACGCGAGCGAAAAGGCCAAGTGTGAGCTGTCCGGGGTGCGCGAGACCGAGATCAACCTGCCCTTCATCATCTCGACGGGTCGCAACGAGGCGCTGCACCTGCAGCGCACTTTGGCGCGCCCCACTCTGGAAAAGCTGACTGAAGACCTGGTCGAGCGCACGGTCGACATCTGCAAGCAAGCGCTGGCAGACGCCAAGCTGGACGTAACCGAGATCGAAGACGTGATTTTGGTCGGCGGCATGACGCGGATGCCCGCCGTGCAGACCGCGGTCACCGGCTATTTCGGCCGCGAACCGAACAAGAGCGTGCATCCCGACGAGGTCGTGGCTTTGGGAGCCGCGATCCAAGGCGCGGCCTTGGTCCAAGATCGGCAAGACATGATCTTGCTCGACGTGACGCCGCACGCACTCGGCATCATGACCTTCGGCAGCCACTTCGAGGAGCTCATCCCGCAGAACACGACCGTGCCCACCAGCCGCACCAAGGTCTTTACCACCAGCCGGGACGACCAAACCGCGGTCAAGATCTTCGTCATGCAGGGCGAGAGCAAGCGCGCCGACGAGAACGAGCTGCTCGGGGAGTTCATCCTGACCGGCCTTCGCCGCGCCCCCAAGGGGCACGTCGAGATCGAGGTCACGTTCGAGATCAACACCGACGGCATCGTCAGCGTGCACGCCAAGGACATGGAGAACGGCCAAGCGCAGTCGATCCAAGTGACCGCCACCAGCGGCCTCACGCAAGACGAGATCAAGAACATGATGTCCAACGCCCAAGACTATTTGGTCGAGCGGCGGGTGGACGAGCATTTCGAAGCCGCCAAGCAAGACGCAGAGACGTTGATCGCCGAAATCGAGCGGCTTTTCCCCGAGATCGAACGCGTGGTCGGCTCGGCCGATTTCGGCCGCGACGCGATCGCCAAGGCTCGCGCCACGGTCGAGCGCACGCGCGCGGCGATCAACACCAAGGACACCGGCCTGGTCAAAGAACAGGTCGATCAGCTCTCCCGCACGCAGCGCATGTTCAAGGGTGTCGTGTCGCGCGGCTGATGCTCCGCGCCCCGGTTCCTCGTGAGAACAGGCATGAGTACCAACGATCGCCGTAGCACGACCTCGCCTCCCAGTTCGGTGCCGCCGGGACCCGTCCCGATCGCCAATTGGGATGACGAGACCGTGCCCGGTCTCGATCTGGACGACCCGCTGAACGAATTCGATCGGGTGACGGCCATCCCCGAAGTACCTTCGGAGCAATACGTCAAAAGCGTGATGGCGACGGTGGAGGACAGCCGCGTGCCCGCCCCCGGCACGCCGCCACCTCAGCCGCCAGCGCCCGCGGCGTCGGCATCCTCGATCCAGGCGCTGGCACCGGATGAGTATTTCAGTCTGGATAGCGAACCGCCGCCTTCGCCGCGAAGCCCGGACAGCACCGCGCCCTACGCGGCGATTCTGCCGCACGATGCACCCACCGCTCGTCCAGCGGCGCCAGTGCCCCCTGTTCGAGGCCAGGCGGCTTCTGCGAATGCGCTTTCCGTGACCGGCTTGGAGCTCGCCGCGCTCGACAGCAACGACAGCCTGCCCCCCCCCACGCGATCCCCGCAGGCCAACCGAATGGACGCGCGCGATCCGTCGCTGGAGTTCGACGATCCACCACCCCGGGCCGCGTTCAAGGACATCGAAGCCGGCGCGGGCGCGCTCGGCGACATGAAGGACCGTTACGCGATGGGTGATTTCAGCGGTGCGCTGGAGATCGCCGAGGGGATCTTGGCGGCCGACCCGGAGGACCTCGAGGCGCCTCGCTACGTGCAGAGCTGCCGAAACGTGCTGACGCAGATGTATTCTGCGCGCCTCGGCTCACTCGATCGACTGGTGACAGTCTCGGTCCCCAGCGATCAAATCCGCTGGCTCACCCTCGATCATCGGGCAGGCTTCTTGTTGTCGTTGATCGACGGCGGACTCACCGTCGATCAAATCCTGGACATTAGCGGGATGCCCCGCTTGGACGCCCTGCGCATCATGTACCAGCTCCTCGATCAGCGCGTGATCTCGATCGCCGGCTGAGCCGCCCGCGGAACGCTCGAGCGATGCGACGAATCACGCAAGATTTGCTGATTGGAGCAGTGTTTTCGGCACTCTCCGGCTTGCTCCTGAGAGCGCTCTTGCTCAGCACGGGCGCGGCCCCCCTGCCCGGTTCAAAACCGAAAGCTGCCGAGCCAACCTGGCCCGCGCCGAGCGAGGGCCCGGCCAAAGTCGCGTCCTACGAAATCGAAGCCAAGCTCGATAGCGAACGGCACCGCATCAGCGGTCGGCAGACGATCCATTTCGTGAATCGTTCGACGGCGGTTCTGAACGAACTTTGGTTTCATCTGTACTTGAACGCGTTCAAGAACGACAAAACTCTGTTCTTGCGTTCGCCGTTCGGGGCCGGGCGGAGCGGAGACAAGGCCCGCGAGTACGGCTACATCGACGTCAAGAAGCTGAGCCTGGTGGGCGGCGACGGCGAAGACCTATGGGCGAAACGCGACCGTCACAGCCCGAACGACCCGGACGACGAGACGGATCTGCGCGTTCCGCTGCCACGCCCCCTCGAGCCCGGACAAGCCCTGGATTTGGAACTCGAATTCGAGGAGCAGCTCCCTGAACTCGTCGAGCGCACCGGCTTCGTCGGCAGCTTTCACTTCATGGGCCAATGGTTCCCGAAGCTCGCGCGCTTGGAAGCGAACGGTGTGTTCGCGCACTTTGCGTTCCACCCGCAGAGCGAGTTCTACGCGGACTTCGGCAGCTACGACGTCACGCTGGACGTACCGAGCGGGTTCCGAGTTGGCGCGACCGGCAGCCGAGTGCACGAGAGCGAAGCCAAGGGTCGTACGAGACTCGTCTACCACGCCGAACAGGTGCACGATTTCGCGTGGACGGCCTGGGATCGCTTCGAGGCCCGCAGCGAGCGCATCGCCGGCACGCAGGTCACGGTGCTGTTTCCGCCGCACCAGCAGCAAAACGCTCAGGCTGAGCTCGACAGTGTGCGCTTCGCCCTGCCGCACTTCAACGCTCGCTATGGCGCCTATCCGTACGAGACCTTGACCGTGGTCCATCCGCCGGAAGCCGCCTCCAACGCGGGCGGCATGGAATATCCGCAGCTGATCACCACCGGTGGTCCCTGGTACAGCACCTTTGGCGGCGGGCGCTTCATCGACGTAGTGACCACGCACGAGCTCGGACACCAGTGGTTTTACGGGCTATTGGCCAGTAACGAACACGCCGAGCCGTTCCTCGATGAAGGCTTCAACAGCTACGCCGAGGCCGAAGCGCTCGAGTCGCACTCCGGCTCGGGCTCGGTGTTTGGGGCGTTCGGACTGAGCGTCAGCTCGAGCGCGCTCAATCGCTTGTTCTCCGCCGCGCGCGGAGAAGACGAAAAGATCAATCAGGGGGCCGCCGAGTTTGCGACCTTCCGCAGCTTGGGCGCGCTCGTGTACAGCCGCACGGCAGTGGTGCTCGCGACCCTGGCTCGCGTTTACGGCCGCGAGCGCGTGAACCACGCGCTCGGCGTCTACACCCGCAAGTTTCGCTTCCAGCACCCCACGACGGCGGACTTTTTGGGCGTCATGCAGACGGAACTCGATAGCCGAGCGGTGACCGCGCTGACGCTGGCGTTCTCCGAGCGCGCAACGGTCGACTACCTGGTGCGAGAGATTTCGAATTCACCGATCAGCGCCGCCGCCGGCGTATTCGACGGTCCGACAGGACGCGAGCAAAAGAAGCCCGAGGCGCCGCAACTCGCTGCGCGATACGCCAGCCGAGTCGTGGTGTACCGCCATGGGGCTCTGCAATTTCCCGTAGAAATCGAGCTTCACTTCGAGGATGGCACGAAGCAGCTGCGGCACTGGGATGGCAGCGGATTCACCTTCAACGTCGACAACGTGGGTCCGTCCCAGCTCGTCTCGGTGAACGTCGATCCCGAGCAGCGCATTTTGCTCGACGACGATCGCAGCAACAATTGGCTGAGCCTACGAAGCAGCTCTGCACCGCGCACGCGGGAACGCGCGTTGTATGCGGCGCAGCTCTTGCTCGGAGCCTTCGGACCATGAACGACAGCGCGCCGAACCAGTTCACGCGCGTGTCGACCGCAGCAGCCGCCAGCGTGCTGCTCTGGATTTCGCGCACGCTGCTGGGCCTTTTGGTCAGCTATCCAATCGTGCTCGCGATCCAGGCAAGCTCGATGACCAGCGGTCCCGAGGGCGACGCCGTGCTGTTTCAACCGGGTTCGCTCATGCTGCTCGAGCTGCTGCGCATCGGCATGAGCGCGCTTTCGGCGGCGCTCCGGGTCGCGTTGCTGCTAGCCGCCCTGTCCGCGATCATCGAGCTCGTTCCGCTGGCCCTGGCGCTCGACTTGCTCTGGTTCCCGGGTCGTCCCTTGCTCGAGCGCTTCGCGCGCGCGCTCCGGTTATTCCCGCGGTTTTTGGCGCTGGGCGCGATCGCGCTCGGGGCCCAAGCTGCACTCTTGCTGGCAGCGAGTTTGCTCGGCGCAGCGTTCAAGCCCGCACTTTCAGCCGCCGATGAACGGGTTCAGAGTATTGCACCGATCGCGTTGATGGGCCTGGGGCTCTTGGCCTGTGGCTGGTTTGGCGGCGTGCTCGACATCGCCCGGGCCACGCTGGTGCGGCGCGGCCTGCGCGAGTGCGGCGCGCGTA
>DATEPG010000496.1:0-5886 GCA_035273265.1 Polyangiaceae bacterium
CCGGCCCGGACGCGGGCGGCTTCGATGTCACGGGGGGTTTACTCGCGCCGCCGAGCTTGCTGATCAGCGGATTGGCGCGCGCGGCCGCGGCAGGGCCCTTGGCCTGCGCCGCCGGCGGTAGCTTGGGTCCCGGCGGACCCATTCCGAGTGTGGTGGCGCGCCCGGCTAGCGCCGTAATGCGAGGCGCCGACTCTTCGATCAGATCGGAATCAGAAACGCGCAGCGGATCTTCAGTCTCGAAGCGCGGCAGCGCTTCTTCAGCGGCAGCGGCGGCATTGGAAAATGGGTTTTGGGAGCGAGGCTTGGTCGGCGCCTCGTTGCCGAACGCCTTGTTGCCGAGGGCAGCCATCGCCGGTGCAGGAATGGAATTTTGCTTCGGCATCGACCGTAAGACCTCCGCAGCCACCGCCTCGACGCCAATCCGTTTCTGCAGCGCGCTGTAGACGACAGAACGGTCGTGCCAGAGCCGAGCTTCAGGGTCATTGGGGCTGAATTGTAAGGCGCGGGCCAGTACCTTTTCGGCCCGCAGGGCGTCACCACGACGCAGCAGCACCTCACCCAAGTAGCGAAAAGGCTTGGCATCTCTGCCGTTGGCCTTGCCCGCCGCAACGAGCGCGCCCTGGGCCTCGCCCAGCAGGCCCGCATCCAGGTGCATGCGGCCGACCGCGAGCATCACCTGCCCGTCCTCGGCGTGCCAGGTCTCGGCGCTCGCCGCGACCTCGCGAATCAGCTCTTCGCGCGAAGCGTTACCGAGGTACGAACAGAGCGCGATCGTCGCATCAGCATCGGGATTGCTCCGCCATTTACGGAGGAGCTCGTCGAGCGCGCTCATTTTGGGCAAGGATACCCAGTAAGGCGCAAAACCTGTACGTCTTGTTTGGCATTTTTCGCGCGCGGACACGCGCACCGTTGACCACTCCCACCGTCCTCCGGCACCAAGTCAGCGCGCCCGCCCTTGACCGGCCCGGGCGCCGGACCAACTGTAGCTACTGGCGCTGGCGCGATGCTGGAAGTGCAGCCAGAGTGGCGCCGACCTTTTAGCTCGCGCGCTCGCAAGCTTCGCTAGCCAGCACCTGAAAATCGTGGCAGCGGTTCGCCCCAAAGCTAACGCTCCGGAAACTTCCGGGCAGTCGGACCAGAATGTGCGGCGTCTTCGGCATCTACGGCCATAAAGAGGCAGCGAACCTGACCTACCTGGGGCTGCACGCCCTGCAGCACCGAGGTCAGGAAAGCGCCGGTATCGTCACGAGCGACGGATCGCAGCTGAGCCTGCACCGCGGCATGGGTCATGTGATCGATGTCTTCCCCCCAGAACAGCTCGAACGCTTGGGCGGCCCCCACGCCATCGGCCACGTCCGCTATTCGACGTCCGGCGGCTCGGCACTCAAGAACGCGCAACCGATCGCCGTCGACTACTCGCGCGGCTCGATCGCGGTCGCGCACAACGGCAACCTGACCAACGCCGAAGCCCTGCGCGAAAAGCTGGAAGAGCGCGGCTCCATCTTTCAAAGCACGAGCGACACCGAAGTCATCGTGCATCTGTTCGCGATCAGCCAGCAGCGCGCCTTCGAGGACCGCGTGGCTGACGCCTTGAGCCAGGTGCAAGGCGCTTATTCGCTGCTGATCCTGACCCCCGAGAGCATGATCGCCGTTCGCGATCCGATGGGCATTCGGCCGCTCTGCCTGGGTAAGCTACCGGGCACGGATACCTTCGTCGTCGCCAGTGAGCCTTCGAGCTTCGATCTGATCGACGCCGAATACGTCCGTGACATCGATCCCGGTGAGATGGTGGTGATCGACCAGCGCGGTGTGCGCAGCGTGTGGCCGTTCGCTCCGGTCAAGCGTCACACGTGCATCTTCGAGTACGTGTACTTCGCGCGCCCCGACTCCAACATCGACGGCGTGAGCGTGTACGAAGCACGCAAGAACCTGGGCCGAGCGCTGGCGCGCGAGCACGGGGTGAAGGCAGACGTCGTGATCCCGGTCCCGGACTCCGGCGTACCGGCGACCATCGGCTACGCCGAAGAGTCTCACCTGCCCTTCGAGCTCGGCTTGGTGCGCAGCCACTACGTGGGGCGCACGTTCATCGAGCCCCGGCAGAGCATTCGTCACTTCGGCGTCCGTCTGAAGCTCAACCCGATCAGCGCCATCCTCAAGGGCAAGGTCGTGGTGGTGGTCGACGACAGCATCGTCCGCGGCACGACCAGCCGCAAAATCGTCAAAATGCTGCGCGACGCCGGCGCCAAAGAGGTGCACATGCGCATCTCCAGCCCGCCCACCAAGTGGCCTTGCTACTACGGCATCGACACCCCCACCCGCGGCGAGCTGATCGCATCGAGTCACTCGGTCGAAGAGATCAACCAGTACATCACCAGCGACACCTTGGCCTACTTGTCGCTGGATTCGATGGTGCGCTCGGTGGTCTCTGCGCGCACGGAAGCCACGGGGCGCAGCACCAAGCGCACGCTGCCCATGGCCGATGAGCCGGTCGATCCGTCCCTGGACAAAAAATCGTTCTGCACCGCCTGTTGGACCGGAGAATATCCGATTCAGTTCACGCCGCACCCGCGACAGAATCAACTGCGACTGCTCGATCTGTAAAACCGTAAGCGTTGCCCCCGCCGGATCGGCGTTCCCCCGTACTTCGCGATAGCCAATGCTCGACGCGCTACCTGATCAAGTTTCGATCTACGAGGTTTCGCCCCGCGATGGCTTGCAGAACGAGGCCCTGCCGATCCCGCTGGAGGGCAAGAAACAGCTTATTTTTGCCTTGATCGAGGCGGGCCTCCAGCGCATCGAGCTGACCAGCTTCGTTTCGCCGCGCTGGGTGCCGCAGCTGGCCGATGCCGAAGAGCTGGCGCGAGAACTTCGAGCGCCAGCGGGCGTGACGCTCAGCGCGTTGTGCCCGAACGCCAAGGGCTTCGAGCGCGCGCAGGCTTCGGGTCTGCA
This sequence comes from Polyangiaceae bacterium, assembly GCA_035273265.1. Lineage (GTDB taxonomy): Bacteria > Myxococcota_A > Polyangia > Polyangiales > Polyangiaceae > PMG-095. Next base: position 2,950 of record DATEPG010000496.1, read on the forward strand.
AGAGATCGCCGTCTTCATGTCGGCCAGCGAGACCCACAACCGAAAGAACACCAACAAGAGCATCGCCGAATCGCTCGAGACCTTTCGTGAAGTCGTACCGCCTGCGCTCGCCGCCCAGATGCGAGTACGCGCCTACGTGTCCACGGTTTGGGGCTGTCCCTACGAAGGCGACGTCGATCCGAAAGCCTCCTTGTCGATCACGCGCGCGCTGCTCGAACTCGGCTGCTACCAAGTCTCGCTCGGGGACACGATCGGCGTCGGCACTCCGCTCGTGACCAAGCGCTTAGTCTCGCAATTTTTGGCCGAATTTCCCGCCCCGCAGCTGGCGCTGCACTTCCACGACACACGCGGCACCGCGCTCGCCAACGCACTCGTGGGGCTCGAGCTCGGCATTCGCGACTTCGACTCGTCGGTCGCCGGACTCGGTGGCTGCCCCTATGCCCCGGGCGCCGCCGGCAACCTAGCGACCGAGGATCTGGTCTACATGCTGCACGGCATGGGCATCGCGACCGGCGTCGATCTCGACAAGTTGATCGAGGCCGGTCGCGTGGCAGAGGCAGTGGTCGGCCGGCGCTTGCCCGGTAAGGTGCACCAAGCTGGGCCGCGCGTTCTGCGTTAGCCGCAGCATTGCCGAATTCAATTCCCGCAACCGTGCCCGTCCCGATGCCACGCCGCGCTTGAGCGTGACCGTCCCGAGCACCCGTGCCCGTGCCCGTCCCCGTCCCCCCTCTCCCTGCAGGGAGAGTTGTTTTTGATGGTCACAATGCCCGTCGCGCCCGTCTCAGCCTTCGGCGTCCGGGTGCGGAACCCAGCACGCCACGAGCTGCGATGCAGGATCGCGATCGCCACCCATCGCCGAGTGCTTGGGCAACAGAAGAAACGGAGCTCGAATTCCAGCCGACCCATGGCCGGCTCGCTGCCATCGAAGACGCCCCTCGAGTTTCGATCGAGCCTCGAACGCCGGCTCAGTTGTCCGGCGAGATGCGGCCGCTCATGGCGCAGCTCATGGCGAGGAAATAAGCCTGCGGCACGCCGCTCTGCCAGTCGTCGTACAGCACACCGAGGTCGCCGTTCGGCCCCAAGGCGGCGACTGGTGACACCGTGTGGGCGCCAGTGAAGGTCAGCCGAGTTCGGGGGCTGAGCACATTCAGATCAGCGTCCAAAATCTGCAAGTACAGCTGATAGCTGCCGTCGTGATCGTCGGCCCACACGAGGACCACGCGATCGCCCAACGAAAGCGCTGAAAAGCTGCGGGCATGGCTTGCGCCACTGGTGACCGCGCGCTCTGCCCTCAGCACGCTGCCGCTCTCGTCGACGACTGCGCCATGGATCGACGGACCGTAGTTGCCATCGTTCTGACCCCAAAAGATCGCAAAACGCCCGGCAACGTACACCAGGCTCGGGCGCAGCACGTTGGTGCCACCCAAGTCGACGAGCGCGCTCGGCTGCGTCAAGTCGGCCGCGGTGGTGAAAAAATTCGCGTGCGTGAGCGTGAGCATCGGCGTGACGGTACGCGAGACGAACGCAATGCCGACGCGGGTTTTGCTTAGCGCAACCGCAGGGTATTCGGCCAACTTGCCCGCGCCGGTGAGCGCGATGTTTTCTCCGATCAGCGAGCCGTCGAGCGCGATGCGCTGTCCGAAGAGCCGAATGTCCTCGCCTCGCTCCTGCTCGTTGCGGCGATCGTCCCAGACCAGAAGCGACTCGCTCCCGTTCCAGGCCAGGACCGGATTGAGCGAAAAATCAGGCGCCTGGCTCACGCGCAAATCAGGGCCCAGCTTCTGACCTAGCGAGTTGTAGCGGTTGAAATAGACTTCGTAGTTCCTGGCCTGACGCGCGTCCGACCAAGCCCTCGCAAAATAGCTGCCGTTGTGGAAGAGCGATTCGGCATAGGTGTCGCTGTTGATCTTGCTGAGCGAGATATTCGGCACGACCGTTCCGCCGTCGCGGGCGATACTCGTGAAATAGGAGCTCCAGTGCTGCTCGTGTCCAGAGAAGCTGATGCCGAAGTTCTTACCGTCGAAAGCGATCCCTCCGCCGCTCGTCTGCTCGAAGGGCTTTGACGAGACACGCACCGGAGCGCTCAAATTGCCGTAAAGCGCGCCGTCGTCGATCTTACCGTTGCAGTCGTTGTCTACGCCGTCACAGGCCTCGCTGCCGCCCGGGTGCGCGGAGGCGCTGCGGTCGTCGCAATCGTCACCGCACGCACCGGGAGCGCCGGGCGCAAAGCCTGGTTTCGGGCTGCGATGGCCGTCAGCGTCCAGATCCAAAGTGACGGGAGTGAAGGAGCATTGGCCACTTTGGGCATCGCACAGGTCTGCCGTGCATGCGTCGTGGTCGTCGCACACGATCGCGGGCAGCGGGACGCAGCTGCCTTCGCGACACTCGGCCCGCGCGCAGGCGTCGCCCGTGTCGCAATCCAGATCGGTCGCGCAAAGCACCGGCTCTTCCACGCCCGCGTCGCTCAAATAGATGCTCGTGCGAGCGCCGCAAGAAAGCGCGAACACCGCGAAAAAAACCGAAGCAGCGCGCACGCTTCCAGGGAATTTCAGGAACATACTCCGTAGCCTTCGACGTCCAACTGGCCGCAGATCATGCCCTGCGGGCAAAACTTCTGGCCGCCAATCGGACACAGTTGCACGCAATGCTTGCCGGGTTGCGAGCCCACGACACAGACGAAGCCCGAAGCACAACCCTGGCTCGCATTGCCGCAGTCGTCGCCTTGCAAGCCGGTGCCCGCTGGACGGCAGACCGTGCCAAAGCGCTGCGCGTCGCAGCCCATGCCGAACGGGTGCTCGACGAACGGGAAGCAACCCTCACCGAAGGGACAGGTTGGCGTCGCGGCGAACGGATCGCACTCCTTGACCTCAATCGGCGCGCCGACGTCGGGACAGCCCGGGTCGTCGTACACATCGAAGCCGGCATCGACCGGCTCGG
>DATEPG010000497.1:0-32323 GCA_035273265.1 Polyangiaceae bacterium
TGCCGCCGCCGCCGTTTCCGCCGCCGCCCCTACCGCCGCCGCCGTTTCCGGCGCCGCCCTTGCCGCCGCCTCCGGTCCCGCCCTTTGCGCTAGCACCAGCGCCAGCGTTGCCGCCTCTGCCGCCCTGGACACCCGCCCCGCCGCTAGCGGTGCCCCCCTCGCTCGACCCTGCCTTGCCGCCGTTCGTATTGGGTCCAGCGCCAGCGCTCGCGACTGCACCGCCGCTCCCGCTTTTCGCGCCCCCGTCTCCTTGAATCGGGCTCGAGCCTCCGGCCGGGCCGCCCAAGTCGGGTTCGATCGCGGTCGCGCAGGCCATCACCAATAGAGAGGCGTTAGCTACCAAGACCCAAGCTGCGTGCCTTAAGTTGCGCTGCACCGTCTCTCTCCGTTCGAGCCGATCGTCGGCTAAGCCAGCAGCGTACCATGCAATGCTCGGCCTCATTCAGACCGCTCAAAATCGATACTCGGTTTTCCTACACTGACGTACTTGAACCGTCATCGATACCAACGTCGCCGGACTCAGAATCAGCGAGAATATCAAGTCCGCGGCAGCGAGCGTTCAACCCCAGCCTAGCGCGCGCCGGGATCGATCTCGACCGTCCGGCCCACGCCAATGTCGCCGTCATCGTGCGCGGGCGTGGGCGCGGCGCCGCGCACTTTCCACCAGGTGCGCGCGCGATCTGCGGTCCAGTCGTTGGCGACCGCGCAGGCCGCGAGGGCGCGCTCGAGCTCTGCGGCGGTGGCGTAGCGGTCTGCGGGGGACTTCTGCAGGCAACGGAGGACGATCTCCTCGAGGTCGGCCGGCACCGCCCGGCCCAAGCGCTCGCTCGGGGCGACGGGCGTCGAGTGCAGGTGGTGTGCGCAGACCTCGAACACTGAGCGGCCGGCGAACACCGGCTCCGCGGTGAGCAGATAGTAGGCAACGGCGCCCAGAGAGTAGATGTCGCTGCGCACATCGACGAGTTCGGTGCTCTTCAGCGCCTCGGGCGAGATGTAGAGCGGCGTGCCCAGCACCACGTCGTGACCCGTAAGCGAGGTGGGCGGCTCCGCGCGGTTCTTGGCCAGCCCGAAGTCGAGAACCTTCACCGCATCGGGCGCGCCCCAGCGCCGGCACACGAACACGTTCGCCGGCTTGATGTCGCGATGCACCAAGCCCACGTCGTGGGCCTCGTCCAGGCCACGCGCCGCCTGCGTGACGAGGTGAATCACCCGCTCAGGAGGCTGCGGCCCGTCCGCGGCGACCAGCTTCTCCAGGTCCATCCCGTCGAGCAGCTCCATCGCATAGTAAAAGGAGCCGTCGGCGGTGCGACCGTAATCGTGAACGGTCACGATGTTCGGATGGTTGAGGCCCGCGAGGAGCTGAACCTCTTGCTCGAAGCGGGCAAGGCTTGCGTCGCCGCCGTCCGCGAGCAGCTTAATCGCGGTGGGCCGGCGCAACATCGCGTGGCTGGCGCGGTAGACCACTCCCATCCCACCCTCCCCGAGCTTCTCACCCAGCGTGTACTGCCCGAGCCTGCGCGCGTCGCGGACCTCGCGCCGAAGCCCGTAGAGCACGGCGGAGGCCACACCGGAGAAGATCAGCGCGATGATCGACCAGTTGACGCTGAAGCCCAGCATGGTGATCCACGATAAAGCCTGATCGTCGAAGCGATGCCGTCCGAACGCCACGCCCAGGACGGACGGGCCACACATGAGAAGGCCACACAGCAGGGTGCGCTTGACCGTGCTCGGGACGATCAGCGCGCGCAGCAGGAGGATACAGATGAACCCGATGAGGTTCTCGAAAACCCCTGAGATCGTGCCCAGGTCGCCGAGCATCAAAGAGACGTTGTCGAGGCCGATCGCCAGGCTGCCGCCGATGTCCGTGGCGAGCAGCACGGGCGCCGAGCGCGGCCGCCCGCGGGCGACGAGCCAGTAGAGCGAATAGATGGCCGTTAGCAGAACCACATCCCACGACGCGATGTGCCCCAGCGAGCGCGTGAACCCAACGGTCGGTCCCCAGATGACCGCGTAGATCAGCCAGTAGAGAATGCTCTGAACGACGAGGACCTTACCGTACAGAGACAGGCGACGCTGAAGGAGCGTGTGACCGCCGCTCTCACTCGGCTCGAGTGCGGGATCGCTCTCGAGCCCCCCATCGCTACCCGGGGCGAACGTCGCGCGCATCGGCGACAACAGACCTGACTCTAGCGCCCCTGTCGAGAATATTTCGAGCGCAGCCCTTCCGCTGGGTGGATCCGCTAAAATCGTGGGTCCGTGACCGACCACGAGGGGCCCGCGGCACTTCCACCGTCCGCGAGCCCAGCGCGCCTACTGCGACAGCAGTGCCGCGTCGATGCCGCCTCTCCACCGCAGGCACAGGCAAACGCCGCACACGACATGAGCCACCGAGACCACTGAAAGTTCGGAGCTCGTTCTGCGGCGCACGCGCAGTCAGCTCCCCGCCCGCAATCAATGTTCGTGCACGTTCGTGCACGAACATTATTTCCAAAATCGGCGTGCTATCTCCCCTGTTCGTAGCCAAGTCGCGTGCACGGGCGCAGGGGCGTGCACGGGCGCACGGGGGCGTGGGACGCCCAAGTAAGCACTCCGTAGAAGAAAAAAAAAACGAACGCGCTCGTCCACGGGGTCTTCGGGTCACACAGCCCACCCAGATCGCCGTAGGGAGAAATCCACGCGTTGCAAGGCGGAGCGCCATGCGTCCGCGACGCCGAAGGCTGGGACGGGTGCGACGTGGCGCGTGACCATTAACTTTTCGTTGCTGACACGGCGGGAAGGGCGGAAACTCTCAATCCGGGCTTCGTTGAAGCGAGGCACGGTCGCCTGATCCACCTGCAAAGGGAGCCATTCATGCGTCTCATGCCCGTTCTTCTGAGTGTGTTGTTCTGTTCAGCGTGTGCCGACGCTCCTGCAGAATTCGACGAAGAGATCGGCGCCACCCGCGGTGCCATCGAGGACGGAGAGCTCGCGAATCAGTTCGCGCGCAACCGCGCGGGCGTCCTGGCGCGGATCACGTCGGGGGGCAGCGACTTCAAATGCACGGTCACCAAGATCGCGCCTCGCTATGTGATTACGGCCTTGCATTGTAATCCGCGCGTCGGCGACACGGTCGTCTTCTACGGCACCGGATCTTCGGCGAATTTCAACATCACCCGCGAGGTCGTCAGCGTGGGCAAGCCTCCCGGCACGTCCGTCAGCGCAGATGCCGTCGACTGGACCGACGTCAACGACAAGTTCGCGGACATCGCTATTCTTCGCCTCGATTCGGCCGTGACGGACACACCTTTCGCCACCCTGGCCTGGTACTATCCCGGCGACGACCACGACGGCGTCAAGATTGGCGCGGGCAAGCATGAAGGCCAGAGCTCGCTCCTCGGTCAGCTGAGGCGCAAGTCGGACACTACCTACTCGGGCGATGACGACGGAGGCGGCTTTCGCACCGGCGAGTGCGCCTTGAACGACGGCGACGAAGGGGGAGCGTTCTACGACCCTTCCAAGCTGCTCGGGGTCGCCAACGGCTGCACGGTATTGGGCGGATTCGTCAATCGCGGTCGCTACACCAGCATCCCGGAGCACCTCGATTGGATCGTCGACGTCATCGACTACGTGTGGTCAGGCGGGCCCACCCAGACCTTCTACCGCTCTGGCACGGAGGTCGGCGTCGCCTTCGCCGGTTCACGCGTGCGCTGCAAATACGCCTGCGATCACAGCGCCGACTGCGACGCCTTCAACTGGCAATCACAAGCCCACATTTGCCAGATGGTGAAGAACGTAACCGGTGCAACCAGTAGCAGCATCTGGCAGTCCGCCCTCAAATAGCGCCGCTCGTTAGCTGCGCTGAACGATGCCGATTCTAAAGGCATTGCTGCCGCCCGCACATTGGCCAGGAAAACTGCTTCGTGCTAGCCTGGCGGGGATGCGCTTTGGCTTGGTGGGTTGCGCGCTCGTGATCGCTTCCCTGGTCGCTTGTGAGGGGCAAAGTGATGGGTATCCTGTCGCGGCTCACGACGCGGGTAGCGGCGGCTTCTCGGTATCCAGCGCCGGAAGCCTGTCTGGAAGCGGTTCTTCAACGGCAGGGGCGAGCGGCTCCTCGTCCGGCGGCGAGCGCGAAGATGCCGGCGCAGGCGCAAGTCACGCGGGCGCCTCGAGTGGTGCTGCTTCGGCTGGAAGCCCTAGCTTTGGCGGGTCGACGGCGGGTGGTGGGAGTTCCGCACAGTCCGGTGCAGGCCCCAGCGGCGGAAGTTCGAGTGGGGGCAAGCCCGGCACTACTCCCTGGTGCCCAGACTCCGTCTGCAAAGGCGGCGTAGACCAACGCCTCGCGCCAGGTGATGAGTGTCCCGCCAACCGTGATTGCTACGCCGACGAGTGGTGCGGACAGAGCGTCCAATGCATCGAGTACGTCGAGGATGGGACGTGCACGGAGAAGCCCAGCTGCGATCCGGAACAAATGACCGTCCCAGCCTGCTTGAGCTGGGGGATCTGCGAGACGCGCGCGGCCTGCGGCAAGCGCATCCTGTGCGAAACGCTGCAGCCGGATGGCACCGGGTGTCAGCCGGGGCTGCAAAAGGATCGCGTCTTCGCCGCATTCGCAGTCGAGTGCCCCACCCTCTCCATCCACTGTCCAAAAGGCAGCAGCCCCTTCGCCGACGAGTGCGGCTGTGGTTGCGAGCAACCGGAGGCCTGCCCGGATAGCGTGAATTGCCAGCCCGGCAGTGGCAGCCAAAGTGAGCTGTGCACGTCCACGGAGTGTCCCTTCACTGGGCGGGCACTCTAGCCTCCTCCTTCGGCTCAGGCGTAGCTGATGATATTGACGCCGGCCATCAGCGTGGCAAGGCCCGCGATCACCCAGAGCGCGATTCGGGAAACGCGCTCCAACGGGCTCGATGACACGCGGTTCAGCGCCGTCAGACGGCGTCCCAGCGCGTACGCGCCGGCCGCGAAAGCCCACAGCAATAGCGCGGCCAGTTCAGCGTTTTTGCGCCCGCCCGTGCTGAACACGGCGGCGCTCATGAGCAGCGCGACCAGCCACGAGCAGAAGGCAATGACGCCGGGCAGAAGAACGCGCCAGCGAGGAGCGGCTGGCATCTGGCTGGTGCCGCGGTACCAGGCGACACCGAATGCGCCCAGCACGGCAAGCACGCCCAGAGCCTCCGGCACTGCGGTCCAGACCACGATCTCGCCCACGACCAGGTAGGACCAGAACAGCGCGCCGAAGCACCACAGCGAAACGCCGACGAGCGGACGCGGGACGCGCCGCGGCCTCGCCCAGGGATCGAGCGGAAAGCCTTGGAGGAGCGGCGCGGGCGGCGGCGGAGCGATGGGCTCCAGCGAAGGGGGCAGAGTTTCGCCGCTATTCTGGTCGATCATAGAAACGCCGCTCCATCGAACTCGAGCTCTACGGACTTGCCATCGGCCGAGACGTCGACCTCCTTGGTGACCAGCCGCGGCTGGTTGCTCTCGCGGTCGAGGATCAGCGCCGCGAGCTTGGCTTTGGCGGGGCGCGAGGGGCCGAGCTCCAGCGCGCGCTTCAGGGAGATGCGCGCCGCGCCGTCACCGCGCTCGATGCGGATCGCAGCGACGCCCAGTTCGCGCGCGTCGAGATCGGCTGATTGCGCCACCTTTTCCCCATTTTTGCGCACTACGCTGACCTCGATTGGATCGTCCGCGGGCGGGGATTGGATGATCACGACGCTCTGCACGTCCGGCAGCGCGGTGCGCAGCAGGCGCCTCTCGAGCTCGGCTTCGACTTCTGCGTCCGCTCCGCCTCGCGCGCCAGCGAGCAGCACCGCTTGCGTAATCGAAGCCAGCTCACCCAGCCGGCCGTCGTCGCCGCGTCCACCAGTTTGAGCTACGCGGTCAAGTAGGCGCGTCGCGACGTCGAGCCGACCGGCGCCGGCGTGCGACAGCGCGAGCCTCAAGGCGACCCCCGCATCGTTCGGCAGGACACGCGCCAAGCTGTCGTAGGCGGCTCCGGCCTCGTCGAACATGCCCTCGGCGCGCAAACGATCGCCGACGTAGGCGAGCGTCCAGGGGTCTTGTGGCGCGCGCTCGATCAGCTCGCCGAAAGCGCGCCGGCCCTCGGCGTCGAGCCCGATCCGGCGCAATGCCGAAGCTCCCTGCACCAAGAGCCCCGCGTCCGCGAAGGACTCGGCGCGTAGGTTCTCGATTTCGGCGACGAGCGCCTCTTTCTGGCCCAACGCCTCGAGCAGCGAGAGCAGCCGGCGGCGCGCCAGGCCGTTGTGCGGCGCGAGCCGTAAGAAACGGCGCACCACCGCCAGCCGCTGGGGGTCAGTGCCAGCCTGTTTGTAGGCTTTGTCGAGCTCGTCGTCGATTTTGGGTTCGCCCAGCGTGAGCAACTCGCTCACCCGCTGCAGCTGCTGAAAGGTCGTGACGCGGCGTAGAGTTTCGCGTCTCAAGAAGGCGGCGGCGTCGGACTCGCCGGCCAGCTCGAGCGCCCCCGCCTGCTGGAGCCAAGCTTCGAGGTCGGAGTTGGCCTCGAGGTAGATGAGCAGCAGGGCGCGACGATCCGCCCACGTGGGCAGCTCACAGGCACGCGCGGCAGCCAGGTAGGTGTCCGAGAAGGGCTCGCCGCTAGCAGAGCGCCGCGCGCGCCAAAGGCTCTTGCGGAGCGGCAGCGAGATCTTCGCCGCCGCCGAGCACTGCGTGCGCCGCAGTGAGCGACTCTCGGGCACCGTCAGCGTGTGGGTCACGTTCACGACGGCCCCCGCCGCGAAGAACGGCAGGCTCTTGACCACGCCCTCGATGCAGCGCTCGAGCACGCGATCGAAGCCTCGCTCACGCACCAGCAGCACGCGCACGCGCGTGGCGTGACCGTCACCGTTGATTGACAGATCCAGGCTGAATTCGCGGCCAATTTCCGGGCGCGTGGCGGCTCGGGCGTCGCGGCAGGCGCGTACTGCTCCTGCAGCGCTCGTCAGAACTCGCCGTACGGCTGCCTCGGCCGCCTCGCGCAGCGACACGCCACCGCCGAAAGTGCGCGGCGGCTCGAGCAACGTGGAGCCGGTCGCTAGCACCCCCTCGGCCTGCATTGCATAGGGCGTGTCGTACAGCGGCGATAGATCCAAGAGCCGATGCGCCAAGGGCTCGGAGCCGCTTTCACCTGGGAAGAACCAGCTCGTCCACGGGGTGAGCAGCTGGTTTTCGGTCGCGAGCACGATCGCGGGCTCGACGCCCTCACCTCGCATCGCGACGTCCTCGATACGAGCCGCCACCCAGCGCTTGATGATGTCCTGCTGCGGCGGTGCCAGCGTGCGGTAGAGCGGCCGCGACTCTTTTACGAGCTGATTGCCGTCGCGGAAGCGGAAACCGATGTGCGTCGGCAACTTGCCGCGCAGCCGCCCCAACACCGTAACGGTGGAGCCTGCCAGCACCGCGCGACCCTCGCGCGGGTAGATGCGATCGACGGTCGTGCCCAGATCCAGTTCTACGTCACGCAGCGTCGGTTGCAGCGCGTCGGCAAGCAGCTTCGCGCCGGCACGTGCGGCGTCGGCGCGGTCACCCACCTCGTAGACGGCGCCGACACCCGCAACCAGCTTTGCCAGCAACCAGCGATCGGCACTTGGCCCGACCGCTACGGCGCCCAGCCGCGGCAAGCCGCCCACCCGCCGCCCGATCAGGCGCCGGATGCGCTCGGCGTCGGGCTCGCCGACCGAAGGCCGGCCGTCGCCAATGTAGACCACCATGCCCGAGCCGGCGAGCTCTCCGCGGCTCGGCGAATCGAGGACATCGGCGGCTTGCTGCAGCGCGCTGCCCAGGTTCGAAGCCCCAGAAGCGCGCAGCGAGCCGAGCGCCGTCCGCACCTGCTCGCGCACGGCAGGCGAAACAGCGGACGGTGCGGCCGGCCCCATCGGGCGCACCGTCTGGTCGGCTGCCAGAACCACCAGCTGATCGCGCGGCCCGAGGCCCTCCAAGATGGCGTCGACCACAGCGCGTTCCGTTTCGAGCGCGGCGCTGCCCACGCTCATCGAAGAATCAACGACCACCGCCAGCGTCACGCCTGCTTTGCGCAGGTCCGGCACCTCGGTGCGGATCATCACGAAGGGATCCTCGCTCGCTCGCTGCGCGTTCACGACGTACGCGCGCGCGGTGTTGGAGCGCACCACGTGGGGCGAGAGCTCGACCACCAGATCGCCGCTGGGTCGAACGTCGGCTTGCCGGTAGTGGACGGTGCCGTCTTTGACGGTCGAGCCTGCGCTCGCGGTCAAGAACGGCGTCTTGCTGCGAGTCGCATCGACCTCGACCGACAGCTCTCCCACGGTGCCCGTCTTTTCGTTGGCCGCCATTGGAAAGCGGTAGGCGGCGCGACCAGCTCGGGTCGGCAGCCACTCGGCGTACTCGAGCTCGAAATCGAGCGTCTGCCCCGCCGGGACGCCACCGAGATCACCGCTCAGCCAGCCGCCGCCCGCGAACGCAAGGCCCGCGCCGAGTCCTTCGCCAACGCGCGCCGCCTGCAAATTGGCGGAGCTCTTGTGGCCGCTGAGGGAGCGCGTCACGGCGCGCACGATGGCGCTGTCGGGCAGTGAGAGTTGGAGCTTGGCGCGCTGCGATGAGCTGCCGCCATTGAAGTAAGTGGTCCGCGTCTTGGTGACGGCCAGCTCCCCGTCGATGTCGACCACCACCCGCTGCGAACGGATGACGAGATCCGTGCCGGGATCCGAGCGCTCGTTCACGGTGCGCGCATTCGGGATCGCGCTGCGCTCCCCGAGCGGGCTCGTCCACGGCACGGCCAGGCCACCAGTCCAATCCTCGAAGGCTTTTTCGGGAGCCACGCTGCTGCCGTTGCCGTCGAGCGAGGCTGTCTCGCCGCTGCCGACCCGCAGCTGGCTGCCCGAGGCGTTCAGCAGCAGCTCGCCCTGTGCGCAATACACCGTGGCTTTTTGACTCTTGCTGTCGAACGCCGCGGCGCTCGAGGCCACCGTGATCGAAGCACCCCGCAGGGTCACCTCCGTGCGGGCCGCCACGCCCCCTTGTACGAAGACGCGGCCAGTCTCGAGTTCGAGCTTGCTGCCGTGAAGCGTAAAGCGTGTGGCGGCGTCGACGGCCACGATGGTGCCGTCGTCCAGGCGCACGCGGGCGCGCCCGTCAGGGCCCGTCGCGACGCTATCGCCATCGGAGAGGCGCTGCTCGCCCTGCACCGCACGCCTGCCGACCATCACGTCCGCGTGCACGGCTCGGATATCGCCGACGGTGAAGACCAGCGGCGCTTGCGCGCTGCCCTTGCACGACATGAGCGCTGACAGCAGCAGCCAGCCCAGCAGCGCCCGCTGCCAGATTTGCGAGGCTTTCATGGCACCTCCTGCAGCGTGCCGTCTTCGAAACGCAGCCGGACTCGGTCGAGCGGTTTGCCAGCTGGGCCCTTGAATGCGACGTCCAAGCGCGCCAAGCGTTCCTGGGCGGTGCCTTCAGCGACGAGCACGGTGAGCGTCGCCTTCAGCTCGAGCCGAGCGGCACGCGCGGCGTCCTCGGGATCTAGACGCAGCTCTATCTCTGGAGTGGGTGCGCTGGGTACGAAGACCTGGGCCACACCGAGCAGCGGCAGGTTGTCTGGCGCTGGCATCATCGAGCCGAGTGCGTTGCTCCAGAGCGCGGGCCGCAGCTCCGGGTGCGCCCAGCTCAGGACTACGCGCACGCCCTGGCCTTGCTCCGAAGCGGCCAGCCGCGCCGCGCGTAGGCGCAAGCGCTCGACCTCGACGAGGTTGCCGGTGCGGGCCGAGTCTTGGCGGGCCCAGCACAAAAAGGCGCTGGCCAACGCGCGCGCTGCCAGGGCCATCTGACTTTCGCCGTCGGGCGAGCCGCTAGCTGCCGCCTTTTCGGCCCAGCGCACGGCTTCTTCTACCTTGCCGGTGCCTTGGTTGGCGGCTGCCAGCAAGAGCGGCACGCTCGGATCATCGGGCGTGAGCGCAGCCAGCGTCTCGTACTGCCGCAGCGCCTCTTGGTACCAACCGTGCGCACGAAGCAGATCGCCCAGCCGGCGCCGCGACAGCGGATCTTCCGGCGCAAACTCGACTAGCTCGCCGAACGTGCGGCGCGCTTCCTCAGCGTCGCGCTCGGCCTGGGCGCCCGTACCGTGGCCAGAGAGGCGCAAATAGTACTCTCCGACGTTGGTGCGCACGTGGCTGGAAGCGTCGACGCGACGCCGAAGCTTCCGAGCCCACGCGCGACCGCCCGCTTCGTCGTCGGCATCTTCGTACGCGTCGAGCACCAACAGCGAAAGCTCCGTGTCGTTCGCGAATTTTTCGGCGGCACCACGCAGCAGCGCCAAGCGCTCGGCGGCGTTCCGACCCTTCTTCAGGAGCGCGTCGAGCAGCTGCGGCTCGATCTGCGAGAGACCGAGCGCCTCGTGCAGCTCTTTGAGGTCTTGCGAGGTTTGCACGCGCAGCAGCATGAAGCGGTACACGGCGTCTGCGGCGGTCGGGCTGATCGCGAGCAACGCGCGCCACAGCGCGACACGGTCACGAATCGCGCCCAAATGATCGACGATCTGCACCAAAAGCGCGGAGCGTTCGCGCCAATCACTGGCTTCACAGTCGGCGAGCGCCGCACGATAGATGCGCAGCGCGAAATCGATGCCAGAGCCGCTGCTGAGCCGCTCGCGCCACAGCACGAGCCGCTCGCTGAGCGGCAAATCGGCGCCTCGTCCGCACGGCGCGCGCTGGTGATCGATCCTGCCGATGCTGCTCGTTACAGTCACCTTCACCGTCTTCGAGACGGGGCTGGGCTTGGACGCGGGATCGGGCGAGGAGCGCTTGTCGTCTGCGTCGAACGTGACCGGAACGTTGACGATGACCGTGCCGCCCTGCGGCGGGTCGAACTGGGCCGCCTGAACGCGCGCGACCACGCACGCAATCACGGAAGCAGGTAGGTTGCCCGATGCGGACGGGATGGCACCCGCGACTTCGCCACCCTCGGCGATGCGAACGGCTAGGCGAATGCTCCCCGCAGCGTCGGGATCTTCGGCGAGACCGCGCTGGTAGCAATTCCGGAAGCCGGCGCGCATGCCCGCGACCACGCGCTGGACGTTGCCAACGGTACCGCCTGAGACATCTGCACCGCCGATAGAGGCGTTGCCCTTCGGCCCTGCGACCTTGACGGCACTAGCGGTCGCGCCGATGCCGGCTAGGCCACCGCCGACCCTGCCGGACATGGGGCGGAGCCCTCCGCCGCCGCTGCCCGTGCCGGATAGGGCCAGGCCGGCTGCGGCGGGGGCGCTCGCCGCTTCGAGCATCTCGCTGCCGCCGCGGCGACTGACAGGACGAGGGCTCGAACCGAGGGCAAAGTCTTGGACATCCTTCAGATCGACTTCACGCGCCACCTCCGGCGCGGGGCTGCGTTTCGCTTCCTGCGCCGCGTAGCGCCGATCGTCGGGCTTGCTGACAGAGCTGCCCAGCGAGCCTTCTTCGCCCTTGGCGCGCGTGCCGGTGCCGCCCTCCTTGTTGTCGCTTGCCGCGCTCATCGCGGGGGCTGCTGCTGAAGCCTCCTCGGCGTGGTTCCACCACGGTCTCCAGCGCCGAGCGCGTTCGTACCTCCGGACTTCGTCCGCGACGAAGTCGGGCTTGCTGTCCTGCTCTTGCTCGCGCTCTCGGCGCGTGGGCACGTACAGCGACGTGAAAGGGGTCACGAGCCCGAAGCGCCGCCCGATGTCGACCAACGAGGCCCGCCCTGCGCCGCTCTCGCGTAGCTCGTCGAAGCGCTCTTCGGCCCAGCGACGCCGCAGATCGCCGAAGTCTTTCAAGTAACGCACGGACAGCCGCTGCTTCACGGAGCCTTCGCTGCTCGACAGCTCGAGCGCGCTGGGCAGAGCAGCGCCGTTGACGCGCCCCACGATCATGATCGTTTCGTCGGCCGTGATTGGCGGCAGCACCCGCGGCAAGACCCGCTCCACGCCTGGCCCCAGATCGACCTTCGCTCCGAGCCACGACCAGCGCCCAGCAGCCTCCAACAAGCGCAGCGCGGAGCGCGCCGCGCCATAGGCGTCGAACACCTGCTCGACCGGCGCCCCGCGCACGATGCCGCTCAGCAGCGGCAGGTTGGGTTGGCTGCCGACCGCCGCCGCCAACAGACGTGTTCCAGCCGGCAGGCGCGCCAGCCGCTCGCTCAGGGCTTTGGGAGCCAGCTCGCCGACGGAGGGAGCGCCGTCGCCCACGTACAGCACGGCGCCGTGCCGCCGCGGATCGAGCTGGCTGGCCGCCTGCGTCAGGAGCGCGCCGATATCGGTGGCCCCACCGCGTTCGACCGCCGAAAGGCCCGCCAGCCACTGCTTGCGTTTTTCGGCGTCGAGCGTGGACAAGGAACCCGAGCCCGGAGCGACCGGGCGCAGCGTCGCGTCACCAGCCCAGAGCGCCGCGCGATCGTTCGGGCCCAAGTGCGCCAACAGCGAGGAGGCGATGGTACGCGCGATCGCCAGCGCAGAAGGCTCAGTTGCCGCGGACGTGTCAATCACCAGCGCCAGATCGAGCCCCGAACCTTCGCCCGCTGGCGGAGCTGGAGCGCGCAGCGGAATCGCAATGTAATCGGCTTCTTCGCGCGACACGCTGCGCGCAAACGCGTTGCCGCCGCTTTCGGGGGCTTCTTCGGGCGGCAAGTCGTGTGGCGCGCGGTAGGCCACGGCGCCCAGCTGGCCTTTGTCGAACAGCTCGACCGAAAGATCGGCGCGCGGCGTGAAGTCGAAGGCCTTGACCACGAGCTGGTTGCCGTCGCGCTTGCCGCCCATCCCCGAGCGCACGGTGGTAGCCGCAGCCTGGCTCAGGTCGAGCGTGACGGTTAGCTCTTCGATACGCGGCAGCGAGCCCTTCGCGCCCTCCGCCGCCATGGGGTACACGTACAGGCGGCGCTCCCCGTGCGGACCCTGGCGCGAGAGCCATTCGGCGTAGCGGGTGACCACCCGACGGGTAGTGCCGCCGTTGATCGGGTAGAGTCGCGCGCTATAAACACCCGGCGATTGCCAACGCAAGAGGGCCGGATCCTCTTGCGAGCCTTCGTAAACGTTGCTCTCGTACTGCCGAACGGCTTCTTCGCTCTCTTTGACGCGACCCCAGACCAGCTCGCCATCGCGATCTACGCCGAAGCGTTGCAGGGTGCCGCCCAGCGGAGTGCGAAAGCTGAAGATGCCTTCCACGGTGTCGACGCTGGGGTTGACGAAGGTTTGGTCCACCTCGGTCACCGCGAAATCGTGATCGATCGTCACTTTTACGTCTAGGCGCTGAATGACCAGCGACGAGCGCGGCTGTCCCTGATCGCCGGGCTTGCGCGCGCCGACGGTGCCGATGCCGAACGGCGCAGGATCCGCCGAGGCGTCCGCCGTGCCCAGGCCACCTGTCCAGTCTTGCCAGGACAGCATGGCGCTGCGCGTGACCTTGCCATCAGCCAAAAGAGTGAGACTCTCGCCGGCGCTGGCGCGCCCTGCGTCGCCCGAGCGGGCGGTGCCGCGCAGCACGTACGCCGTCACCTGCTTGCCGACCTCCACGCTGGCGCGCGCGTCAGAGAGCTCGAGCCTTCCCTTCGGGGTGACGACGCTGACGGGCTCGCCCTGTTCGCCATCGACGAAGACGCGGCCCGCTCGTAGCTCCACGGCGTCGCTCTTGACCACGAGCTTCGCGGGGCCAGAGATCAGCCAGGTGGCGCCGCCATCGCGCCGCATCCAGGCCAGTCCTCCTTCGGGCACATCGACCGTTTCGCCCTCCACGATGCGCTCGCGTGGATAAGGCCTTCTGCTCGGCTCACCGGGCGCAGACACGGCCAGCGCACCCTTGATGCTGCGCAGCTCGGCAAACGTTTGCTTCGGCGAGAGGCCACCCGAGGAGGCGCGCTCGTGGCAGCTCGCATTCAGGAACGCAACCCCTAGGCCCAACGCGACAATGGTTCGCTTCATCTGTTGTGTGGACAACGGAAACGCGTCACGGTTCCGTGCCCCCGAGCATCGACTACACTGCCTAGTCGGCCGTATCAAGGACGGCGGGCTAGGCACGCTTCGTGCGGCGCCCCGCCGATCGGCGGCGTGTACGAGTCCTGGCGCCGTTGTCGGCTAGGCACCCACCGAGGAGTGCTGCAACAGACTCCTCGCTGGTTGCACGTACGGCAGGTAAGCAGGCGCAGACCAGAGTCGACCACCGAATCGTTCGAAAGCTCTCATTCGCCGAGTGGACAGTGCAGGTATGCTCGTCGTCAGTCTATCGGAAACATCACCGGCGCGGCCGCCGTGCCTGGGAGGATCGCGAGGAGGTCCGCTGGGCTCAGGTATTCTTGGCGGCGATCGCGCCGAGCTCTTCGAGGTCGAGGTCATGCTCGAGGTTGTGCAGAACCTCGTCGTTGATTTCGTGGGCGCGGTGGAGTCGGACCAATTCGACGCGGCCAGCGGCGATGCTGGCGATGATGACGTCGAAGTGGGCGGCGATGGCTTGCTCGCGCTTTTCGGTAGTGCCTTGAAAATTTGCGGCGGCGGTCGCGCGGCGACGGTGGAAATCCAACAATTGCGGGTGAATGAGCTGGCCTTCGGCGTCGTAGGCAAGGCGTTCTACGGCTGCGAGCCTGGCTTTGAACACGGCGACCTCGGCGGCAAAGATCTCGATCGGTGGCTTCGCGTCTTCGTCCTCCCGCAGGCGGGCCCAGCGGATCACCGCAGCGAGAGTGGTGCCTTGGAGCAACACCGTGACCAGGATCACCGCGAACGCAGTGACCAGCATCAGGTCGCGCCCGGGCATTGTGTCGGGCAGGGTCAGGGCGACTGCCAGGGTGACCACACCGCGCATCCCGGCCCAGCTCATGACGGTAGCGGCCCCCGGACCCAGCGGCTCCGCTCGGCTCGCGCCCGCGCGGCGTAGTGTGTAAAGAACGAGATCCGTGCCAAAGATCCAGGCGAAGCGCGCCAAGGTGACGGCCAAGACGATGGCCAGCACCGTGAGGCCCATGGTCTGAACCACGACACCTGCCCCGCCGACGCGCTCGAGCACATCCCGCAGCGAGGAGCCGATGAGCATGAAGACCGCGGCCTCCAGCATGAACACCAGCACCTGCCAGGTGGCGATGCCACGAATGCGCGTGGTCGCGCTGAAGACCACGTGTTGGTACCAGCCGCAGATCAAGCCCGCCGTCACGGTCGCGATCACGCCAGAGACGTGCAGCAGCTCGCCCGCCAGGTAAGCCACCCAGCAGACCAAGATCGACGCGCAGATCACCAAGCTGTCGTCGCCCAGGCGGCGCACGAGCCGCACCCAGCCCCCGCCAATGATCGCGCCCACGGCAACGCCGCCCGCGACCAGCACGACGAAGCTACCGGCGGCGGCCGGAATGCTGAAGGCGCCGGTGAGCACGGCGGCGACCGCGAATCGGAACAGAACCAGGCCGGTCGCGTCGTTCAGTAAGCTCTCCCCCTCCAGGAACGTGCTCAACCGCCGCGGCAGCTTCACTCGCTGCAAGACGGCTCGCGCCGAGACCGCGTCTGGCGGGGAGACGATGGCACCGAGCGCGACGCAGGCCGCCCATGGCAGCGCCGGAACCAGCAGCTTCGCGACGACGGCGACGACACCGGTCGTAAACAGGACCGCGCCTATCGCCAACGATAAAATACCGCGCAGGTGCTTGCGAAAGGAGGCATGCGCGGTGAACCACGCGCCGTCCATCAGCAACGGCGGCAGGAAGATCAGCAGCACGAGTTCCGGGTTCAGGTGGATCGTCGGCAGACCTGGCGTGAAGGCCAGAGCGCCGCCGCCAACGAGCAACGCGACCGCTGGCGGTAGGGAAAGCCGCGACGCCAAGTAGTGCAGCACGAGCACCGCCAAAAACATGCCGACGATCAACTCGAAGACTTCAACCGGCGATTCGCTCACTTGCTCGACTCTCGTTGATCGTGGGTCGTGGGTCGGCCAAACCGACTGGCTGAGCAGTGTACACGGAAAGCCGCGCGAACGCGTCGATCGAGCGCGAGTGGTATCATCGCGGGATGAGCAACATCCCGCACCATGTCGTAAATCGTGATGAGGTTGACGAAGTCGATTGCCGCTCCGGCGACCATTGGGGTGGATTCGACAAACCGCTGACACCATCGATGCGCTCCAAAGGTGGCCGCCTCGGTGTTCGTCAATCCCGTCTGCCAAAGGGACACACGATGTGCCCGTTTCACTACCACGAGCGGGAAGACGAGGTATTCTTCATCCTGTCCGGCCGCGGCATCCTACGCTACGGTGAAGACATCCGCGAGCTCCGCGCAGGTGACTGCGTGTCATGTCCCGCCGGCACCAAGACCGCGCATCAGATCGGGAACCCCTTCGAAGAGGACCTCGTTTACCTGGCCATCGGCCCGCACGATCCGCACGAGGTTTGCGTCTATCCCGACAGCAACAAAATCATGGTCCGAAGCCAGAGCTACGTGGGCTTTCTAGAAAGCGAGCCATATACACAAGGCGAGCCCCTCCCCCCCAAGATCCTCAGTCTGCGCGCATCCACTCGCTGAGCGAATTTCCGTCTCTCGCCGTGAAGAAGCAGAGGCGTTCTGCGCAACACTTCGCACGTGACGTCTGCGAGACGACAGGGCAGGCTCGTCCGATGGCCGGCACCAACCAAACGCGGCTGCTGCAGTTTGCCCGCGAACTTCAGCGCGCCGTGAACTTCCCGCAGATGCTCGAGATCGTACGCGACTCGGTGGAGAGCCTCGTGGGCTACCGCCACGCATGGCTGGCGATGGTCGAGCCGAATCTGACGCACGTGCGCGTGCTGGCTTTCGTGGGCGTCGGTACGAGCTGGGACGAGGCACTGGTGATCCCGATTGCGGGCGACGCCATGCTCGCCGAGATCTTGAAGGCGGCTGCGCCCGTCGTGGTAGAGGACGCCCGCACCGATCCGCGTACCAACAAACAGATGGTGGAGGTGCTGGGCAACCGTACGATCATCAACGTACCGCTCTCCTTGGTGGACGTGACGCTCGGGATGATGGGCGCCGGTACCATGGGCGACGAGGGCGTACGGCCCCCGACGCCCGAGGACCTGGAAGTATTGATGGCGATGGCCGCGCAAGTCAGCGTGGCCGCCGGACGACTGCGCTGGCAAGAAGAGCGGGCACGCGTCGAGCGCGAGAAAGCGGAGCTGAACCGCCGGCTGTTTCAGGCGCAGAAGCTGGAGAGCCTCGGGCTTTTAGCGAGCGGCCTGGCACACGACTTCAACAATCTGTTGCAGGTGATCGTCGGCAACGCCCACTTTTTGAACGAGGAAGGCCTCAGCCAGCCCCAGCGCGAAGCGGTCGCGGACGTGCTCGCAGCCTCCGACCGCGGGATGAAGCTCACCCGCGAGCTGCTGGCGATGGGGCGCAAACAAGCGCAGTCGCTCGAGGCGCTCGACGTCAACGCTCGCCTCTCGGCCCTGCTGCAGCTACTCAAGAGGCTCTTCCCAGCGAACCTGAGCGTGGACCTGATCGCCGGCGCCCACCTGCCCACCGTGCTGAGCGACGCCAACCAACTCGACCAAGTATTCATGAACCTGAGCGTCAACTCGCGCGACGCCATGCCGGAAGGCGGTCGCTTGACCATCGAATCCGAGCAGGTCGTACTGAACGGCGAATATGTAGCGGCCCACCCCTGGGCCAAGACAGGTCGCTACGTGCTGATTACGGTGGCAGACACGGGCCTAGGCATGCCCCCCGAGATCCTGGATCGCGTCTTCGAACCGTTCTTCACCACCAAGGACGCAAGCGTTGGCACTGGCCTGGGGCTGGCGGTGGCCTACGGCATCGTGCAACAGCACGGCGGCATGATGCACGCCTATAGCGAGGTTGGGGTCGGCAGCACGTTCAAGGTCTACTTGCCCGCCTACGATCGCGACGCAGCGGTGATAGGGCCCAAGCTGAGCGCCAGCGTGAAAGGCGGCAGGGAAAAGATTCTGGTGGCGGAAGACAACCTGCAGGTACAAGGCATCCTGCGCCGCATCTTGGAGCGCGCGGGATATCTCGTAACCGCGGTCGACGACGGCCGGCAAGCGATCGAAGCGGTCGAGCGGGGCGAACGCTTCGACGCCATCATCTTGGATACGATGATGCCCAACGTGGGCGGGCGAGAAGCCTACGAACAGATCCGAAAGCTCGACTCCGAGCCCGCGTTTCTTTTCTCCAGCGGCTACGCGGCTGACCTCTTTCCCGCCAGTGCGCTGACCGAGCTGGGCGTGGAGCTGTTGCAAAAGCCCTATGACCCCGACCTGCTGCTGCGCGTCGTGCGCCGCACACTGGATCGCCGCGCAGCAAGGTAGCGGGAGGTGCGGCGCGCGCTGGAGCGCCGCGCCCGTGGTCGTTCAGTAGGCGAACTCGGATAGCTTGAGCTTCGAATCGGGGCAGCCGCCAGCTCCGGTGTTGGCGTGATGGGCGTGTGAGTACATGATCAACTTGTTGTCGCGACCAACGTAGAAGTCACCCGCGGCGCGGAATTGGTTGTAGCCGTCATCGTCGCCGCCATAAGTGCCCGGATATTGGAACGTGAGCTGAACGTTCTGAGTGCCGGTCGCAAAGGCGACGCTGAACAGGTCCGCGGTGTTCGTTCCGCTGGTGACCTGGGCGCCGTTGATCCCGTAGTCGTAGCCGAAGCCTTCGTTGTTGGTCATGGCGAGAAACAGCTTGCCGTCGCACTGAGTGATGAAGTTCGCGTTCTGGTACATCCGCGCCGGCCAGGACACGTCCGAGAGCCACTGCCACCACGTGCTCGAGCTCAAGGTCGCGCTATTGCTGAGGTAGAAGCGGCCTGAACGCTGGTCGTCCTTGTTCAACACGAACAGCAGATACAAGCCGTTCGAGAGCTTCACCATGGCAGCTGCGGTTGGCTTCGTGTTCGGGCTGGCGGTGGGTTCGCCATGGCTGCCGTCGAGACGCAGGCGTTGAAACGCCGTGCTCGCCGTGCCCGGCGTGCGGAAGTCGTAGAAATCCACGAACCCTGCCGCTCCGCTTGCTCCCTCGGCCGCAATGGCGACGAGGCCGCCGACGACCTGAAAGCCCCCGGGGTGATCGGTCTGGCTCATCGGATAATAGTAATAGGTGCGCCGGTTCGCTGGCGGATCACCGGAGAAGCTGGCCCCCGGCGCAACCAGTCGGCCGCTCACGTTCGGCGCATCCCCGATGTTGGCGAGGAATAGCCCGGCGCCGCCGACGCTGCCCGGGCGAGAACGCGACATCACGAACCAACGGTTGTCGTCAGCGGTGGTGTGCAGACGACCGATGCCTTGAATGTGGTTCTCGTACGTAGCTTTGATGTCCGTGCAAAAGTCGACACCCAAGATGGTGCTCGTGACGGGTGAAGCAAACCGGTACAACTTCGCGTCGAACGGCGGCAAAACCTTGTCACCCTGGGACGAATATCTGATTTTCCCGCTCGGCCTCGGGGGGAGAGCGCGGAAAGAGTTGTCCACGTTGGAGACACAGAAATTGTGAAGCTGCGCACTTCCGCCGACGAATGCCTTCAGTGATGGCGCCGTCCATTTTTGCGCCATGGAGACCCGAATGTTCGGCCCGAGCAGCTTGCTCTGATCGAAGGTGACGCTGCGACTCGTTCCCGTCAGCGGATACGGCTCCCAGCCGGAAATCCAAGCATCGCGACGAAACGTGCCGACGCCCGCGTAACGATAGGCTTCGACCACATAGCGCGACTGTAGCCGGCCGGAGAATTCGACGACGAAATTCGAGCGATCGCCGATCTGATAGCGGAGCCCGTAAGAAGAGCTCGAGTCGTAACTGCTATTGAAATATTGAACGTAGTACGAGGAGGTGTTCTGGATCCAGCCGCTGTAGATGCTACCGAACCCGACTTGGCAGGTTTGAGTGGAGATGCACATCCATGCTTTGACCGCTGCGTCATTTTCGGCCGCAGTCACTGCCTGGGTGATCGATGGCACGCCGTCCGAGTTCGAGCCACGTACGCCGTCGAATTGCGCCGCGGGCGCCGGTATCGTCTCTTCCCCGGTAACGTTGGCCGGTGCTCCCTCGACCGTCGCGTCGACCGCTGACGCGGGGTAACGCGCGTCGGCGTCGAGCAGAACCTGGGGTACCTCTGGCGAGTCCCCGGCGGCCGCGTGCAGCGCACGGTAGGCCGCCCCTAGACTGGAGGCTTTCAGGCTATCGGCAATTCGCTTCGTCTGCTCTGGGCCATCGACGTGTCGGCGTGCCAGCCCCAGCAACCCTGTCGGGGTTTCCCAGAACGATATTTTGACACCGCGGATCTCTTCTTCGTGCAGCAGCTTTCCCGTGACCGTTTCGGAACTTTCGCCGTTCTCGTCGGCTACCGGAGACGAGGCGGAGCAGCCGAGCAATAGGGCTCCGCCCGCTGCCGCGACCAGCCGCCCCTGAGGTGAGGATGCCAGGGCAAATAGAAAGCGGGCGACAACGGACCGAGAGCGACGAGCTGTTCTCATCCCTCAGGCATACAGCGATTGTCAGACGCGATATTGTACATTGGTGCGCTCGCGTGATCGCGATCCAGGTTCGTCAGGACGCCACGTTGTACGTTCGTGCGCTCGCGTGATCGCGATCCAGCTTTGTCACACGCGATCTTGTACGTTCGTGCGATTGAAGTAGCCGTAGTCCAGCACACTACGAATCGCGCATGCGTCAATGTCGGTGATGTCGAAGCGATTGAGTTGCGCGTAAATTTCGGGCAGCATGGCTGTGGGCCCGCATCACGCGGAGGGACCCGCACAACCGCGGAGGGATCACATGCATCAACCAAAAGGCAGCTATTTCTTGGTGTTCGCAGCTCTTGCAATCGCGCTCGGAGCAACCGCCACGGCGCACGCCACCAGTGGCCGCATGATCATCACCAGCAACAAGACCTTGACCGCCAATCACACCGGGCAGATCCAGTTCAACGCCAACAACATCACCTTGGATTGCGCCGGACACACGATCTCGTTCACGTCAGCCAACACCACAGGCTGCGGAAGTGCCGGGACGCTCCGCTGCGGCATTCGCGCGCAGAACCGGAGCGGCATCACCATCAAGAACTGCGAGGTCAGCGGCGCCTTCAATTACGGAGTCTGGCTCGCCGGGACGACCAGCTCCACGGTAACCAACGTCACGGCGCGCAGCAACGTCCTCGGCTTTCGGATCGAGAACTCCAGCTCGTTGAACATTCGCTCCAGCAGCGCCCTCACCTGCACGGCGGGCGGCTTCGAGATCCGAGACAGCAGCAACCTGACGATGATCGCGGACAACGCGGTCAGCAACGCGGGCGATGGCATCGACGTCAACAACTCGAGCTTCGTGAACATCCAGCAGGCGCAGGTGCTGGATAACGGTGTCAACGGCATCGAGTTCGACGGCGGCCCCAACGCTACGGTGGGCAGCAGCACCATCCGCTACAACGGGCAGCACGGGCTCAGCCTGGATCCGGGTACCAATGTCGCGACCCATCCGTGCAGCCCGTTCTCGATTTCGAGCAACTTCGTGGAATTCAACAACGAAGACGGTATCCGGCTACAAAATTGCGATAACGGGTTCATACGGAACAACACCGCGCAAGGCAACGGCATCTGCAACGCCAACCAGAACGCCTCCTCCACCGGCAATACCTGGACGGGGAACCTGCTGCAGAACTGGTGCGGAACCGTCCCCAATCCGCACTAGCCCAGTAGCCGTCGGTTTTCGGGGGAGTGCGACTGCGCTCCCCCGAGCGCCCGCTCGAGCAGGCCTTGACGGAGTCGGCCGTGTGCGCAAGCGTACGAGGCGATGGCGCACCTGTTGCTGATGGTCGAACCGATTGGACAGCGGGAGTCCCGCACCGAAGCTGAAGGGCGCGAGGCCTATGCCCGCATGGTGGGTTGGGCGGAAAGCTTGCATCAGCGCGGCTTGCTCATCGCAGCCGAATCGCTACGCTCGCCGTCGAGCGCGAGCCGCCTCCAGGTACGCGCCGGCCGCACTCACGTGATCGACGGCCCCTTCCCCGAAACCAAAGAAATGATCGGCGGATTTTTCCTCATCAACTGCAGGACTCAGCAGGAAGCCCTGGCGATTGCCGGCGAATGCCCAGCCGCAGAGTGGCTAACCGTCGAAGTCCGCGCTGTCGCAGCGTGTTTCGAAGAAAGCCAAGCGGCTTCTCAATAGTCCGCGGGGTACATTGGCGTGCTCGAGCGCTTGGAAGACCGTGGGAATTCTGACGATGAGCATCGTCCTACTCGTCGCGTGCAAACGGCGGGCAAAGTCGGACGCGCACTCGGGACGCGAGCCACGCGCTCGATCCGGGTCCGCCCGCAGCGCCACCTCGACGCGGTTTCGCGATGGGGATCTGATCTTTCAGGAATCCAGGTCGAGCCAGAGCGAGATGGTTCACGCCCTGACGGGCAGCCGCTGGACGCACATGGGGGTGATCTTCAACGAGCCGCAGGGCGCCGTGGTGCTCGAAGCAGTTTCTCCCGTGAAAAAGACCGCGCTTCAGCCCTGGATCGCTCGCGGGCGAGACAAACGCTACGTCGTCAAGCGCCTCCGCGATGCCGACTCCAAGCTATCACCGGACGTGATCGACAAGCTGCGAAAACTGGGCGACACCTGGCTTGGACGTCCGTACGATCTGCGGTTTCGTTGGGACGACCAGTCGCTTTACTGCTCCGAACTCGCCTACAAGCTGCTCGATCGCGCGGCCGGCGTCCGTGTCGGCAAGCTTCAGCGCGCCGACGAAATGAACCTGGCAGACGAGCGGGTTCAACGTGCACTCCGAAAACGCTTCGCGAATGCCTCGTTCGACCCCGCAGAAACGATCGTAACTCCCGACTCGATGTTCAACGACGATCAGCTGCTCGAGGTGGAGCCGTGAGGGTTCGGGCGAGGGAACGGCTCAACGAGCGCTGCCCCCGTCGAGCCGCGGTCCGTGAACGCGGTCCGCTTTCGAGATGAGTGTCAGCCCGAGCAGCAGCGAAAGCCGATCCAGCGGAAGCTGGAAGAGCCACGCGCGTAGCCACCGGTGACGCTTAGACAGATACTCTGCTGTTCCGCCGCACGGCCGAGTGCAAAGCTCTTGCCCTCGAGGTCGAACACGCCGGGATACGATCCCTCGCAGGCCGAGCTAGCGACGGTGTTGATGCCCGGGCTACAGCCGCTGATGCTTGGATGCATCGCGCCGGTCGGGCCACCGCAAGCCAGAAACCATTGATTCACTGGCGGGTCGAAGAACTGTTTTTCGACCCGCTTGGCTCGGCGATCGATGTTGCCGCACAGGTGTTTGTCTGCCCACTCACAGTAACTCGTGGCATCGCACCGATCGACACCTCCGATGGGCATCTGCGGGTCCTCCAGCAGGGCCGACGAATCGTTGTGGATCAGGCTGTTGTTCCACGAGCAATACTGAGTTTGTTTTGGAGGCGTGTTGCGCACTGCGGCGATAAACTTGCGGTATTGAGCGACCGTGACCTCGGTGCTGTCGATGTAGAAGTCGGCGAACTTTTGATGGTCACTCATCACAGCACGTAGCGTCAATGCCTTCGGCGTCGCGGACGCCCGGCAGGTCGAGAGTGCGAACAGGAAGCAGGGTGCGAACACATGAGTGGGAGGATCCGCTCCGCGCGATCACTTCTCGGCGAGAAATTCGTCAGCATGAACTCATCAGACTGACTCACGCGCGGACGAACTCTCGTGCGTGCGCCGCGCGCTCCGGTCTGATAATGCTCGTGCGTCGCGTGTCGAGCGCGAGGAGAGCAGCACTCATGGATCTGCTTCGTATACGAATGGACTCGTTCGAGAGCCCGGCGACAATGCTCGCTCGCTGGCTTAGAGCACGGATACCCACGACCTGTGGATCGAGGAAGAGGATCTTGTCCCAGATGACAAACTCGAAATTGGCAACACTGCTTGCGATAGCTTTGAGCCCCCCAGCCTGTTCGGATTCAGCGTCGACCACCGGGATGGGCTCCGGCGGCGCCGCAGGCACTGCCTCGGCTTCCAGCGGCAGCACGAGTGCCGGCGCAACCGCGGTGATAGGCGTCGCGGGCAATACTGGTGGTGCGACCGCGCACGGCGGCAACACGTCACTCGGTGGCACGGCGGGAGCCGCAGTGGGCGGCAGCACGTCACTCGGTGGCACGGCGGGAGCTGCAATCGGCGGCAACACGTCACTCGGTGGCACGGCGGGAGCCGCAGTGGGCGGCGCGAACAACCAGGCTGGAGCAGCCAGCACTAAACAATGCGGTCAACTGCCGATCCAGAGGTGCCCTTCGGAGCAGATCTGCTTTGCGCGAACGGTCGTTTCGGGAAACACGACAAGCTTCAGTTGGGCGTGCGCGGCGAATTCCTGCGGCACGCTCGCCATCGACTGTTCCTGCGCGGCGTCGGCCTGCAGTGCGTGGAAACCCGGAGCGACTTGCTCGTCTTCGGTGCAGCCGCACGAGGACCTTTCTTGCTCGATCCAAGAGTAATCGGATCCCCCCGCCGCTGAAACGGCGCGGGTCTTCGACAACTGATCGCCAGACCGGAGAGCGGCCTCGCAGCAAACTCGAGGGCAACACCAGTGAGGCGGTGCTCGAGAACCAAGGCAGGGTTCGTCACTTGCACAGCCCCGCACACGCTTGCGTGTAACCCGTGGGCACACAGCTATCGGGGAAGAGCACTTGCTGACCACTCGGACCAACCTTGCAGGTCGATGGGCCATCGCAAAGTCCACGAGGCGTGCCACAGGTGAAGTACGCGAACGCACCCGGACTCGCGCACAGCCGCGCTTGGTATTTTTGGCATTTTCCGTCGGTCTCACAGCTCTGCTCATCGCGCTCGGAGCAGCCGGGCCTGGCCACGCAATGGCCAGCCTCGCAGACGACCATCGAGTCAGGTGCGCACGCCGGTCCGCTGCAACCCAAGTCACCGCAGTGGTCCGCCCTGAAGCCAGCGTTAGAAGCGATAGCGTCGGCAGCGAACGCTTGGTTGACGCCCGAGGAGAAGCAGCCGCAGCACGTTCGAATCGGTACGACCGTGCATTCGTCGGCCACGGTGCACACAGTCCAGTCGGCGTTCCACGGCGGCGCTCCGCTGACGCCGCCGCTGCTGGCGCCCCCGCTGACGCCGCCGCCGCTGCTGGCGCCGCCACTGACACTGCTAGCGCCCCCGCTGCTGGCGCCCCCGCTGCTGACGCCGCCGCTACTTGCTCCGGCATTGTCGCTAGCGTAGTTGGCGCCCCCCCCACTCGTGGTGCCCGCGAGCGCGGGACCACCGTCCGGGGAGGCAGGGGCGCCGGCCCCGGAGCACGCCGATGCAAAGGTGGCGAAGGCACCGCAAGCGAGCGCGAGTTTGGCTACCCGCATTTGGTTTCCTGGGCTGGACAGAGCACGCGGGCAGACTTGAAGCATCACGCATGCCACTCGCTTGTTGGCCAATAGAGCCAAAAAACCGGCTCGGCAGCCCCGCTGGAGCTGGGCCGCTGGCACAACTGGCACAACTGGCACAAGCATGTCGGGAGTTGCTGCCGCTTCAGGCAATGCCTTGCGAGAATCTTGCCAGTGCGCCAACGGTGGCGTGCTCGGGTGGGGAGGCGGCGGAGCCGATGAGTCCGATGTGTAGCGGGGGCGCCGGAACAGTTACCAACCGCCGCACAATGGCAGAAAGCCGCGCGCGGTACGGACGGGCGCAAGTTTCCCTGGGGCGATGAAGAACCGCATTGTCGGTACGCCGCAATGAAGGATTGCAGCGCGGAACCGCAAGCCGTGGGGTCGAGACCGGATGGCAACTCGCCCTACGGCGCGCTCGACATGAGCGGCAACGTGGCCGAGTTCGTGAGCATCGCCCAGTCTGGCCAGGGCGTCGATTACAGCAAACTCGGTGGCAGCTACTTGAGCGATCCCAGCCAGGAATACACGGCGGATCTCGAGACCGGCTTCCGCTGCGCGCGTTGGCAATAGGTTCGCGGTCGCCGCGACGGGCGCGCTGCGCGACGTCGTGCGTCGTGCGTCGTGGGTCGTGCCGCGGGCCCCAGAGCTCGAAGGCGCGTCGGTCGCCGCGTTTCGTGGCTTGCGCAGCGAGCTGCGTGCGCTCGGTGCGCCGCGCCGCCTGTTGCGAGCGCTCAGCCGCGCGGCGCGTGACGAGCAGCGGCACACGCGTACCGCCAGCGCCCTGGCGCGCCGCTTTGGTGCTCGTCCTTTGCCCGCTCGAGTAGAGGCTACTCCCGAACGCTCGCTCGAAGCCATCGCCCTCGAGAATGTCGCGGAGGGTTGGGTGCGCGAGCTATACGGGGCGCTCGTCGCCACATTTCAGTCCAGCGCTGCTCGAGATTTGCAGATCAAGGGCGCGATGGCGCGCATCGCTCGGGAGGAAACTCGGCACGCGGCGCTGAGCCTGTCCTTGCAGCGCTGGCTGGAGCAACGACTCGATCGCCCCGCGCTCGCCCGTGTTGCCGCCGCGCGGCGCATTGCGGCGCAGCGCCTGAGCCGGGAAATCGAAGGGCAACCCGAGTTGGCGCGCGCCGAGCAGGCGGGGCTGCCAACGCTGCTCCAAGCGCAGCAATTGTTCGCTTCGCTCTCGCCCGCCTGGCTCGGGTCGGAAGCGGACTGTGAACTCTTCGATCTCGGCATCCCGATCGCCGTCGAACCGTCGTGAGCTTCGGGCGCTGGTTCAGCGAATCCGCAGGCTGAGCAAACCGAATAGCGTCGGGATGGGCTAGCCTGGCGGCATGGACGGACGAGCCTGGCTCGAAGTAGCAAAGCCGCTGACTGATCGCGTGGCGCTCGCGACGGGGCTGGCGCGCACCACGGTGATCGCGGCGCTGATCTTGTTGATCGGCCTGATCTTGGCCGCGGTGTTCGGACGGCTGGCGCGGCGGCTGGTAGCGCGCAGCGCGCGCTGGCTAGGCAGCCTGCAACCCGGGGCAATGAACGTTCCGCATTTCGACCGAGTCGAGAAGGCGGTCGGCGGGGCCGTGTACTGGTTGGTGTTGGTTTGCGCCGTGATGGCGGCCACCGAAACTTTGGGGCTGCCGGTAGTCACCGCCTGGCTATCCGGGGTGGCAACGTTCTTGCCGCGCGTCGCGGTGGCGATCGTAATCGTCGCGCTCGGTACGGTGGCGGCGCGCATCACGCGTCACGTGGTGACCAGCACCGCCAGCGGCGCGAACGTGAGCTCGGCGGAGCGGCTGGGCCGGGTGACCGAGTTCGCGCTCTTGATCGGCACCGGCCTCGTGGCAATCGAGCAACTCGGGATCGAGATCTCGTTCTTGAAAGCGACGTTGTTGATCGCCTTCGGCGGGCTGCTGGTGGGCGCCGCCCTGGCGTTCGGGATCGGCGGGCGCGACTTGGTGGCCAACATCCTATCGGCGCATTACGTGCATCGGCTGTATCAGGTCGGTCAGGTGGTGCGCATCGACGGCATCGAGGGGCGCATCGTGCGCATCGCCGAGACGTCCGTGATTTTGGAGTGCGAAGAGGGCGACGTTTCGATACCGGCGCGGATCTTCGCCGACCGGCGCTCGACGCTGATCGTGCGCAAAGGAGGCGGGTCGTGAGCGCCGAGCTGCTGCTAGTTCGAGCGTTCGCCGCCGCCCACCCCGACGAAGTCGCGCGCTTCTGCGAGCGCCTCCCGCCCGAAGCCGGAGCAGAGGTGCTGGGCGCGCTCGAGGTCGAAACCGGCGCGGAGGTGTTGTCGCGCATGGTACCGTTGATCGCAGCCACGACTTTGACTCGGCTCGAAACCGGGCTGGGCGCGCAGGTGCTCGAAGCGTGTCACCCGAGCTTGGCCGCCGGGTTGCTTCTTCGGATTGACCGCGTAGTCCGGTCGAGGATGCTCGACGCCGTCTCCCCACAGCGGGCGGAGGATCTGCGCAGGATGACCGAATACGGGCCGCGCCGCGCAGGCGGTCGGCTCGATCCGCGCGCACCTGCCATGCCGGAGACGCTGTCAGTGTCGGAAGTATTCGAGCGGCTGCGCGCCTACCCCGCGGGGGTCATGCACTACGTCTATTCGATCGACGCAGAGCGGCGCTTGACGGGCGTGATCAACATGCGCGAGCTGATGCTCGCTCCAGCGGACGCGCCATTCGGCACTCGGGTAGCGCGAAACCCCGAAGCCCTGTTCGCCCACGATCCGCTCGAGGTGATCGCGCGCCACGCTGGCTGGAAGCGCAACCACGCCCTGCCGGTGATCGACCGCGATCGGCGCCTGCTCGGGGCCCTACGCTACTCGACGTTTCGGGCGATCGAGACCGAGCTCGGCCAGGCGGCTTCGGGACCGGACACGGATCAAACGGCTTCCGCGCTGGCCGAGCTGTGCGCGGTCGGCGCCTCGGCAATGACCCGCTTCATCGGCGCCGCGCTAGCGCTGGAGCCGCTGCCGATGGAACGAGAGAGACACACCGAGCCGCCCTCGTCGAGTATGCGGCGCAGCGTGATCCCCGGGGGGTTGCCATGACTGGCACGGTCTCTGACCTGGCGCTGGTCTTTTTGAGCCAGCACCCTGGGCCCGCCGCCGCGGTGCTCGAGCAGGTCGACCCGGAGGAAGCGGCGCAAGCGCTGCTGCCGCTCGAGGTTGGTCGCGCTTCACAGGTGCTGATGCGCATGAACGTGGACGCCGCTGCGCGCGCGCTGCGCTGCATGGACGACGCTTGGGCGCGCGACACGCTATTGGAAGCGGACTTCGTACAAGCCGCCCGGTGGCTGGCGCACTTGGACGACGAGGCCAGCACGCGACTCTTGGCTGGCTTGCCTGCGCAGAGTCAGCGCAACATCGTCGAGGCGTTGGAGTTTCCGGTGGGCACCGCGGGCCACTTGATGGACCCGCGCGTCACGACCTTCCGCGAGGACACCATGGTGGACGAAGCGCTGCTTTGCATCCGCAAAACGCGCGGTCGCAAGATCACCGATGTGGTGCTGACCGACGACGAAGGCAAGCTGACCGGCGTCGTGTCTCTGCAAAGCTTGGTCGGCGCTCTGGACGACACCCCCATGGGAAGCCTGGCCGATCGCGGCCGCCCCGTCGTCAACCCGATGGCAACACGCGACGAGGTCGTCGACTTGCTGAATCGACACGCGCTCACGAGCTTGTCGGTCGTCGATCTGGACGGGCGCGTGCTGGGGATCTTGCCCTATGACGCCCTGGTGCGCGCCGCCCAGCACGCGGCCACGGACGACCTGCAGCAAATGGTGGGCGCCGGCAAGGACGAGCGCGCGCTGTCGCAACCGCTGTTCACGATCAAGAGCCGCTTACCCTGGTTGCTGCTCAATCTCGGCACCGGCTTCGTCGCCGCCTCGGTAGTCAGCTTGTTCGACGCGACCATCGCCCGATTCACGGCGCTGGCGGTGCTGATGCCAGTGGTGGCTGGACAGGCCGGCAACACCGGCGCGCAGGCGCTGGCGGTGACCAGCCGCGGGCTTGCGCTGCGCGAGATTCGCGTCGGACATTGGTGGCGCGTGTGCCGCAAAGAGGCGACCGCATCGTTCGTGAACGGCGCGTCGGTGGCGCTGGTAACGGGGCTGTTCACCTTCTTTTGGAGTCGAAGCTTCGGGCTCTCATTGGTGATCGGGATCTCGATGGTGTGCTCGATGGTGATCGCCGCCATCGCCGGTTGCTCGGTGCCGATCATTCTGACCGCCCTCAAGCGCGATCCCGCCACCGCCTCGTCCATCCTGCTCACCACCGTCACGGACGTGTGCGGTTTCTTCAGCTTCCTCGGCTTAGCAACCCTGCTCTCGCGAATGCTCGTGGCGACGCCATAAGTGCGTCGGCGAGGGAGCTCACTTTCTCGAGCGGTGAGTGCGCGCGAGGCTAAAAGCTGGAGCTGATGCTCCCCTCGCAAGAGACACGCAGCAAGAGCTCGAGCCGTTCCGCATAGCCCTCGATTCGTGCTTTCTGATCGACGCCGTTGATAATCCGGCGCGCGTTGCCGTAGTCACAACTACTAGTGTTGATGTAGTTGGAAAACTTCTTGCTCGTGAATGAGCCGTTGCGCATGCCGTACGACGCCAGCGCGTAAGCGACCGAGGCGTCGAGAGCGAGGCTCGGGTCGATCCACAGGGAGTTCCCCAAACCGATCGCGTTACCAAGCACCGTGTAGTTGTTTTCCCAAGTAATCTGCACGTAGCCGCGACCGAAATACTTGTTCGAATGAACCTTGCTAGTCGCCGGATCGGTGACATTGACCGCGTTTCCATAGCTGTGGCCGGCTCCTTTGCCGAACTCCTCGATCGGCAGCCACCTGTCGGCGCACTCGTGCTTCACGGTCGCGAGCAAGTACGCTCCCCAACCAATATCGAGGATGCCCTGGTCGGAATTGATGAAGTCCACCAGCGTGGAAAGGCCGCCCAGGGCTTTGGCGCCGAGCAGGCCGAACTCACTGGAGTACACGTTGAGAAAGGTCACCGTGTTCACGATCCCGAGGCCGCTCGAGATCTCGCCAGTGCGTTGATATGGCCCGCGCGCATTCACGCCGACTACTTTACGCAGGGCAGCCAGCGCAGAAGCAGCCGCCGGAGCCTTGAGCATGAGCGATGTCAAGGTGGGCCCGGCTGCGGAGATCTTTCCGTCAGGCAGCTTCATCTTCGCGACGTCGCGTTGGTACTTTTTGATTGCGTCGAGCGCTGCGCGCTGCAAAATGCCGTTCACTGGCAGCTCGGTTACGAGCCCGGTCGTTTCGTAGTTTAGGTTGAGTAGATATTGCACGACCATCACGTCCACCGCGCGATTCGCACCAGCGAGCCCGACACTTCCCCTGAGTGTGATCAATGCCCCCAAGATGTGAGCCGGGCCAAGCGGCAAGATCAAGCGTAAATTTTCGACTCGACCCTAGGTATTTGCTTGAAAAGATGCAGGCTGCGCGCTTGTTCGCGCTGATCGGCCTCGCAGCTGGTTGCCAAGCGAGTGCGGTAGCCGGGCCCACGCCCACAGCATCCCCCGCGCAATCAGCAGCTCAGTCCACGTCGACCGGACCAAAGACCGCTCAGGTGCCGCCTAGGGTGCCGATCGCCAACCCGCCAACTGCCCCGGTAGCGGTTGCGCCTGAGCCAAGGGGCGCCCCTTCCGCGCAGGTCGAAAGCCAGGGAGTGACGCTGGCCGTTTTCGCAAACGACCTCACGCTGACCCGGGCCCAAGACGCGGCTCCGTTCTTTTCCTTCCGAGCCTACGAAGCCGCTCGGTTCCAGGCGGACTTTCCGCCCGCCTCGGCGGACACCGCCGCTCAGGTTTGTGCCCGCCGGATCAGCGTTACGCCCGTCGCTTGGGCGGGCTCGTTCTTGAGCGTGCAAACGCTGGAGGAAACCGGTTGTAAGCTCGAGGCCCATCCGGCGGGTGAAGCTCGCTTCATCACTTTGGCCGTTACCCCCGGCAGCGTCTCTCCCGTCAAAGTCGCTTCGCTGACTGACTGGGCAGCAGAGTCGGATCTGTTGGCGGCACTCCGCAAAGACTCCGTCGTGCAGCGCGCGCTCTCGTCCGCTGCGCCAACGAATCCAACGTCGCTCGCTGAGCTACTGCGGAGTCTGGAAGAAGCAGTCCCGGTCGTGTCAAAGCAGTCTTGCTACGCCTTCTCCGGTGATCTGCTGGAGAGATTCGCCCCGAGCTACATTCAGGGCAGCAGCCTGGCCGTGCGGCTGAGTCTCAGCGGTGCCGCAGTCTGCCGCACGCGGCTCACGGAGCTTGGCATCCTGCTACCGGTTCCGGCGAAACTCAGCGCTGCATTGCTCGACGCTGCTGCAGGCCGCAGCGGCTTTCTGAAGCGCAACGCCCCGCCTGCGGTCGTTCAGCACCCCGCCGTCTTCGAGCTCGGCTCCATCCCCTTTGCTCAAGCCCACCCCTAGTGAGCTCGAACAGCAGGACAGCGGCTAGATGTTTCGCCCAAACACCGAAGCAATCCCGTCTCGCCGATTGTGTCCTGAAGGGCACACGTGCGTCCTTGACTGAATTGCCACCCCATCC
The DNA here is from genome assembly GCA_035273265.1 of Polyangiaceae bacterium. GTDB lineage: Bacteria > Myxococcota_A > Polyangia > Polyangiales > Polyangiaceae > PMG-095. The sequence continues at coordinate 31,841 of DATEPG010000497.1, forward strand.
TCGCTGAGAGAGTGTTTGCTCGACTCGACGGCAGCGCACGTGCTCGCAAATGCCAGCTTCTGGCGCTGCGCGCGCTCGACGGATTGAGGGGACTGTCGAGGGCTCCACCAGGTGGAGTTCGTTGGAGTTCAGCGAAGCACGTGCAGGTGTACGTCGTAGAACTCGGGCTTTCCAGGCTCGCCGCTGAGGTTTGCACGACTAAGGCGCCTCGGCAGCTCGCGTGCGTGCTCGCAAGTGTGAGCTGCTGGCGCTGCGCGCGCTCGACTGATCGAGGGGACTGTCGAGGGCTCCACCAGGTGGAGTTCGTTGGAGTTCAGCGAAGTACGTTCAGGTTACGTCTTAGAACTCGGGCTTTCCAGGGTCGCAGATGTGATGGGGTGGCTCGCGACCGGGCAGCTCAGCCCCCTGCAATTCTGCTGACGAATTGTTGTGGCTGTCTCCCTGTCAACGAGGTCGCCGATAATGGTGCCTCAGGGAATAACG
>DATEPG010000498.1:0-7481 GCA_035273265.1 Polyangiaceae bacterium
GTCCACCGTGGGTCGTTAGCTCAGCTGGTAGAGCAGCGGACTTTTAATCCGTTGGTCGGCGGTTCGAATCCGCCACGACCTACCAGTCTTTCAAGTACTTACGGATGCCCGTCAAGACTGAAAAACTGGTGTAGGCGCTGATGTAGGCACCCCGCGGCACTTGAATTGAGAGATTGGGCCACTTGAACTGAGAGTGCGCCCCTCGAGGTAGCCATGTCCAAGCAGTTTGTTCCCAGGACTTCAATAGCGCCGATACACGGTTATTGGGATCGCCCGAGGCCCAAGGACTTCGGCGAGAAAGACGTTAATAACCTCTTTCGAGCTGTGGGCGAGGCGCTCGGTACTTGGGAAAACGTTGAGCACATCTTCTCCCGCATCTTCGGCGTTTTCGTGGAAAGCACCTCTGAGGCTGCATTCAGGGCATACGGCGTAATCGCGAGCCACAGCGGTCGTCGGGAGGCTTTGGAGAGCGCAGCGAAAATTTATTTTGCTACTCGAGCAAAAGAAGCCGGCGCCTTGGATGCATTCAATCTTCTAGTTGATCATCTAGGCAAAGCATCGGCTCGTAGGAACGAGATCGCCCACAGCACACCGATGACATTTCGTGTCAGCGATACTGATCGTGGTTTCTTCTCGGTGCCTGCCGCATACAACGCCCGAAAAACAACAGCCTTTATCACTCACTGGCGAGACTTGGAAACCAAAAATAAAGATGACGCCTACGCCGTGTTTGGATTGAGCTACCGCTACACAGCGGATGACATCATGCATTTCGTTTCACGCTTTCAACTTCTGCAGCAACAGGCCACAGAGCTCCTTGTCTACCTAATCCAGCTGCACACGTTCGAAAGAACAGGTCAACGGGCTCCATAGCCGATCTAGATAGTGCAAGCCGCTCAAACTGGGTCAGCTTCATTCCCCATACAGACCTAGCGCGTCTTCGTGGAATAGGTCCTGCACCTTCTTCTTATCATCGAACCAGACGCAGAGAACGCCCTGTTTTGGCCCACCCGAATGAGAATAGTCGCCTACTTCGTGGACGGTCATTAATGGGCTGCCGCTATTTAGTTGGACAACGTCACCGACCTTGAACTTGGCCATCGTCGTGCTCTCCTGCAATCTCATCAAATACCTGTTCAAGACGCTCTTTGAGCGCCGTCTGGCGTGCTTCAATATCGCGCCTCCGAGCTATACGAGGATCACCCTGCCTATATACCTCTCGGCGTAACAGGGTGAGCTGTTGCTCATAGTGCTCCAGAAGGAAATTGATAGCATTCAGCCGAGCCGATCGTTCGGATGCTGAAGCTTGTGCGCGAAGCGCCTGCTCGGATAGCTCCTGTGCCTGTGCCGATCGTTGCAGTTCTTTTCGCGTCAGGCTGAGCTCTTCCCGCTGCAACTGCAGATCTTCGCGTTGCAGAAGGATGGCATAGACAAGGCCAGCGAAAGCGAGACCAGAAAAGAGCGCGTTTGCGACTCCAAATACGTCGCCGAACTGGCCTCGCGAGGTCCAGTCAGGCAAGGCTAGGTAAACGACGATACCGATCGAGGCTTGCAGCAGAACGATCGCGCCTGCAGTAATAACAACTTTTTTTGTGTGGTTCATGGCGGGCTGGTGTCCCGAGATATCCCGTTCCTCAGTAGGTCGATGCTGTATATCCTTACAGCATGGAGCAGGCGACAGGCTTGTGCGCGTCTTGTCGGCACATCACGCCGCAGCTTGAGCGCTATACCACGCAGCCGTGGGACGCTTCTTTCGCCTGTGCGCTGAGAGGGGATCGCGGTTCGAACTGGATCAAGTGCCCGCATGCAGCGGCGTGTGATCGCTACGAGCGGGAGCCGGGCGCGGACTAGGTTGGCCGCCGGATTCCGAACTACTTCACCATGTCGAGTATGTCGATCTCGAGACGCCCCTTCCCCGAGCACGTGATGGATTGTCCTCCCTCCGGCACTGTCGTACTGGGCTTGTTGGTGTTGAAAATGAAGGAGAACGACTCGTTCGGTAGCGGCTCCCGGCGCACGATGTTGCCATTGAAATGCTCTACGAGGCCGTCTCGGCGCACAAGAACGGACAGAACATAGCGGCTGTTCACCGAAACAACCGTCTTGTTTGGGTCAGCCGCCTCGGGCGCGACGTATATGTTTGCGCGGCCCTCCAAGCTCGTCTGCCGACTAACCAAGGCATATGATTTCAGTGCGGGCGCGGGCTGTCTGTTTCCGGCCAACTTGAACCTTGACGAGTCCGCTACTGCGTAGTCCACAGCCTCTTTGACTGCGCCCTCGGCGTAAGTACGGTGCGTTCTTCCGCAGTCGACGAAGTCGCCAGGGGAATTAGAGTTGAAGGACACGTTGATAATTCGCGATTCGCGCTCAATGTTATTGATGACATAAAAGCTCTTCGAAAGCTCACGCACTAGCTCATCCCAAACCGCTGCTTGGCGTCGCGGAATAGTTTTCTCATTCTTGACCGTTTGTGGCGTGGGTGGCGTATAGCTCGCCGTGTTCACACCCTGCGTTGCGCAGCCGCTTAGAAGCGAGCCAACGACCATGAAGAGAGTAGCGGAGCGCATTGGTTCCCCCTTCCCTAGTGCACCCAGCAGACAGTTTACCGTGCTGGCGGCCGGACGTTGCCAGACGCGCTTTAGGGTTGTGTTAGCGACGATCTTACCTATTTCCGCGAGCATTCCGTTCTAGGTCTGACCATCAAACTACGTTCGGTGAAAGAGGTCGCGCTTTGGCTTTGGGAGTACACCGACGCACGACCATGCATCTCACCGAAGCAGAGGCACGGAAGGAATACGCCCACTGCAAGGCGTGTGGGTTCGATAGTGACGCAGAGCAGCCTGGCCATGCGGTCGGCGCAAGCTCCACGTAGCCGCCGAGGGTGAGCGGCTTCCGTTTATTCAATTTGTCCTCTTCCTTGACCGTCGCCATGACCGCAACGCAGGATGATGCGATGGCCTCAGACGAGCGCGTAGTGATTCGATTGGTCGGCGGGCTGACCGATGGCCTCGTGTTCCCCGTGCCCGCGGGCAAGGTGCCGCCGCGCTTTGGCGTCGGTTATCCGGTCGCCACCTACCATAGCGACGCGGGCAATGGCGAGGTGCGCATGTTCCGGTACATCCCCGGCGACGCGAATTAGATTATTGGAGCTACGTATGCCTCCGAGAACGCACAAGCCGATTCTCGACGACGCGCCGCTCAACAGCCGCTTTGCTCCACTGCGGCGTACGCCGCGATTCGCCCAAGAGATGGGAGAAGCAAAGGGCAATCTGGCCGGTTATCTCGCGAAGCATTTTTCCCTAAGTCGAGTACAGCTACGGAGTATCCAGAACCTCCCCGCAAGCGATCTAGCAGCACTGAATACCGCGTTGGATCGTGCTGTTGCAGAAGGTTTGACGCTGATAGTGAATGGCTGCAACGGCGGAAGCGGTGGCGGCGGGTGTACCCAACTGCGAACAAGGTTTGCAGAGGGAAGGATAATTGTTGACGTCACATAGACAAAAGAGGGCCGCTCGCGCGGCCCTCTTCATCTGCCAGGGCGCCTTGAGCTAGGCGAACCGCGCAGCCATCTCCCCCAGGTGCCGAAAGCCGCTCGCGACAGAATTGAGCGCGCGCTCCCGAATGCCGGGTTGCCGGTCACCGATGCCGCCGTGCGTCAGGCCTACCAGCGCGCGCGTCAGATCCCGCAATGATCAGCCGGCGGAATCGTGTTCAAGAAGCCCCGCCGCCCCTGCGAATTACTGCGCAAACGTTTGCATTTCGCACTGGCGTATGTCGGCTGTTACGCGAAGGGACTAATCGTAAGCCCTTGAAAAACTGGAGAATGCCCCCAGTTTGTGTGGTAACGCCGCCCATCGGCCACCGTGGCCAGCGGGTGGCGACACGTGTAACCTGAACCCCTACGGGCTGGAGCAGTGCACAGCGGCTTCGCGTGCATAAGCAAGCATGTACACTCCGCCCCGGGTCGACCGCGGTACGGCGCGGATTTGCAAGGGAAGTGTGTCATGGCGGTGAACTGGAAAAAATACAAAGCGCTGGTCCATTACATCTGCGAGAAAGCAGACGACCCGTCTGTGCTCGGCTCGATCAAACTGAACAAGGTGCTGTGGTACGCCGACACCATTAGCTACATGGTGACCGGTCGCGCGATCACAGGAGTGACCTACGTCAAGCGTCAGCACGGGCCCGTGCCGCAGGCTGTTATTCGTGCTATCGATGAGCTCGTCAAAGAAGGGAAGATCGCGCGCGGTAAAGCGGATCACTTTGGCTATACCAAGCATGAATACATCGCGGTCGAGGAGGCGGACAAGTCTCTCTTCTCCGGCGCCGAGATCGCGCTTGTGGACGAAGCGTTTGACCACGTGTGCTTGCGTCACACCGCCAAGTCCGTTAGCGAAGAGACTCATGGCGTGATCTGGAATCTCGCGGAAATGGGCGAGGAACTGCCTTACGACACCGTCTTTGCGGGCTCCGTGGGCGAGATCAATGAAGACGATATGGCGTGGGCTAGGGAGACGCTGGCGAAGCGCGCTGCTCGTACCGAGAAGCGCATGCCGGGGCTGAAGCGGCTTAGCTAACGCTTACCGCTATCAGGACGACGTGGTCGTCGTCCGGCAGCTCGAAGAGAATTACAACGGCCGCAGGAAGATCTTCGTAGTGCCCGAAGTCGGGCGCTTTCACGAGGTATGCCGGCGGGTTTGTTTCAGATACCGCGACCGCGCCATCTAGCGGCCCGCGCGCCAAACGCCAAGTCCAACCGTTCCAAACCTGCTCGAAGCGCGGGAATTTCTTACTTGCTGCGGCCAGTTCCTTTTCGACCTCTGGCTCTTCGATGATTGTTCTTGCTTTTGCCATGTCGCATTTTGCCCCGGCGGCTCTGCGCCGAGCAAGCTTTAATCAATTCTTGGCTGTTCTCCAGTCAGATGAAAACAAAATGTTTATTGCAACGGCTCACAGGATATACACATCTTATCCACAATTTGTTGTGGATATATTTTCATAGGAGGACAGGAGGTTTTGTGAATAACTCGTGTGTGCACATTAGATGACGGCGCGCAGTGGAAAAAAAACCAGCAGTCGGGCGACGGACAAAAATCTAAACAGCGCGGGCGCGCCTTTAGTGTCGGAGGGGCCGCCCTGATCGGCACGACCTTCTCCTCGCCGCGTTTCGGCGGACGCTGTGACGACTTCTTCGTGAGGTAGTCCGCGACGCGCTGCACGGCGCCGCGCAGATCGGCCTCGCTGAAATGCACATAGTGTCCGGCCGTGACATCGTCGCCGACCGCGTGATTCAGCAGGCACTTAAGCACGAGCTCGGGCAGTAGATTCGCGGCCATCGCCGAGAACGTGCGCCGGCAATCGTGGGGGCTGAATGCCGCGCCCGATTGCTCGATGATGCGCGCGATGGTCTTGCGCGCGTCGACGCAGTGATCGAACAGCAGATCCTCTGGCTTCTTGCCCGCCGCGCGGCGCTTGCGATCGCCTTCGCCTGCGCCGACAGCAGCACCACATGGTCGCTGCCGTTCTTCGTGTCGCTCAGTCGTGACGCGCCCGCCGACCAGGTCGAGATCAGCAACCTTATGTCGTTCGTCTCGCCGGGCCGCGCGCCGGTAAACACCATGAACTGGAACTTGTCGCCGTTGGCCGCGGCGGTCGCCGCCTTCCACCAGGCCGCAAGCCGCTCCGGCGGATCACGCGCTTGCGCGCTTCGCCTTCGGTAGCCGGATGCGATCGCGGCCAAGTGTCGCCTTGGCGAACGGATCGTCCGCGAGCCGCACCCCGTGGTAGTTCAACGTGCCGCGCAGGACGCGCATCGAATATGCCGCGCGCGTCGGGCCGCGCTTCCGCAGCTGCTGATACAGCGCCTTGATGCCCGGGCCGGTAATCCGGTCGAGCCGCGTATTCGCGATGTTAGCTCTCCGGGCTTGCCGGGCGCGTCCGCCTGGCCCGACGGCCTCGGGAAGGATCATGGCGAGATAGTCGGCCTTCGTGCGCTCCGTGAGCGGCGCGTCGCGCGAGGAAGTGTCGTTGACGAACTGGCGCAGCGCGTCGACCAAAACAAGGCCCGCGGTCTCGCCGGAAGACCAGCGAACGCTAGATGGGCCTAGAGCGGACTTTTAATCCGTTGGTCGGCGGTTCGAATCCGCCACGACCTACCAACCCCTCGGGCGTCCAGCGCCGTTCACTCAAACGCCAGCCGCTTCCCTCGATGGCCAGCGCCCCGACGTAGCCGGGACCGGGCCGGAGCGCATGGATCGACCAGCGCTGCGGAACGGAAAAACTGCCTGACGAAGCCGCGAAGCCCTCGCCGCGGGCTTTCAGGTAGGCCTCTATCTTCGTCCAGCGGCCGAGAAAGGCCGCGGCATAGAGATGGCTTGGGACAGATGCCAGCTCATCGACTTCGGCGGCCGAGAAGAAGCGCCGCGCGATCTCGTCGTAATCGGGTCGTGGCCGGATACATTCGACATCGACGCCGAGGCTGGAGCCGGCGGCGACGGCAATGAGCGCAAGCCCGGCGGAGTGAGTCAAGTTGAACTTCAGCCGGGCGCCGAATTCGGGGCCGAGGTCGGGCTTGCCGAATGCGTTGTAGACGTAGCGTATCGAGCCGGGGCGAGTCCCGAGATAGCTTCCCAGCAGCTCGCGAAGTGCGCCGTGCGCGACGACGAAATGCTGCCGATCGCGCTCGAAGCGAAAGCGCGCGCTGCGGGCGCGCTCGTCCGGAGCGAGCGTCGCGAGGAGCCGAGCGGATGTTTCGGGCGGCACGTCGAGGCTGACGCGCCAGCTGTGCACTTCGCCGGACGTCAGTCGAAAGGAGTGCACTCGGCCAGTTTGATCGGGTCGGCCATCGCGACGAGCACTTCGCGCTGACCCTCGAAGCGCTCCCGGCCGTGCGCGGTGCGAATGTTGTCGAGCAGCATCAGGTCTCCGCTTTGCCAGCGCTCGCACGCGCTGTTCGCCTCGTAGGCCGCGTTGATCTGCTGCACGACCTCCGCGCCGATCGGATCGCCGTTTCCGAAGCGCGTGTTGAACGGCAGCCCGTCCTCGCCGTAGAGGTCGACCAGGTATTCGCGCAACTCGGCTTCCATCGTCCACTCGTTGAGGAATGCAACCTGATTGAACCAGCAGCGCTCGCTGGTGCGCGGGTGGCGTACGACCGCGCTGCGGCGCTGCCACGTGCGCAGCCCGCCGTCGGGCCGCCACTCGAACTCGATCGCATTCGCCCGGCAATACCCCTCGACGGCGCTGCGCTCGTCGGTGCCGAAGGCTTCGGCGATGGACGCCCCGATCTCGTCGTTGTAGTTGCGGACGAGCAGCCAGCCCGCGCGCGCGAAGCGCTCGACAAGGTGTCCGGGCAGCGCGCGCAGCACGGCGGACGAGTCGGCGACCGGGGTCGCGCCGCCGCTGCCGGGCGCGGTCAGGCAGGCGAACAGCATGAGGGAAGGAGCCTCGAGCGCATAGCTGAGCTCGTGGTGCATGCACAT
>DATEPG010000499.1:0-5006 GCA_035273265.1 Polyangiaceae bacterium
TTGCCGGTGGCCAGGAAGGTCAGCTGCATGGGCGTGGGGGTCGAGCGGTGGTCGTCCCAGGAGCGGCGCGCGTTGGCGGTGCGTAGCCGCTGCACTTGGCTGCGATCGAGGTGCGTCAGCGCGTCGGTCTCCAAGCTGATCGGATCGATGTGGCTGTCCAGGTTGGTGGCTGCTTGAGGCGCGGTTTTGGAGCCCCCGCGGCCCGCCTGCTCGGTATCTGGGTGACGGGTGAGCGGTCCGCCACCCGGCAGCGCCTGCTCGAGTTCTTCTGGAGGGGCTTCGCTCTCGCGTTCTTGATCGCTCGCTGAGGGGTCGAAGTTGGGCAGTTCGACTTCGACCTCAGCCGCGGGGCTGATCTGGCCCAGCTGCGCGCTGGGGCGAGTGCGGAGTGAATGGGAGATGAGCAGCGCGCCGCAAGTCAGCAGCAGGGCGTGCGCGGCGAGTGATGCCGCGAACGCTCCCGAGCCAACCAAAGGGCGAGCCATGCTCCTCAGTGTGACAGAGGGCTCAACTGGCGGCCAGAGGCACGCGGAAGCAGCGGCGCGCGTTCTCGGTCGTGAGTGCGGCAAGGTGTGCAGGCTCGACGCCGCGCAAGGCAGCTACATAGTTGCCAGTGTGCACGACGAACGCGGGTTCACAGGGCTTGCCCCGCAGCGGCACGGGCGCCAAATACGGGCTGTCGGTCTCGACCAGAATGCGGTCCGGGGGTGCCCAGGCGGCGACCTCTTGGATCGCGCGCGCGCTTTTGAAGGTCACGATGCCCGAAAATGACAAGTAGAAGCCGAGATCCAGCGCGCGCGCCGCGAACGCGCGGTCTTCACTGAAGCAGTGAATCACCCCCCCCGCGTCACGCGCGCCCTCGGTCTCGAGGATCTGAAGCGTGTCTTCGGCGGCGCTGCGGGTGTGGATGATCAGCGGCTTGTGCAAGCCGCGGGCGAGCGCAATGTAGCGTCGGAAGACCTCCGCCTGCTCCGCGCGCGGCGAATGGTCGTAGTGATAGTCGAGCCCCACCTCACCCACCGCGAGTAGCCGTGGGTGCGCCCAGAGCCGCGAAAAGTCGAGCGATCCGTCGCGCGCGGCGTCGTGCGGGTGCACGCCTGCGGAGGCATACACATCGGGGTGACGCTCGGCCACGGCCAGCGCTTGCTCGGCTTGCGACATGCCGCCCACGCCCACACACAGGAACGCGCTCACCCCGGCCTCACGCGCCCGCGAGAGCAGCGCGTCGGGACCGCTGGGATTGTGTTCGCTATCGAGGTGGCAGTGGGTGTCGAACCAGGTCATTTTCGGGATCTCACGCGCACGAATCCTAGCAGAAGAGCGACCAGCACGATGCCCGTCATCACCAGCAGTTCCGCGCGCTCCACGGCGCGGGCGACCACGGCCAAGGCGACCAGCGCGAGCGGCACCCACAGCGCGTCGCGCGGTGACAGGCCGTGCGCGCGCTCGAGCGCGAGGCGGCCGAGCGAAAGCACGCTGACCGAGTATTGAAACAACACCGCCACGCTGGACAACACGAACAATCGGCTGAGCGCGCCCCAAGACAGCAGGATCAGCACCAAGACCAGCGTCACGAACAGCGCGCGCTGCGGCACTTGCGACGGCGATTCTGAGCCAGAAATGGCGAATTTTCCGGCACCCAGTTGGAGCGCCGCGAGGTAGCGGGGCGTCATGGCCATCATGCCGAAGGCAATGCCGATGGCCGAAATGTTGGTGCCTAGGCTGACGACCGTGGAAAATCGCGAGCCGCCCAAGTTGCGCGCAGCAGCCACCAGCGGGGCCTCACTCGATGCCAGATCGCCGACCGCGCGCACACAGATCCAGTGCAGCAGCATGTACAGGCCGGCACACAGCACGAGCGAGCCCATGGTGGCGATCGGGATCGTTCGCCGCGGCGAGCGCACGTGTGATCCGGGCACTGGAACGATCTCGAAGCCTTGCATGGAAAACACGATCAAGAGCACGGCCCGCGACCAGGACACGGCAGGCGCGAGCGGCGCGGACTTTGGCGCTTCGCGCCCGACCACCAGGAATAGGGCGACGAGCAGCAGCAGGGGCAGCAATTTGAGCACGGTGAGTGAGGACCAGACCCACGCGCTCGGCTTCAAACCCGCGCCCACGATGCCCGCGAACAGCAGCGCCGAGAGCAAAGAGAAGGCCGACTTTTGCCCAGCAAACCCCAGCAAAGGCGCGGTGTACTCAGCCAACCCGGCGAGCACCGCCGAGGTGCTGAGCACGGCCGAGGCATAGGCCGCAAAGCCCACCACGAAGCCTGCCCCCTCCCCGAACGCGGCGCACGCCCAAACATACGGCCCCCCATCGCGATCGAAGCGCGAGCCGAGGCGCGCGTAGGTCATGGCTACGGGCAGCAGCGCCAGCAATGTGAGCGCGTAAGCCCACACGCCCTGCGTGCCCGGGACCGAGAGAGCCACCAAGTTGGGCGTGAAGAAGATCCCCACGCCCACGATGCCGTTCACGCCCAAAGCGAGCAGTGACCAGACGCCCAGAGCGCGCGGCCGCTCCGGGTGCTCGGAGCCGGCCAGGCGCGGCTCGTCTGCGCTGGGGCCCGCGCTCACGCTCGTTGACCGCTCAGCTATACACGTCGAGAAAGCGCTCGCGCACCAGGGCTACCGCGGCGTCGCCCGCCGATCCGCGCTGGTAGCCGAAGCGCGTGATCAGCACCTCGAGCGCCTTTTCTGCGGCCGCGCGGCGCGCGTCGTTGAGCCCGCTGCCCTCTTCCCGGAGCAGCGCGACCAAATCTCGGCATAGTTTGGCCACCGCCACGCGTCGCTCGGCGAAGGCCGACTCGCGCAAGCGGCGCAGCTGCGAGCCGAATACGCGGGCGTTGTCCAGCGGCTCGTCCGGATGATCGATGGCCCAGGCGGCGATCGCCCCGATCAAGCCGTGGCGAATGTCTTCCGCTTTGTCCGGAGAGCCGAGCAAAGCTTCCACTTCGCGCATCATGCGCTCGTCGGGTTCCTCGTACTGGCCGGTCAGGGGGTTTCGGAATTTCTCCTTCTTAACCCAGTAGTTCACGTGAATCACGTAGCGATCGAACAGATCGCTGTAGCGCGTTTCGTCGACCAGACCACTGGCGACGCGAAACTCGTCTTCGAACGCGTCCAACAGCCGCGCATGCAGCACTTTTCGAAACAGCACGTGGTCGTGATAGCCACCGGCCAGGCGCTCTTCCTGAAGCCAGTTGTACTCGCTGCTGCGCTCGCACAACTTGTCGAGTTCGGTCAGCACGGCCAGCGGTGACAGGCAGTCATAGCGAATGTCTTGTGCCGCATCGAGCAGCACCGTGCGCATCTCGCGCGGACTCGCGCCGATGCTGCCCTCGTAGATCGGGTAGGCTTCGCTCTCGCGGTACAATTGGCCGATCGCCGAGCGCAGCAGCTTGGCGGACTCGTCGTCCAAGCGAGTGGGCGGCGTGCCGGCGCTGTACAGATCGAGCTTCTCGATCGCGGTCAGCTCGGTCACCAGATCTTGCAGCGGTTTTTGGTAGCGATCGGTCGTGGGGCGACGCATGCGCGTGAGAACCGCGAACATCGCTGCCATGCGCGTGGCGTGGGGCGCGACGTGTTTTTGCACTTGCGAGGCAATTTGCGCGTCGTAAATGCGTTGCTCATCGTGCCAACTGAGCAGGTATGGGGCGCGAATCAGATCCAAGCGCCCGCGAAAGCTCTCGAACTCTGGATGATCGCGGAACGCGTTCAGGTGCACTTCGTTGCCGCTGGCCAGCATCACGCAGTTGACCTGGACATTCTGGGAGCGGAGCGCGACCTCGCCGGTCTCGGCGGTGATCTGCAGGTACTTGAAGGCATCCAACGGGCGCTTCAGCAGATCCGAAAATTCGAGGAGTCCACCGGCCGCGTCCACCAGCTCGCCGTAGGCCTCGAACAGGGTCATGGACTGCAGCGCCGAAGGCAGCGCGCCCAGGCTGCGATCGGCAGTCACCTGCCGCTCGCCGGCGTCCACCGACAACTGCGGACCGAGCGTGACCGCGCCGACGCGATAGCGGCGCGAGATGAAGTAGCGCTCGACCTGCACGTGACGCAAAACTTCCTCCAGCGAGCCGCCGTAGCTGGTGAGCAGAGCCTCGTACACTTGTTGGCTCTTGTGCGAGAGCGTGCCGCGCAGCATCCACGCGGGCGGCGGAGCCTTGGATTTGGATTCGGCAAACAGCCGCTCGAGCAGCTCTTTGCGCGCGGCCAGCGGGATCAAGAACAAGGGATGATCGCGCACTTCGACGAACAGCCGCGAGTCGATCTGCTCGTCCGGCAAATGCGCGTAGCTGCCGTCGTCGGCGGCACCCAGGGCGCGTTTGCCGCCAAAGCCGATCGAGCCGCGCAGCATCGCCTGCGTCGGGAAGACCCAGTGGAAGCGATAGAGCGCGCCTTCGTCGAGCAGCGAGTAGTGTTCGAGCGCGCGCGCGATGCAAGCCGCCACCGTGCTCTTGGCCGAGCCGTTCGGGCCGTGCAAGAGCAGCACCCGGTTGGCGCGCCCCTCGCGCGAGAAGTTGCTGAGCGCGCGATAGATCTCGGCCTGCACGGCCTCTTGACCCACCAGCGCGTCGGACCGCGCTTGGCCGGCGTCGAGGAACGGCAAATCGAACAAGCGGAAGCGGGACATCTCCCCCCACGGCCGCGTCACCGTCTCGCGTCCGAAATGGTCGAACATGTCGCGCAGGTAGCGTGATGCGTCACGCGAGTAGCGGACGCTATCGGTCGCGAACAAGCTCAGGTATTCGCGAAACGAAAGCAGACGGCGTTCCTCCTTGAACTCCTTCTGCACTGAGAGCGCGATACGCTGCAGGTCCTCCAAAATGCGCTCGGGCATACTGATCAGCGTACCATGCCTCGAGCCACCGTCTTCTTGCTCAGATGGCGGCAAAAGCGGCGCGTTGTCTTCCGAGACCCGTGTGGTATTGAAACGCCATGGCGCGTTTGCTCTCGATTTCCGGCTCGTCCCTTGGTCTTCTGCTGATCGCGCTCGGAAGCCTG
>DATEPG010000500.1:0-6202 GCA_035273265.1 Polyangiaceae bacterium
CCCGCGTGTTCCCGAAGCCGAGGACGAGGCCTTGCCGGCGGACGTCTCCAAGGTACAGATCGGAGAGAGGCGAGACGAGGATCGATTGCAGCGCGGCCTTCGCCGCGATCTCGCGGTCATCGCGTTTGCCGGCGAGGAGGACGGCCAGGTGCATGCCCGCCGCGTCGCCGATGGCCGTCGCGCAGTCGCCCAGCTCGCGCTCGATTTCCTCGAGCAGCACCCGCCGCCGCTGCGCGTACACCGGGCCACGGCGACGCCGGCTCGAACAGGCGCGTGGGTTCCGACGCGTGTAAGGTCACTACTGCGAACGAGAGCGCCGCTGCTATCGCCCGAACCGCTACGCGCCGCGCAGCCTGCCTGGACACGCTCCTTAGCCGGCGTAGAGTGAAAGTGATCCCCACCTGACGAAAATGGGGAAAAGCGTCAAGATCGCGATCCACGCAAGAAAAAGACACGGAATGCACGTCGTCGTAGGACCAGCCGCGCATCAACCTGCCTATCTCTCGAAGGCGGAGGTCGAACGGTTCTTTGCCGCCATCCCTCATCTGGACGGACGGAATCGGCTTCTTTTCGACGTCATCTATCGGTACGGGTTGCGACGTAAGGAGGCCGTGCTGTTACGCCGTGAGCAGGTCGGCGAGCGCATTTGGATCACCCGCATCAAAGGCGGCGTCTCAGGCGAGTACCCGATCCATCCCACCACGCGGCGCCTGCTCTGAGAGTATCTGGAGCAACACGGCGGCACCTCAGGGGCCGTACCTCTTCGCTACACGCCAGAGTGACGTCCGACTAATGTCCGTCTCCACGATCTACCAACTCTTTCGCGCGTACGCGGAAGCTGCTGGATTGCCGCCGGACCGAAGGCATCCCCATGTGCTCCGTCATTCGATAGCGGTGCACCTCATGAACGCCGGTTGGGATGCGGCGGATGTTCAGGATTGGCTCGGCCATCGCGAAATCGCGTCGACGATGGTCTACGCCGCTGTCACCAACAAAACGGCGGGAGGCGAAGTATGAAGAAGCGCTTCTCTCTGATGAGATTGCTGCAAATAACGCGAGTTGACGCTTCTTCCCAAAAACGTCAACTGACGAGTTGGAGAGAAACCGAGCTGACGACAAGTGTGTGAAATCGCTCAGGATCGACCTAGCCGCTCTTTCCATCTGCTCATCCCCCGGCCGTTTGTCGCGCGGCGGCTGGCGTCGCTGCAACCGTCAGTTTGTCGTGACATGCACACCCACCAAAAGCAACGTAACCGACACCGCTGACATGCGGTATTATGTAACTATTGTGCGCACTCGCGAGAGCCTGATGCTAGAGCAAGACCGGGTTGCGATCGTGGTTATCGACGTCCAGGAAAAACTGCTTCCACATATCTGGGAGTTTGAGCGCGTCGTATCCAATATAGCCCTCCTGATTCGCTTCGCGAAGTTGGTCGGTATACCGGTGCTTTGGACGGAGCAAGAGAAGCTGGGCCCGACGGCTGCGTCGATCGCTAGCCAGTTGAGCGAGAGCCGCCCCGTCGTCAAGTCTGCCTTCGGCGCGTTTGGTAGTCCCGACTTCTGCGCTCAGCTGGAGGCAATTGGTCGAACGGAGCTAGCAATTGTGGGTATCGAAGCCCACATCTGTGTACTGCAGACAGCCTTGCTGGCGCCAGCGAACTATGAGCTCTTCGTAATTCGGGATGCAGTGTCATCTCGATCCCGTTCAAATGTGGACGCCGCACTAGCGCGTTTAGCCGAGCTTGGTGTGGCCACGTCATCGACCGAAATGTTTATTTATGAAGTACTGCGCCGATCAGGTACCGATGTTTTTCGCAGAGCCCTGGCACTCGTTAAGGAGTTACAGTAGCGTGTTCACGGCCGTCATCGCGGCGTGGTCGTCATGATCTCAATCTCACTAGATCCCAACTACGACCATACGAATCTGTATCGTTCGGTTAAATTCCTATGTCTTCTTTACGATTCTGTTTATGCTTGGTATCCATCGGTGCCCTTGATGGGATCGGCCTGCTCAGCGAAGGACATGGCAGCGCTCATTGAGGCAGGCATAGTGAAGCCCGTGGGCGACAGCCGCTGGTGGGAGCGAAACGCGCGCACGCGTCTATGGTCGGGGGCCGCGGGTGAATGGCATTCTCTTGATGCTCTGATTGCGAAGAAACGGCTCTACGTCTCCTTCGCGCAGCTAGTGGGCGACGAGGATGAATTTCGGCGGCGCATCGAGGCTCTAGCAAAAGAGGACGCCGCCGATGCCGAGTATTCCGGAATGGTACAGGGGCTCGGTCTTCTGCCATACGGAGTTGTGATGCGGCAGAGGGCCGCTCCGGAATGGTTCGCAGCATGCTTTCGCTCTCATCGAGAAGTGGCTGCGGCGTTACAGTGTTCCGAGCTGGTGGCGGATAACCACCGCGAGCCGTGGAAGTATCTGTTCAGACGTGTCGCCGCAAGCGGAGTGGTGACGATGCGCGCCAAGGCTCGCGATCGTGGCTTGGCTAGCCTTCTTTCATCTACAGAGAACGTAGATGCCATCGGGGAGTTTCTTGACGATATCGAACTGATTCTGCCCGAGAAACTGACCGCTTCAGAGATCATGCGTTTCCGCGAGTCTGGTGCATCGAAGAGTTTTCGCTTGTTCTTGGAATCAGTACATCGGAACGCGCAGCAGGGGCAGGGCGTGGTGGTAGAGCGATCTTTGATAGACGAGTTCAATGAACTCGCGAAGTCATATCGTCGTGGCAGACAGCTATTCTCGTTCGCCGCCTCAACGCTGATCGTCGGACCAGGCTTGTGGTTGGCTCACATGCTGTCACCGGAAGCGATGGGAGTCGCCGGATTCCTTGCTAGGTCGGGGTTTGCCACAGCGCGTCAGGCGGCAAGCACGTTGTACGATAAGGTCAACGGAGTAAGAAGTGGCTACAGTTGGGTACTCCATCTTGCGCGGCCCAAGGCTCGACGGAGTGATAGATTGTAGCGGTGGCCGGCATGCAAGCTCTATCCGAGACCCTCCGCCTACGAGATAACGTGCTCCCCAGCTCCGAGCTGCAGGAATATTACCTTTCGCACTCCGAGGCTCAAGCACTCGCTCTTGCTCTCCCGGCGAAGCCCAAGTCTACGGAGATGGAGGCTTGGCATCAACGCGAGGCATGCGGTCGGGCGCTGCGTATGGTATGTTCAGCCACGTTGCTTGAGCGACTTGGGCAGTTGCGCAACGGCAATATTCCGGCACTAGTCGTCAGAGGGTTCCTCATCAATGCGGTCCTGCCTCCAACTCCGCCGGACGGCGTCGTCGACATCAACCTAGTTTCCCAGCCACTCGAAATCCTGCTGGGCGTGTTCGGCGCGATGGACGTATCGCCTGTTGGCTATGCCGGTGAAAACCGCGACTGCTTCGTCCGGCATGTAGTCCCTTCCAGGGAATCGCTCAACGAAGTCAGTTCACACGGATCGTTGGTGCGGCTGCATTGCCATATCGACAATCCGCATCTAGCCATTGGGAACGAGACACACGAGAACGAATGCTCTGCGCCCAACTACATCGCCTGGCTCGGATTGCGCTGTGACACTATGGTGCCAACGTCTGTGGTTTTGCTAGAGGACGTGCTGGCGGCCCTGCCTGGCTTCGTGATCGAGTCGCTCAAGAAGCCTATCTTCGACGTCCACCGTCCTCCCTCCTTTGGTGCGGGTGCTGCGGAGCAACACCGGGCGCCCCTGCTAGTTCCGGATGGTAATGGCGCGCTATGCGCCCGGTTTGGGTTCGCAGATTCCACCGACGCGGAATCTACCTACGCCATGGAACTCTTTTCTCTGGTTGTCAATGACGAACGCATGGCCCATAACGTGGTTCTCCCGTTGGGAGACCTCCTGATCATCAACAACCAGAAGGTACTTCATTCCCGCGGGAGCTTTGTGCCTCGTCGCGATGGCACAGATCGGTGGTTGCTGCGGCTCTACGGCGTGAACCAACTTCAGCGCCATTGGATGAGCGAACAGCAGTTCCCCTATTTGGTCCGAGCCTAGTAAGGCTACGATAAGTGACTTTGGCTGGTCTCGTTATGTCTCTCGTGGCAATCTTGCGGGTTGACGGGCACACACAGGCACCGTAGCAGGATGATATGACCCACCAAAGATCGCGCGGCGGCCTAATCGCATTATTGACCGCTCAGTGCGGACTCCAGCCCTTTGTCGCCCACGCTCCTGCCGCGTCAGCATACTGTCAGCGTTTCTCACAGGTATTGCCCGGTCACTTTCCGTGTGAACATGCCGCTAGCGTCGCATTACTCACGACACCTTGGGACGGACCGCGAGTACGCGCGAGCAACGGTACATGAGCGTCATCTACGCATTAGATATCGGCGGCTCGACGCTGAAACACGCGCTCGTCGAGCCGGCGACACCGATCGCCCGGATCGTTAATGCTTTCGCGCCAGTGCGACTGCAATCAAATCGATTTGGCGAGTTGGAGAATTCAGTCATTTCGGCTGTCGGCGAGGTCTTGGGCACACACAACCATGTGAAGACGATTGCTATAAGCACGACGGGCGTCGTCTCCAACGATGGCATCGTTGTTCGTGCCGGTCATTTTGCAGACTATGCAAACGTCTCTTGGGATAGCGTGCTGCGTGCGAAGTTTCCCACTATCACACGAGTCTTAACGGCTAATGATGGTAAGGCATCGACTTGGGCAGAGTTCGTGGCCAGTGAGGTTAGCCATTCCATTTTTGCGCACATTGTCGTTGGTACAGGGATCGGCGGAGGCATTGTGGTGCACGACCAACTGGTTTACGGACATTCCGGATTTGCGGGGTATCTTGGCCACATCAAGGTTACGAGTGAGGAGACAATCGCGTGCAGCCTGTCTGCGATTTGGTTGCGTCGAGACGCTAGCATCCGGCCCTGCTATTGTCAGAGCGTATAACGCAGGCAGCGCAATGACCAGGTCAGCGCAGAGCACGTCTGATTTGGATGATGTTGCGACGGCCCGGTAACAATGGCGACATGATTGCCGCAGCGGCCTTTCGGCGAGCGGGCGAGTGGCTAGGGATAGCGATCAGCGATCTCATGAACATTCTGAACCCCGCGGTAATTACAATCGGAGGCGGTGTCGTGCTGGCAGCGGCGACACTCGGCGATGCCGGAAGCAACCCGTTTGTCGAAGCGGCGATCGCAAAGGCGGCGTTATTAGCGCACCCGGGGCTGATGCCTGTCACTAGAATATCTTCCGCGGTTTACGGTAACGATGGTGGCTTGGTGGGCGCGGCCTTGATGGCCGCTCGGTCAACACCCTGATTTCAACTGCGGTGTCGAGGCGGAAAAGGGATACCGCATCGCAGCATGGGGCAACGGCGGCAGGTCCTTTAGGTGCTACGCCATGGCCACAGGTCGCGTGAGAGGTTAAGCGCCATCGTCAACTTGCCGAGCGGACCTCGAATCCGGGAACTTCACGCGGCGCGACACTGGGGTGGTTCTCGGCGGTTGGTCAGGTGCGGGCAGGCGTGCCGCAAACGATGCGTCGCCTGGGCCGCTTGACAGGCATTATGGGCGTGGTTGACTTAGTGACAACACCCCTTCGATGCCCTGGGAACGACCCTCAACTGAATCAGGTCCAGCACAAGCAGAATCTGGAGCGGAAAGCCCCGAGGCCGTTGAGGCTCGAAAACAAAAGTGGCGGCGCCTCCGGAGTTTCGCGCTCGCGGCATCGCTCGTTCTGAACGGCGGCTTTCTAGCTGAGCGCGCGATGCATGAGTCGAAGCTCGACAAGCTGGAGGGAGATCTGGAGGCAGGAGGCGGCATGAATTTCGTCGTAGACGGCGCCGAAAAAGGAGCCTTTCAGGTGACGCGCGCCGCTGGCGGCGGCTATGAGCTGCAGGGCACGCTCCCATCGAGCACTAGCGAGGACCAGAACGGCCGGCCATCGTCGAACATGGTGGAAAGCGTGGCGGGAGTCCGCGATCCAGTTCACCTCCCACGTCTTGCCGCCGTCGTCGGAGAAGGCCTGCTCGAAATGAGCGGAGTTGGAAGTGATGCCGGAGATGACGAAGCGGACGAAGACGGCCCGCCCGTTGAGGACTTCCTGATCGTAAAACTCGCCGCGGCCGTCCCGGAACTGCCCGACCGTCGGCACCGCCATATGGCCATCGGCGGCGTTCGCGTAATTGAGGCTCCACTGCCGTGATTGCGGGTCGTACAGCCGCAGGCTCAGCCCCTG